>JBJHCE010000242.1:0-4117 GCA_050485865.1 Gemmatimonadales bacterium | reverse complement strand
ACGCCATCGAGTGGGGGTACCGGCTCTTCCCGGGCACCACCTCCCCCGACGACGAGCGGGGCGCCCTCGACGCCTTCGTCCGGGCCCACGCCGACGACCGTCGCTTCCGTTTCGGCGCCGGGAACTTCGACCCCGACAACCAGACCGAGGACCTGGGAGACGACCCGGTCAGGGCCTCCGGGTACGGGATCGCGAACCTGAGGCGGGTGCTCCCGAACCTTCCCGAGTGGACCCGGACCGGAACCCCGGGCGAGGACTACTCGGAGCTCTCGGAGCTCTACGGCGAACTCGTGAGCTCATGGAACCGCTACATCGGCCACGTGGTGACGGTGGTGGGAGGGGTGCATACCACCCTCCGCGCCGCAGACCAGGACGGACCGGTTCACGTGCCGGTGGCCGCCGACCGGCAGCGGGCGGCGGTGGCCTTCCTCGCCCGGGAGCTCTTCGAGACCCCGACCTGGCTGAACGAACCCGCAGTCCTTACCCGGATCGAGGCTTCGGGGGCGGTGAACCGGATCCGGGGGCTCCAGGCGTCACGCCTGAACCAGCTCCTCGATCCGGCCCGGATGCTCCGGATGCAGGAGGCGGAGCTCGCCGGGCATCCGGCGTACCCCCTTCCCGAGTACCTGGCGGACCTGAGGGGGGCGGTGTGGGGAGAGCTCGCCTCCGCGGCGAACATCGACCCCTACCGGAGGAACCTGCAGCGGGCCCACGTGGAGCGTCTCGGCGCCCTCATGGACCCCGAGACCGGGGGGACCGGAGACGTTCCGGCCCTCGCCCGGGAGGAACTCCGGACCCTCCTCGGATCCGTGCGCACAGCCGCGGGGAGGGCCGGGCTCGACCCGGTGACCCGGGCCCACCTCCACGACGTGGAGGCCCGGGTCACCGCCCTCGTGGAGGGCTAAACCGAGGTCACCCCTCGCCGTTCGGGAGGAGGACCTGGTCGATCACGTGAATGATCCCGTTCGAGGCCTCGATGTCGGTGGCCACGACGGTGGCGCCGTTCACGCGCACGGTGCCGTCGTCCACGCGGATCTCCACCGACTCCCCGAGGGCGGTCTCCGCCTCGGAGAGGGTCACCACCTGCTCGGCAGTCACCACACCGGGGACCACGTGGTAGAGAAGGATCTCCGCCAGCGCCTCCGGGTCGGCGAGGAGTGCCTCGACCGTCCCTTCGGGAAGGGCGGCGAAGGCGTCGTCGGTGGGGGCGAAGACCGTGTAGGGCCCTTCGCCGTCCAGCGCCTCGACGAGCCCGGCGGCGGCGGCGGCGGCAAGGAGGGTCTCGAAGGTCCCGGCGGCGGCGGCCACGTCGATGATCGTGCCGGGATCGTGGTCCATGGGATCGGTCCCGACCTCGGCGGCGCCCGGCGCGGGCATCTCCGCGGTGGTGGGGGCCTCCATGTCGGGCGTGGGGGCCTCGTCGGCCGTGCCGCAGGCCGCGAGGCCCAGGGCGAGAAACGCCGCAAGGGCGAGGGGGGTCGTGGGAGCGCGCATGGATGCGAACATCCGGATTCCTCCAGAGGTCGAGGGTTCGGAGTCGTGGAGGCTCGCGTACGCCCGAACACCCCCGGGGTTCCGGGGTTGCCCCCGTCCGGCGCCGACGAGAGCTTCCGGCCACCATGATCGAGATCGTCGAGCCGAACACCCGCGGCGTAGCCCTGGCGGCCTCCCTCCTCCGCTCGGGGGAACTGGTGGCGATCCCCACCGAAACCGTCTACGGCCTTGCCGGAAACGCCCTCGACGAGGGCGCCGTGGCCCGGATCTTCGCCGCCAAGGAGCGCCCCACCTTCGACCCCCTCATCGTGCACGTGGCGGACTTCGAGGCCCAGGCGCTCGGTCCGGGCGGGATCGTCGACGAGGCCCGCCTCGATGCGGCGTCACGGGCCCTGGTCCAGCGACTCGCGGAAGCCTTCTGGCCCGGACCCCTCACCCTGGTCCTTCCCCGGAGCACCCGGGTCTCCGACCTCGTCACGAGCGGCCTCGACACCGTGGGGGTCCGTGTCCCGGCCCACCCCGTGGCCCGTGCCGTCCTCGAGGCGTCCGGGGTTCCGCTGGCCGCCCCCAGCGCCAACCGCTTCGGCCGGATCAGCCCCACCCGGGCGTCCCACGTGGTGGACGAGCTCGGCGACCGGATCCCGATGGTCCTGGACGGAGGCGCGTCGCCGGTGGGCGTGGAGTCCACCGTTGTCCGGGTGGAAGGGGGGGGCGGACTCACCCTCCTTCGGCCCGGTGGGGTCCCGGCGGAAGCCATCGAGGCGGTGGCAGGCCGGGAGATGACGCGGGGAAGCGCGACCCCGGGCCCTGCGGGCGCCCCCGCTCCGGGGATGCTCGAGAGCCACTATGCCCCGGGAAGGCCGCTCCTCCTCCTTCCCCGCCCCCTCGGGGAACTGGACCAAAGGTCCCTCGCCCCTGTCCTTGCCCAGGTCCCGGAGGGGGCGCGCCTGGGCGTCCTTCTCCAGGGCGGTTCCGGGGATGCACTGCGCGAGGCCGAGCGCCGGCTCGCCTCCCTCACCGGGGGCCCGGTCCGGGCCTGGAGCCTCTCCGCCTCCGGCGATCCGGCGGAAGGGGCCCGGGCCCTCTTCACGACGCTCCGGGAGCTGGACGCCGAGGTGGGCGAGGACGGGGTACTCCTGGCGGAGCCCGCCGAGGGCGACACCGGGCTCCGTCACGCCATCAACGACCGGCTCAGGCGGGCGGCGGCCCCCCGGGGTCCGTAGGGGCGCTCGCCCACGCCTCGTGGACGATCCGGGCCCGGATCACCTGGTCCAGGAGGGGGAACTCCCTGGCCAGGTAGGCGTCCCCCTCGGACTGGATCCGGCCCTGCTCCGGCCCCTGCCCCCGGGGGGCGCCGTCGCCGTACCCGCCGTGGAGCCGGTCCACCGCATCCATCCCCCCGGAAACGCGCCCGATGGGGGCGAACCCCTGGTCGTCGAGGCGGCTGTTGTCCACGAGGTTGATGAAGAGCTGGGTCGTGCGGGTGTCCGGGCCTGCCATGGCGTAGGTCACCATGCCCCGGACGTTGGACGCCTCGACCGGGTCGTCGGAGATCCGCGCCCCCCGCCACGCCGCCGCGACCTCCGGGTCTCCGGAGATCCCGAACTGGACCACGAAGCCCGGCACGACGCGGAAGAAGCGGACACCGTCGTAGTAGCCGCTCCGGGCCAGGTTGTAGAAGCGCTCCGCCCCCTCGGGCGAGAGCGCCCGCTCCACCTCGATGACGAAGTCGCCGGCGGTGGTCTCGAAGAGGACCTTGAAGGTGTCGGGCGCCGGGCGGTTCATTTCCGGCGAGGCCGGGTCCAGGAGGGGAGGCCGGGGTGCCTCGGGCCCCGCCGGGCCGCCGGCCATCCGGGGGGCGCAGGCCCCCGCCGCAAGGACGAGGGTGGCGAGAGCGGCGAACTTCGGGATCGAGCGGATCATGGCAACCTGCCAAAAAAAGTTCTGGACCGGGGGGAATGGAGTGCGCACTTTCTCCTCCATGATTCTTCTGACAGGAGCCTCCGGTCAACTGGGGAGCCGTGTCGCCGACCGACTTCTCGCCTCGGGTCGGCCGGTTCGGGCCCTCACCCGGGAGCGGAACCGACTGGCCCCCCTCGCCGCCCGCGGTGCCGACGTGGTCGAGGGTGACCTCGTGGATGGTGGGTGGATCCCCACGGCCCTCGACGGCGTCCAGGCCGTCGTCATCGCCTCCCACGGGCTCGCGCCACCCTCCCGCACGAACCACCCGGGCGTGGTGGACGGGGCCGGCACGACCCGCCTCGTCGACGCCCTCTCGGGGCTCCCCGACCCGCCACACGTGGTCTTCACCTCGGTGGCCGGCGTGGAGCAGGCGACAAGCGCCTTCAACCGCGTCAAGCTCGACACCGAGCGCCGGATCCGGGACTCGGGGGCCCCCTTCACCTTCGTGCGCCCCACGGTCTTCATCGAGAATCACGTGATCTTCCTCCTGGGAGAGGCGCTCCGCTCCACCGGACAGGTGGACCTCTTCGGCAGGGGCGAGACCCCCCTCAACTTCGTCTCTGCCGAGGACGTGGCCGACGAGGTGGTGCTGGCCCTCGAGGATCCGGCGCTTCGGGGTGAGACCCGCACCGTCGGGGGGCCCGACCTGATGTCGCGCCTC
>JBJHCE010000241.1:0-4130 GCA_050485865.1 Gemmatimonadales bacterium | reverse complement strand
ACTCTCGCTGGGGCTCACAGGCGATCTCGAGCCCGTGTCCCGCCTGCTCACCACCCTTCTCATGTTCGTGGGGCGGATCGGGCCCCTGTCCTTCGCTGCCCTCCTGGCGCTGCGGTCAGCCAGGGGCGGGGCACGGTACCGGTTCGCCCACGAGGACGTCTCCATCGGGTGAGCCACAAGGAGCCAGCAAGACCATGAAGCGAATCGTCGTGATCGGACTCGGGAACTTTGGCTCAGCGGTAGCCGCCACCCTCGCGCGCCAGAGCCATGACGTCATTGCCGTCGATCTGGACGGTGCGGCGGTTGACCGTATCGCGAACAGAGTGGCACGAGCCGTGGCGGGAGATGGCACCGATGCTTCGATGCTCCGGGACATCGGCTGCGACCGTGCTGAGGTCGGGGTCATCGGAACGGGCGACGATATCACCGCCTCCGTGCTCGCCACCCTGGCCCTCCAGGATATCGGGGTGCGCGAGATCCACGTGAAGGTCATCTCCGACCCTCACGCAAGGGCAATGGAGAAGCTCGGCGTCTCGAGCACGGTGTTCCCGGAACGCGATACGGGGATACGCCTGGCCGAAAGCCTCGGAAGCGCCGCGATTCTGAACTACGTTCCGTTGAGCCCCGGGTTTTCCCTTCAGGAGATGGCTGTGCCGGATCGATGGGTAGGCAAGTGTCTACGGGAGCTGGACCTGCGGAGCCGTCACGGTATCTCCGTTGTCGCGATCCACGACGTGCTCAGCGATGAAGTGAAGGGGGTTCCGGACCCGGATGCGCCGCTGAAGGAGAGCGATACGCTCTTCGTGGCAGGGGCGGTTGAGGCACTCCGAGGACTTCCGGGAGCCTGACCGCCACGGGGACAAGCTGCGTGGGCTACGGTCCGCGTACCGGGCTCACCTCTACGTCCTCTACTGAGGCCCCCGATCCGACCCCGGATGCGACGGTTGCCACGTCTTCGCCCACGGGCCTTCGAAGCTGGGCGTCACGGCCTGCACCAGCTCTTGCCGAGCCCTGGTTCGCCGTTGCGTTACGACAGGGATTTCAGCGGATTACGACACAGCTCCAAGAACCGATACGACGAAGCTTTCGAAATCACACAGCCCACGGACCCACCCGGGCTCGAACGCCCCGAGGCCTCAGGCCTCCGCCGTCTCCTCCGCCTTCTCGAACGCCCGCCACCCGATGTCGGTGCGGTACATCTTCCCCTCGAACTCGATGGCCTCCGCCCCGGCGTGGCTTCGCTCCCGGGCCTCCGCCAGGTCCGCGCCGAGCCCCACCACCGAAAGGACGCGCCCGCCGGAGGTCACCACCGACCCGTCGCCCCCGCGCCGGGTGCCGGCGTGGAAGACCAGGAGGTCAGGATCCTCCGCATCCAGGGGAGCCCCGTACCCCTCGGGAATCGAGACCGCCTTCCCCTTCTCGTAGTCCCCCGGGTAGCCGCCGGACGCGAGCACCGTGTTGAGGGCGTACCGCCCCGACGACATGGGGTCGCCGAATCCCTCGATGCTCCCCCCCCGCGCCACCGCCACCAGGAGCTCCAGGAGGGGCTCGGCCATGAGCGGCAGGACCACCTGCGTCTCCGGGTCTCCGAAGCGGGCGTTGAACTCCACCACCTTCGGCCCCTCGGGGGTGAGCATGAGTCCGGCGTAGAGGAGCCCCCGGAAGGGCGCCGCACTCGCCTCCAGGGCGTCGAGCACGGGGAGGAACACCCGCTCCCGGATCTCGTCCAGGAGGATCGGGTCCACCCCCGGCACCGGCGCGTACGCCCCCATCCCCCCGGTGTTGGGCCCCGTGTCGCCCTCGCCCACCCGCTTGTGGTCCTGCGAGGGGAGGAGGAGGGAGACGTGGCGCCCGTCGGAGACCCCGAAGACCGAGATCTCCTCGCCGGTCATGAACTCCTCGATGACGATCTCCCGGCCGGCGTCGCCGAAGGCCGCCTCCGAGAGCATCTGCCGCGCCGCCGACAGCGCCTCCTCCTCGGTGGGGCAGACCACGGCCCCTTTCCCCGCGGCGAGCCCCGAGGCCTTCACGACGATCGGCGCCCCCTGCTCCTTCAGGTACGCCTCCGCCTCCTCCCACACGGTGAAGGTCCGGTGCGCGGCGGTAGGCACGCCGGCCCGCTCCATGAGCTGCTTGGCGAAGGCCTTGGACGATTCGATCCGCACCGCCGACGCCGAGGGTCCGAACACCGGGAGCCCCCGCTTCCTGAAGAGGTCCGCGATCCCCCGCGCCAGCGGCACCTCGGGCCCCACCACCGTGAGGGTGATCCGCTCCCCCTCGGCCCAGCTCGCGAGCCCTTCCACGTCTTCCGGCGCCAGGTCCACCGGGGTGCAGAGGGCCTCCATGCCGGGGTTCGGGCGGGTGGCGAAGAAGGAGGCACCGGGCGCATCGCGGCGGAGCTTCCAGAGGAGGGCGTGCTCGCGGCCGCCATGGCCTACGATGAGGATCTTCATGCGGGTGCGTCGGGTGGCGTCGGGGTAAGCTCTGGAGTGGGATGCAGGCGGGCGGGCGGTGGTGCGGTCCCGGACCCTCCCGCGCCCCCGTGGCCGGAATGGGCCGCCGGCAGGGCGGCGCCGGGTTCCGGACGGAGGCGCAGGCGGAATCTAGGCCCTCGACCGGGGGCGCGCGAACCCCCCGGGGGGGCGGGCCGCTCAGGGCGCGCACTCCCGGGGGGTGGGGCCCCGGATGGGGCAGCCCGGCCGGGGGGGCCGGGGGTTCAGGGGTCTGGTCAGCCGTCTTCCGTCACCACGAGGACGCCGGAGCAGGTGGGAAGCTCGTTCTCGTGCACCGTCACGGTCCATTCGCCGATCCGGGCCTCGTTCGTGTGCACCATGAGGCTCCACGGACGCTCCTCCACGAGCTCGCCGGAGAGGCCGCTTTCCTCGAGAAAGGTCACCGAGTCGGGGGCCGGGACCTCCTCGGAGGGCGTCATGCGGACCTCCTCGGACCCGCTCGCGGCGGCCACGCTCGTGGGCTCGAAGGCGAGGGTGCAATCAGTGGGAGGATTCGTGGCGGGGTTGGCGCCCACCAGGAGGACGAAGGCGACGATCGCGGCCACGAGGAGCGCGGCCCTGAGGAAGGTTGAGGATCCGGGCGTTTCGGACCCGGTCTTGAGGCTGGGATGGTGCGTCATGGTCCATGCTCCCTGGGTGGGGCGGGGACACGGGGGGAAGGCTCGCCGGTGCGCGAGACCGTGCCCCGAAAGTGTGCAAGGCGGGTGCCGGATCCTCCGGGACGCTCGAAATGGCGGGGTTCCGGGGGGTTCGGAACCGCGGCGGGGGCGGGGGAGGGGGAGCAGGCGGCAGGGATTTCCCGCCTGCGCGTCGGGGGGGTGGAGGAATCTTCCCGATCCGCTTGTGCCCCGGCCCGTGAGCGGTCATCTTCCCCGGACAATTCACGAAGCCCGCGAACAGGGCCAACCGGAAGTCCGGTGAAAAACCGGCGCGGCCCCGCCACTGTGAAGGAGGCGAAGGGAGTCCCATTCCCTTCCGTCCCGTACCATCGGCCACTGACCCTCCGGGGTCGGGAAGGCGGCACGAGACGAGTCCTCCGAAGCCAGGAGACCGGCCCTGTTCGAGCCCGCACGGACCCCCTCGAGGGAGGGGGGCGGGGGTTCGACGCGTTTCCGCGTCGAGGTGCACGGCACCGGGTCCGCGCCTCCCGAATCGGGGAAGGGCGCCCCGGACCGGCCCTCCGGCAGCGAGAAGACGAGCCCCTTGACCGGTCCACGCCCACGCGTGGATCCGCGGGGGCTTCTCCGTTTTCACGCTGGACACGCCGGAGATGCACACCATGGATCGAACGAACGGCGGCCGCCTGGCCGCCTGCCTTCCCCCACTGGCCCTCCTCGCGGCCGCACCCCTTCTCGTGGCGGCACCTGCGGGCGCCCAGGGTTCCGAAGGCGTGGGCGACCGCCTCCCCGCCGACACCTTCCACCTCCCCGGGATCGTGGTCACCGCGACGGGGCAGGCCACGCCCCGGGCCCTCCTTCCGCAGGCCGTGACGGTCCTCGAGGGCGCCGATCTCCGGGCCCGGGGGGTCGTCTTCCTGCTCGAGGCGCTCCAGGAAGTGCCGGGGGTGCAGGTGGTCCGGACGGGCTCCATCGGGGCCACCACCTCGGTCTTCATGCG
>JBJHCE010000240.1:0-4174 GCA_050485865.1 Gemmatimonadales bacterium | reverse complement strand
AGAGCCTCCACCTCTGGGCCTTCGTCCTCCCCCACGGGGTCCTCGAGCTCACCGCCATCTGCCTGGCCGGCGGGGCGGGACTCTGGATGGGGTCCGCCCTCGTCCTTCCCGGCCGCCGCACCCGGAGGGACGCCCTCGCCGCCCGGGCCCTCGACGCGGTCCGCGTCCTCGGGGGGGTCGTGGTCCTCCTGGTGGTGGCCGGAATCATCGAAGGTTTCATCTCACCCTCGCCGGCACTCACCGAGGGGGCGAAGGTGGCCTTCGGTCTCCTCACCGCCGCGGTCCTCTTCCCCTGGCTCATGGTGGGGGGTGCGAAGGCCCCGGTCGTGGGGGATGCGGAGGGCCCGGCGGGGTCCGGGCCCTAGAGCAGCCCGCGCCGCTTCACCTCGGCGTAGCGCTCGAGGGCCGCCCCGAGCACCTGATCCGGGAGCACGTCGGCCACGAGCACCCCCCGCCGCCGGAGCCCCCGGAGCGCCACCTCCCGCTCCTCCACGAGCTCCTCTGCCGCCGCCCTCCGGTACACCCCCGCAGGGTCGTCCGCCGGGGCCAGGGCCGCCCGGTCGAGTTCGGGGTTCCGGATCGCCACGAGCACCGGAAGGTGCTGCCGCGCCGACCGGGCCAGGTGGGCGAGGAGGGTCCGCGAACTCCGGGGATCCACCACGTCGGTGAAGAGCACGACGAGCGACCTTCGCCGGAGGTCCCGGGCCAGGAGCCGAAAGGCCTCCGGGTAATCGGGCTCCGCCGTGCGCCCCTCCACCCCCGCCAGGTGGTCCGCCACCGCCGACAGCGTGTGCCCCCCCGGCGGCACCCAGCGCTGCACCGTGTCGGCAAAGAGGAGAAGCCCCACCTGGTCCCCGTGCGCCCGTGCGGCGTCGGCCAGGAGGAGGGCGCCGGCAAGCGCGTGGTCGAGCCGACTCCGCTCGCCGATCCCCTCGGTCATGAGCCGCCCCGCATCCACGGCGAGCACGAGGTTCTGGCTCCGCTCGGCCTCGTACTCCCGCACCACCAGGTGCCCCTTCCGGGCCGTGGCCTTCCAGTCCACCCGTCGCGGATCGTCGCCCCGCACGTACTCCCGGAGCCGCGCGAACTCCCGCCCCCCGTCGCGGAAGCGCACCCGGTGGCTCCCCGGGGCGACCAGCGTCCGCATCCCCGGAAGGCGCCGTTCCCTGAGGGCCCGGATTCCGGGCTGCACGGTGACCGGGTCCATCCGGTCGATGCGGGCGGCACGCCAGAGGAGTCCAAGGGGTCCCAGGATGCGGAGGTGGAGGGCTCCGAGGTGGGTCGGGCCCCGCGCCTCGCCCCGGACCCGGTACCCGTCTTCAGCCGTACCCCGCCCGAAGGGCTCGGCGGTGAGGGTGACGGACCCCGGTCCCGAGGGGTCGCGGACGAGCCCCGGCCCGGGATCGTCGGTCCACTGGAGGCGAAGCCCCGGCGCCCCCGAGAAGGCGACTTCCACCGGCACCTCCCCCCCGAGCTCGACGCGGGGGGCGACCCGGCGCTCCACCTCGGGGAGGGGGATGCGGCCCAGCCGGACCCCCTCGCGCACCACGAGGGCGAGGATGACCAGGTTCAGCGCCCACGCCACCTCGGGGCGCCAGAGGAAGGCGGCCCCGGCCACCGCCACGAGGGCGGCGAGGCGCACCGTGGGGAGCCAGGGAAGCATCAGGAGGGCGCCGGGATCCGGTCCAGGAGAAGGCGGAGGCGGTCGTCGGGGACCTCGCCGTCCACCTCGGCCTCGGGGGTAAGTCGGACCCGGTGGCGAAGCACCGGGAGGGCCAGCGCCTTCACGTCGTCGGGGACCACGAAGTCCCGCCCCGAGAGGAAGGCCTCGGCCTGGGCGGCCCGGAAGAGGGCGACCCCCGACCGGGGGCTCGCCGAGAGGGTGAGGGACGGGTCCTCCCGGGTGGCCCGGACGATCCCGACCACGTAGTCACGGACCGCGGGCTCCACGTGTACGGCCCAGGTGCGCTCCCGGAGCGCGGCCAGGTCGGCGGCCCCGGCCACCGGCTCCACCCCGTAGGTCTCGGGGCGATCGGCGCGGAAGCCCCCCGCCACCCGGTCCAGGATCCCCCGCTCCGCATCGCGGGAAGGATAGGGCACCTGGATCTTCAGGAGGAACCGGTCGAGCTGGGCCTCGGGAAGGGGGTAGGTCCCCTCCTGCTCAACCGGGTTCTGGGTGGCGAAGACGGTGAAGGCCCCGGGGAGCGGGTGGGTGATCCCGTCCACGGTGACCTGCCCCTCCTGCATCGCCTCGAGGAGGGCGGCCTGGGTCTTCGCCGGGGCCCGGTTGATCTCGTCGGCCAGGAGGAGGTCGGCGAAGATCGGGCCGTGGCGGAAGACGAAGGCCTTCCGCGTCTCGTCCAGGATGCTCACCCCGGTGAGGTCGGTGGGCATCAGGTCCGGGGTGAACTGGACCCGGCCGAAGCGGACGTCGAGGGCCCGGGCGAGGGCGCGCACCGCCAGGGTCTTGGCCGTGCCGGGCACCCCCTCGATGAGGCCGTGTCCCCCTGCCAGGAGCACCACGAGCATCTGGCGGATCACCTCCTCCTGTCCGAGGACCACCCCCTCGAGGCTGCGGGCGAGGTCGTCGGGGCGAGGTGCCGGGGTGGCGTGCATGTCATCCTGCGGCTGGTCGGTCATCGGGATCGGGAGGTTCGGGAGGTTCGGGAGGAGCGGATCTCGGATTCGAGGCGGTCCATGGCCCCGGCCAGGGCCACGAGCCCCTCCTCGCCGGGAGTGCGCCAGGCCGCTTCGAGCTCGGAGGCGGCGGAGAAGCGGGCGAGCCCCGGGGGGAGTTCGAGGACTTCGCCGGGATGGATGCGCGTACCGGTGCGGCGGGAGAGCCCTGCCAGGAGGCTCTTCCGGGCGGTACCCCGGGCTCCGGCCTTCCGGTACACGCTGGCGAGTGCCTCTGCGTGCTCCAGGGGCGAGCGCGCCGCCGGGCGGAGTCCCGGGAGGGGAGCCCCGAAGCGCCGACCGAAGAGGACGAGGAGGAAGAGTACGGCCACCATGGCCTGGACGAGCCAGCGTCCCCACCCGGTCCCGAAGAGGAACCCCCCCAGGGCCCGGGCGGGGCTCCCCTCGCCCCGGTAGCCGTGGTGGTACTCGTCGAACCGGAGCCCGGGGCCGGCCTCGGCCACCGCCTCGAGGAGCGCGGTCACTGCGGGTACGAGGGGCTCCGGGTCGTCGCGGAGGGCATGGTTCCGGAGCGGATCGGGATCGGGCCAGTGGAGGATGCGCCCCGAGCCCAGGGTGCGCTCCGTGGGTGTGACCTGGTCGGGCTCGAGGCCGAGGCCCCGGGCCAGGGAGCCGCCTGCTCGCGCCGGGGCGACGACGAGGGTGCCCCCGTCCTCGACCCATCCCCGGAGCGCGGCCACCGCCGCCGAATCGGGCTCGAGGGTGGGCGCGAGAACGACGAGGACCCCGGGGGGCGCGGTCCGGCTCCAGGGGGTCCGGCTCCGCTCCGGGTTCGCGCCCACCTCCTCGAGAACGAGGTAGAGGGCTCGCGCGCCCCCGGAGCCGTTCACGTAGGTGGACATGCGCGGGTCCTCCGCTCCCCCGGTGGCGCCCCTCGGGCCCACCACCACGGCAAGGAAGAAGAGGGTACCGAGCAGGGCAAGGAGGGCACGGCGCCGGGTACGGGCGGCGTCGGGGGCGGTCATGGGAGCGGCGCTCCCGGGAGCGGCGGTCATGGAGGCGACGCCCCGCCCGGATCCATGCTCGCGTCCGTGCCCCGGGTCGTGTTCTCCCCTGCCGCTGCCTCCACCGCCCGGGCTGCGCCCGTCCCCACCGCCTCCTCCACCGCCCGGGCCGCGGCCTCGACGGGGGCATAGGCGGCCGGCACCGGCACCCCGCCCCCGAAGGCCACCGGGAGGAAGTGCCCGAGAAAGCCGCGGTAGGCCCGAGCGGGGGCCGGGGCGCGCCCTCCGAGCTGGGACAGGTACTCGCCGGGGGTTCCGCCGTCACGAAGGCGCACGAGGTCGGCCTCCGCGAGGCGGAGAAGGAGGGCCCGGTACCGTGCGAAGGCGGCCTCCCGGACCCGTCCGGCGCCCAGCGCCTCCCGCGCCTTCGCATCCCACCATGAAGGATCGCTTGCGGGGCGAGGTGCGCGTTCCCCTGCCGCCCCCCCGTTCCGGGTCCGGTCGCGGAAGCGGGGGGCCAGGTGAAGCACGAG
>JBJHCE010000239.1:0-4219 GCA_050485865.1 Gemmatimonadales bacterium | reverse complement strand
GCGCCCGGGACTCGATCCGGATGTGGGCCGCGTCGCCGTTCACCCCGAAACAGGGGCGGTTCCACCGGTAGATCGTGCTGTTGTAGAGCTGAAGCGCCTCCAGGCGCGGGAGGCGCCCCTGGTCGAGTTCGGCCATGGGGTCCGGAGGAATGGGCCCGGCAAGGAGGACCCGGAAGCGGGCCAGGTCCTCGGAAAAGAGCTCGGTGACCGAAGCCGCCACCCAGGAATCTCCGAAGCGGACCCGGGGCTGGAGCTCCCGGAGGGAGGCGGCGTGGGCCCGGGTGTCGAGGGACTGCTGGAAGAGCGCGATCCGGGTCTCCGCCCAGAGGCGCCGTCCGAAGAGGAGGGGGGAGTTCACCGCCGCCGCCAGCACCGGCGCCGCCGCCAGCTGGGCGGCGTTGTAGATCGTCGGAAACTCGGCGGGGCTCACCTGGAGGTGCACCTGGCACGAGGTGTTGCACGCCTCGAGCATTACCGAGTCGTGCCGGATCAGGAGCTCGTCGATCCCCTCGATGCGAAGCTGGTACTCCCCGCCGCGCATGGCGGTCAACGCATCGTTCAGCGCCCGGTACCGGGGCTTCGGCGTGATGTTCTCGAGAACGAGATCCGACTTGACCAGGGTGGGGAGCGTCCCGCAGAGGACCACCTCGGCCCCCTCCGCCCGCGCCGCCTCCCGTGCTGCATTCACGAGTTCGTCGAGGCGCTCCTCCACCGCCCGGAAGGTCCCGGCCCCCAGCACCCGGGGGTCCAGGTTCGCCTCCAGGTTGAAGAGGGCGAGCTCCGGCGTGAAGGGCCCCCCGTCGAGCCGCTCGAGCACCCGGGGCGCCACCCCCGCAGGGCGCCACCCCTCGCCCACCAGGAAGAGCTCCTGTTCCGCCCCGAACCTCCGGGGCCCCGACTCCACGAGCCCCTCCTTGAGCATGCGCTCCAGGGCCTGGAGATCCCGGAGCACCGCCCGGGTGAAGACCCGGATCGACTCCGGGTCGTGGGCGTCCGGCTCGCTCATTCGTCCCCTCCCTCCAGGAACCGGGCGTACGTCTGGAGAGGCTTTTTCGAGATCCGCGGCACCCTCGCCCCTTCCGCCGGGTGGCCCGCCACCACCACGAGAAAGGGGCGCTCGTTCTCCGGGCGCCCGAGGACCTCGTTCAGGAACCGCATGGGCGAGGGGGTGTGGGTGAGGGTCACGAGCCCCGCCCGGTGGAGCGCCGCCAGGAGGAACCCCGTGGCGATCCCCACCGACTCGGTCACGTAGTAATTCCGCACCCGGGACCCGTCTTCGCCCACCCCCCAGCTCTCGGCGAACACCACGATGAGCCAGGGAGCCGTCTCGAGAAAGGGCTTCTCCGCATCGGTCCCGAAAGGCTCGAGGGCCTCGAGCCACTCCCGGGGCGCCCGCCCGTCGTAGAAGGCCCGCTCCTCCCGTTCCGCCGCCTCCCGGATCCTCCGCTTCACCTCCGGGTCCCCCACCGCCACGAAGCTCCAGGGCTGGCGGTTCGCCCCCGACGGGGCCGCCCCGGCGGCGTCGAGGCACGCCTCGATCACCCCGCGGGGGACCGGTGTGTCGGCGAAATGCCGCACCGTCCGCCGGGTCCTGAGCTCTGCGGCGAACGCCCGGGCCCGCTCCTCCATGGCCTCGGCGGAGGAAGGAGGCGGGCGCCTCAGGACCTCGAACTCCGGCGGGTGACTCACCCGCGCCCTCCCCGGGCCAGCACCGCCGGCACCGCAACCCACGACTCCACCTCCCCCCGCACCCGGATCACCCGCTCGACGGAAACGGAAAACCGCCGCGAGAGCATCTTCAGGTTCACCAGTGTCACGAGCTCCTCGTCGCTGAACTCGAGCGCGGACCACCCTGCCCTGGGCGTCCGCTGGAAGAGGTCGAAGATCCGACGGGTGCGTGCGTCCACCGTCCCTTCCGGGATCTCCACGTGGAAGCGGTCCCCTCCCACCCCGCCCCGCCGGGCCACCGCCGCCCACGGGGCCCCGCCACGGCGAAGTGCCAGGAGCGCCGGCGCGGCGATCCCGCTCTCCCGCTCGAGAAAGAGTACCAGGGGGAGCTCATCCACGGCGATCCGCCCCTCCACGAGGCGCTCCGCCTCGCCGGCAGGAAGATCGAAGTGCCGGCTCACCACCTGGAGGTACGCCTCCCGGTCCGGGAGCCCCTGCCCCTTCACCTCCAGGGCGGTGACCCCGGCCACCAGGACGAGCGCGCACGCTGCCGCACGGCGTGAGGCGGCCGGGGAACGCTCCCCTCCCCTCCGGCTTCGTCGGCTCATGGCTCACCTCCCTCGCGGGAGCGGTTCGGACCGGGGACCCTGCCCCTCCTACCGCACCGGTTCGCGCCACACCGGAAGGAACGCCCCCTCCCGGATCCACGGATCAAGAATCCCCCAGTTCAGAAACCCGTCGTCGGCACGGGGTTCCAGAAGGAGCACCGCGAGGCGCCCCAGCTCCTGCCGCACCGGGACCCGGAAGCCCCCGGCCGCCACCTCCGCATCCCCCACCTCCCACCCCCCCGTCACCTCCCGCTCGGTCCGGTTCTGGAAGGGGCGCTCCGCCGCCCGCGCCTCGTCCACCCGGAAGCGCTCCGCCACCCCCCGCCAGGGCTCCTCCAGCGTCTCCACCCGCACCCCGTGGGCCCGGAGCCGCGCCGCGACCGCCCCCGCCTCCGGGGGAAGGAGGTACGCCTCGGGCGCCGTGGTCTCCTCGACCCCCCGAAAGGCCACCCCCGCCGGCATCCGCTCGGGACGCACCACCTCGGTCCGGAGCAGGATCACCTCCCCGCTCCAGGGGTTCAGCTCCTCCACCACGTCGCCCATCAGGATCTCGTGCTCGGGGGAATCCACCGGAAGCTCGGCCCGAAGCGGAATCCTCCGCCCGGGGAGCGACGCCGCATCCTCCGCCACCACCCCCTCCACGAGCTCCCGCACCTCGTCCCGCCGGGGGTGGAGAAACTGGAGGATCCCGTCCACGAACCGCTCGGTGGCGATCACCCGGTCCCGGAAATCCAGGTAGGAGTACGCCTCCGAGAGGATCCCCAGCCGGCTCCGGATCCCGGCGTAGTTCGTCACGAAGCGGGGCCGGTGGTCGAAGGTCCACCACCCGCGCACCCCCTCCCGGTTCCCCACGTTCCCGTAGTGCCACATGTGCCAGCCGTAGCGCTCCTCCACGCCCCGCGTCACCTCGGGGAGGAGCTCATCCCGGAGAAACCGGTCCAGCGGCTCCGGAGTCGCCGGATGGAGCCCCGGAGCGTAGGTCAGATGGTAGGCGTGGCGGGTCCCGTTCGTCACGTGGAGGTCCACGAAGACATGGGGGTCCCAGTCGGTGAGGAGCCGGGCCAGCGACCGCCCCTCGGGGGAATCCAGCTTCATCTGGTCGCGGTTCAGGTCGAGTCCCTGCGCGTTCGGGCGGGTCCCCATTCCCGCGAGCGGCCCGTGCTGCCGGGGCCGGTTCCGCAAGGACACCGCCTCGTTCCCGTCGGCGTTGTAGATCGGGCCCACGAGGAGCACCCAGTCCCGGGTCCACGCCTCGTGCTCCCCCTCCACCAGGCGCCGCACGAGCCGGAGAAGCGCCTCCTTTCCCGCCACCTCGCCGGCATGGATGTTCCCCTGCAGGTAGATCCTGAGAAGCCCCGACTCCCGCACTGCCTCCGGGGTCGCGGCATCCCGCGCGGCGGGTCCCACCACCAGGAGGGGGAGGGCCCTTCCCTCGTTCGTGTAGCCGAAGGTCACGAGGTGCATTCTGGGATGCAGGGCGGCCGCCTGTTCCAGGTGCCGCATGACCTCGGCGTAGCTCGAGGTCTCGTTCCAGTCGGTGCGCTCCGGACGGATCGTGAGGTCGGCACGCTCCTGGGCCTGGGCCGACGCCGAGGCGAAGGTGCAGGCGGCAAGGAGCGCTCCCGGGAGGAGGGCGCGGCGCGTGGAGGAGCGAAGGAGGCGGAGGGGCATCGGGACCGGGAAGCCGTACGATGAGCAGGAGTGCTTGGTCCGGAGAAGCTACGCCCCCGCTCCGCCCCCGGCCAGACGAGGTGCGTCGGGCAAGGTGCGTCGGGCCACGGGGCAGGAGGCCGCCCCGGTCCCATCGACGAAACCGCCCGTTACGGTCCGGGGCCCTGGACCTCGCGTCCGGTCGCCGCCGGGCACGAGCCGCCGGGGTCGTGCCTCACGACCTCACGGCCCCACGACCTCGATCCGGCGCCGGATCTCGAGGGGTTCGAGCC
>JBJHCE010000238.1:0-4224 GCA_050485865.1 Gemmatimonadales bacterium | reverse complement strand
AGCACCTGGACTCGGGCGGGGCCTTCGTGGCCCGGCTGAGGAAGCTCGGCCACGAGTCGGGACCCCGATCCGGAACCCCGGCCCCAGCGGACCCGGCCCCAGCCCCCGACGGCTGGACCCCGGTCCCCGCGGCCTTCCCGGGCGAAGACCCGGACGAGGCCCGGCAGAGGATCGCCGACGCCACCGCTCTTCTGCGCGACTGCTTCGGCGTGGATCCCACCGCCCTCGAGGGGTTCGGCTGGATGGTGCGAGGCGAGAACATCTGGGTCGAGACGGCCCGGGAGTGGCCGGTGGAAGGGTGGCGCCCCCACGGCGGGTGGCGGGTCGTGAGCCACGGCCTCCGGGCCTTCCGCCAGGCCGGGCCGGGACGGGAGCATCCCTCCACGAACTTCCTGGTCCGGTTCCAGGACCTCCTGGGGGCGCAAGGCGTGGTCGACCTGGATGACCCCCTACTCCACCGCCTCCTCTCCGGCGAGCGGGTGGACCCGGAGCTCTTCCCCGCCGAGCGGGGCCCCGTGGCGGTGCGCTGGCGCGGGCGGGTCCTGGGCCGGGGGGTGCTCGGCCGAAGCGGGCTCGACCTCCAGGTCCCCTCCGCCCAGGCCGCCCGACTGCGGGCGCTCTTGGGGTTCGACGGGCCACCCGGGGAGGGCGCCGCGCAGGAGCCCTGACCCCCGCCGCCTGCGGCACGGAGGTTGCGCTTCGGGGGCGTGGGGCAGCCCGCCCCTCCGCATCCCCCGAAACCCCTCCCGGACCATGGCGACCGCGCACTTCCTCGTCCGCCGCGGCGTGCTTCCCGGCACGCTTCTCCTCCTCGCCCTTCCCGGATGCGGGCGTTTCGACCGCGGTCCTGCCGGCGCATGGGACGAACTGGCCCGACCGGCACCGGAGCGCCCGGGGGTCCCCCTCGCCGGCTTCGACCCGACCTCCCTCGACGGGCTCCCCGCCCCGGCCAAGCGCTACCTCGCCTGGGCCATCGCGCCCGGCACCCCGCTTGCCCGAAGCGTCGAGCTCACCATGGAGGGGACGATCCGCCTGGCACCCGACCGCGACCCGATGGCCATGGAGGCGGAGCAGATCCTGGCCCCTCCCGACGGGTTCGTGTGGAGCGCGCGCGCTTCGAGCGGTCTCCTACGCATCCGGGGGTACGACCGCTTCACCGGGGGCGAGGGCGAGATGCGCTGGAAGCTCTGGGGCCTCGTTCCCGTCATGCGCGCCTCCGGCCCCGACGTGACCCGGTCGGCAGCGGTGCGCCTCGTCATGGAGGGAATGCTCGTGCCGCCCTTCCTCCTCCCGCAGGCCCCTTCCGACGGGGGGTTCGGGGGGGTGCAGTGGGAGCCGGTGGACAGTCGCCATGCCGCCTTCCGCGCCACCCTGGGCGGAGAGGAGGTCCGCGTGACCGTGGAGGTGGACGACGAAGGCCGCCCCCTCCGGGCCTGGGCGCCCCGCTGGAACGAGGGCCGCTACGAAACCTTCGGGGTGACCTTCTCGGGCGAGCTCGCCGTCGGGGGCTACCGGATCCCCGCGCGGGTGCAGGCGGGGTGGCGCCCCGGAGCGGAGGACGCCTTCACCTTCTTCGACGCGCGGCTGACCGGGGCGGTGTTTCGGTAGGGGGTCCGCTGACCCGGCGCAGGTGCCCATGGCCATCGGGGGACCGGCGTCGCATGTTGGTCGCGAGAACGGTTCCCCTACCCCTGCACGAGTCGACGATCCCCATGCGCCCACGTTCCCGCCCGCGTTCGGGCAGCCCTTCCGGATTCCTTGCCGCCGCGGTTCTCGCCGCCCTTCTCGCGCTTCCGGGCGCGCATGGCCTCGCGGCCCAGGATCCGGTGCCGGTGCCGGCAGGGGTGCAGGAGGGGGTTCCGCGGGTGCACGTGCTGGCCACGGGGGGCACGATCTCGAACACCCAGGGGGCCCGGCTCACGGGCGAGGAGCTCGTCCGGTCGCTGCCGGGGGTGGAGAGACTCGCGAACCTCACGGTGGAGCAGTTCTCGAACGTGGCGTCGGGGGCCATCACCCTCGAGCAGTGGCTCGCCATGGCGCGGCGGATCGATGACCTCTTCGAGGAGGACCCGGAGCTCTCGGGGGTCATCGTGACCCACGGCACCGACACCATGGAGGAGACGGCCTACTTCCTCTCGCTTGCCGTGGCCACCTGCAGGCCGGTGATCGTGACCGGGGCCATGCGGCGCGCCACGGACCTGGGGGCCGACGGCCCGGCGAACCTCTTCAACTCGGTGCGGGTGGCGGTCTCGGAAGGGGCCCGGGAGCTCGGTTCGGTGGTCCTCATGAACGACGAGATTCTCCCGGCCCGCGAGGTGGTGAAGGTGAACACCACCCGGGTCGACGCCTTCGAGGCGCCCGGGGCGGGGCGGATCGGGGTCACCGACCCGGACCGGGTCGTCTTCGAGCGCACGCCCCCTGGGCGGAGCTGCGGCGAGGCGGCCTTCGATCTTTCGGGAGTCGATGATCTTCCCCGGGTCGAGATCATCCACACCCACCTGGGGGGCGACGGCGCCCTCGTCCGGGCGGCGGTGGCGGCGGGTGCCCGGGGGATCGTCGTGGCCGGAGTGGGGCGGGGGGGCTCGACCCCCGACCAGTCCCGCGCCCTGGCGGAGGCCCGGGAGGCCGGCGTCACCGTTGTCATGGGAAGCCGGACCGGGGCCGGGCGGGTCCCGGTGGCGCGGGGCGGGATGCAGCAGGGGCCGGGGGGCGAGGTGCGGGGGGCCCTCCTCGGGGCCGACGACCTGACTCCGCAAAAGGCCCGGATCCTTCTCATGCTCGCCCTCACCCGGACCTCGGAGCTCGGGGCGCTCCGGGAGATCTTCGAGCGGTACTGACGGGTCCGGAGGCGGCGCCGTCCGGGGATCGCATAGCCCGGTGAGGGGTCCCTACCCTCCCGAACCCTCGAACGCCTCGCATCCCCGCTGCGACCCATGTCCCCATCCCGCCCCTCCAGCTCCGACCTCCTCGCCCGGTACCGAGCGGTGCGCGGCTTCACGACGGAGCTCACCCGGGAGCTCGCGCCCGAGGACATGGTGGTGCAGTCCATGGAGGACGTGAGCCCCACCAAGTGGCACCTGGCCCACACGTCGTGGTTCTGGGAGGCCTTCGTGCTGGGGCCCCATCTCGAGGGGTACCGACCCCTCGACCCGGCCTGGCACTACCTCTTCAACTCCTACTACGTACAGGCGGGCGAGCGGCACTGCCGGGCGCAGCGGGGGTGGCTGTCACGCCCCACCGTGGCCGAGGTGCGAGGGTACCGCGAGCACGTGGACGAGGCCATGGAGCGCCTCCTCGCGGAAGGGTCCCGGGTGGATCACGATCCGGAACTCCGCTACCTCGTGGAGCTCGGGCTGAACCACGAGCAGCAGCACCAGGAACTCATCCTCACCGACCTGAAGCACGTCTTCGGGGTGAACCCCCTCCGGCCGGCGTACCGGACCGACCCGCCGGGACCACCCACTGCGCCAGGCGCCGCCTCCGCAGCCATGGCCCCGCCCCCGGGGTGGGTGGAGTTTCCCGGGGGCGTGCACGAGATCGGGCATGTCGGCGCGGGGAGCGCCGGGGCACCCTTCGCGTACGACAACGAGGGGCCGGCGCACCGGCGGTACCTCGAGCCCTTCGCCCTCGCGGACCGGCTCGTGACCGCGGGCGAACACCTGGCCTTCATGGAGGACGGAGGATACCGACGCCCCGAACTCTGGATGTCGGCGGGGTGGGCGGCCCGGGAGCTCCACGGGTGGACCGAGCCCTTCTACTGGGAGAAGCGTGGAGGTGAATGGTGGGTCTTCACCCTTTCGGGGATGCGACCCCTCCGCCTGGACGAGCCGGTGGTCCACCTCACCTGGTACGAGGCCGATGCCCATGCCCGGTGGGCCGGCGCGCGCCTCCCCCGGGAGGACGAGTGGGAGGTGGCGGCCCGGGCGGCGCTCGAGGCCGAGGTCCGCATGGACGGCAACCTCGTCGGTGCGGGGCGGTTGCACCCGGAGGCCGCGGGGGACCCGCTGACGGGAGGGGGGGCGGGATCGCTCCGCCAGCTCTTCGGCGACGCCTGGGAGTGGACATCGAGCGACTACGCGCCCTACCCGGGCTTTCGCGCAGCCCCGGGTGCGGTGGGGGAGTACAACGGGAAGTTCATGACCGGGCAGTACGTGCTCCGGGGCGGGTCGTGCGCCACCTCCCGGAGCCACCTGCGTCCCACCTACCGGAACTTCTTTCCCCCGG
>JBJHCE010000237.1:0-4227 GCA_050485865.1 Gemmatimonadales bacterium | reverse complement strand
ACGGGGACCCGGGTTCCCCGGGGCATTTCGTGAATGTCGCAGACCTCGTCGGACCAGTGGACGGTGTCCCCTTCGAGTTCCACGCTCCACCCTCCGATCCGGGCCATGGACCCGGCAATGGCCAGGAGGCGCTCCGAGCTCCGGGCTCGCTCCTCGGCGGCACGCCGCTCGGTCACGTCCTCGGCCACCGCCACGGCATGGGTGGGCTCCCCTCCCTCGCCCCGCAGGAGGGATGCGCTCACACGGATCCAGATCGGGGTTCCGTCCTTCCTGAGGTTCCTCTTCTCCAGGACGAAGCTCGGGAGGCGACCTTCCAGGAGTTCCCGGTAGAGCTCGACGTTTCGCTCCCGGTCGTCGGGGTGGGTGAGCCCCTGGGAATCCAGGGTCTGGAGTTCCTCGAGCGTGTACCCCAGCATGTCCAGGTAGGCGGGGTTCGCGTACTCGAAGCTGCCATCGATCCCGGTCACCGCGATCCCGGCCGATGCTCCCTCGAAGACACTGCGGAGCCTCCCCTCGCTCCGGGACAGCTCGCGGTGGAGACGCTGGATCTCGAGGGCGTCCGGCACTCCGGGGGCATCCGGGGCGAGGAGGAGGTCCGGCTCCAGGAGTACCAGGTCGAATGCGTCCCCGACCCCGAGGAGGTTGCGAGCCTCCGCGATGGAAGGGGCCCGGGTGACGTCCAGCGTGATCCCGGAGGCCGGGTGGAGGGCCTCCACGAGGTGTGCCCCCACGCCCCCGCCGGGACCGACGACGAGGATGCGCATGGGCAGGCGGGCCGGGGTCAGCCGAAGAGGGAGCGGGCCACGAACCAGACGTTGGCCGGCCGTTCCGCGAGGCGCCGCATGTACCAGCGGTACCAGGCGTCTCCGTAGCTCACGAGGGTGGTGACCGCGTGGCCGGCTTCCCGGAGGCGGGCCTGCTCCCGGTCGCGGATTCCGTAGAGCATGTGGACCTCCCACTCCGTGGGGCCGAGATCGAGGTCACGGGCGTGCCCCCGGATCCGCTCGACGAGCGGCATGTCGTGGGTGCCGAAGACGGCCCGGGCGCCTGGCCCCGTTCCCGTACGTCCCTCCGCCACCATGGCGAGCATCGTTCGTGCGATCCGCTCGTACGCCGCGTCGGTATCGGCCTTCCGGGGGAAGGCCACCTCGGGGGGCTCCGCGTACGCGCCCTTCACGAGGCGAATCACCGGGGCGAGGGGGCGAAGGCGCTCCAGGTCGTCGGGGGTGCGGTAGAGGTACGACTGGAGGGCCAGTCCGGTGCTGGGGTACGCGGACTTCACCGCCTCGTAGAGGGTGAGGGTCGCGTCGACGGTGGAGGAATCCTCGATGTCGAACCAGAGGACCGAGCCGGTCTCCCGGGCCCGGGCCCCCAGATCGAGGCCGAACGAGACGCACGCATCGAGGGACTGTTCGAGCCCGAGCTGGGTCGGCTTCACGCTCACCTCGGCCGGGGGTCCCCGCTCGGCAATGGCGTCGAAGAGCCGGAGGTAGTGGTCGCGGACCTCCGCAGCCTCCTCGAGCGACGCGAGCGCTTCGCCCAGGCGGGTGTAGATGAGCCCCCGTCCGTCGGTGACGAGGCGGGCGCCGGCGTCGAGGGCGTCCTCCATGCGCTCGCCGGGCATGAAGGCCCGGGTTGCACGGCGAACGACACGACTTCGGGTGGCGAAGCGATTCATGGAATCGCTCGCGGCGGCAGCGAGCAGGAGGGATCGTCCGATGGCCATGGCGCGGAATGTGGCCATCCGGTCCGGGCGCGGCAACGTCCCCGCCCCGGGTTCAGGGGACCCGGGGCGCTTCCGGGGGCTTCGGGGGACCCCAGTTCGCCCGGACGAACCGGACCGGGAGGCCCAGCCGCACCGCGTTCCGGTGGCTCGGGTTCGGGCGGCCCGGGGTGTCCTCCTCGGTCTCCGCCACGACCCACCGGACGCCCAGGGTGCGCGCATCCTCGAAGCGACGCGCCACGAGGGCCGACTGGGCCCCTCGACCGCGATGCGACGGTCGGGTCCCGGCGAAGTTCAGGTGGCCGAAGGGCCCCCCCTGCATGCCCGGGGTGGCACGGCCGTCCTCCGCCACATGGAGGGCGGCGGCGGCCACCGGCTTCTCCCGGTCCCAGGCCAGGTAGAGGTGCCAGGCGGGGCGGTCGCCCAGGGCCTCGAGCCAGGGCCGGAACCCCTCGGGCATGCGGAACGCCTCGACGACGATGGCGGACCAGGCCCGGAGTGCGCGCTCCTTGGCACCGCCGCGGAAGACCTCGCCCAGCCCCCCGCGGGCGACCCCGGCCACCCGGTGCACCGCGAGGTCCGTCCGGAAGGGGATGCGAAGGCTCGCAGGCGCCACGTGCTTGGCCCACCCCCGGAGCTTCACGAGCCCCCGGGCCTCTGCCGCGGCGCGGAAGTCGGGGGTCTCCATGTGCGGAAGGAGCTGGAGCATCCAGCGCCGCACCCCCTCCTGGGCGTAATGGGCCACCAGGTCGTCCATGAGGGTCTCGGGGCCCACGAGCCCGAGGGCCCGGTTGAAGAGGGGGTGGTCGTGCCCACGGGCGGTGAGGCGCAGTGCCCCCTCGCGGCCGTGGGCTTCCACGCCGAAACGCGAGGCCACGGCGGCAGGAAGGGCCTCGTAGAGGTCCCTGTACATGGCGACCTCGACGCGCTCGAGGAGCCGCTCGAGGTTGGGGCCCCCGGGGAGGGGCGACGCGGTGGGAGGCATGGCAGGCGGAGCCGGGGGGAGTCGGGCCGCGGGGACGACCGACCTCCAATCTGTGGCCTCGCCCCGCGTCGCGGGAGGGCGTAGACTGACCACCCCCGGACTCCGCCCCCGACCGCCCCTGCACCCCATGCGCCCCTTCCTCCTCCTTCTCGTGGCCCTCGTTCCCCTCCCTGCACGCGCCTTCCAGGAGCCACCCCCGGACCTCCGGAGCCTTCTTGCGCCGGGGTTCCTGGTGGCGGATACGAACGGCGACGGCCACCCCGACCGGATCGAGGCACGGATCGTGGTCCCGGCAGGAGCCGGGGGGACCGAGGTGGTGGCCGCGTCGAACCTGGCGGCCCGCCTCTCCTTTGAGAGCTACGCCACCGGCCTGGGGCTCCTGGAGGTGGAGGGGGCGGGGGCGCCGCCCGGACCCCGGATCCTCGTGGGGCGGATCGGGGCCGTACTCGCCGATCCCGGCCTCGGCGCCGACGCCCTTCTCGGGGGACTCGTGGCCGGAGAGGGGATTCTGCTCCGGATTCCCCCGTCGGCCCCCTTCCCCAACGGCGGGGTCTGGGTCGCCGGCGCCGACGACACCGGGCTCCTGGCCGCCGCCGAGTACCTGGCGGGGCGCTACCCCGGGATCTGGGCCCCCGGCGGAGACACCCACGAGTCCCTGGCGGAGCGGATCGAGGGACGGGTACGGGAGTCCGCGGCAGGGGCCCTGGGCGGCGGCGCGGCCACGGTCACCCTGGACCGCCTCGTGGTCTCCTCGGCACGCCCCGGCATCTCCAGGCTCGCCGCCACCATCCGCCTCCCGACCCCGGAAGCCTTCGACACCCTCCGCGTGGCCCTCGCCCCCGACGCCGGTGGGCGGAGCGTGCTCGTGCCGGGGCTCCACCGCCTTGACCTCACCCTCGAGGGCCCCGAAGGCCGGACCGCCACGCATCGCATCTCCCCCGAGCGCCCCTGGAGCGAAGGACAGCTCCGGGCCTGGGCAGGGCGGGATGCCCCGGACTTCACCCTCTCCGAGCTCTACACCACCGGTGGGATCTACCGGGACACGAACCAGGACCTCCTTCCTGACCGGATCGAGGCGTACCTCTCGGTGCGCCCCACCGCCCACGAGGGTGCCGCCGCAGCGCTCGTGGACCTGTCCACCCGGATCGCCCACGAGGCCACCGGGCTCCGGGCCCCCCTGGCGCGGGTGGCAGGGGAGGACGGCGCCTCGACCGAGCCCGGATTTCCCATCGTCTTCGGGGTCGACCATGCCACCACCCGACGCCTCCTGGAGGAAGGGCGGATCGGCGCCATCCCGGACGGTTCGGAGGTCCCCGCCGGCTACGGTTTCATCGAGCTCGTCGGCGGGGCCCTCGGGGACCGGCGCGCCCTCGTCGTCGGAGGGGCGGACGACGCCGGGCTCGCCGCCGCCGCCCGCTGGACCGCAGGACACCTCCCCTCCCTCGGTCCCCACCGCCCCGGGGCGTACGGGCTCGCCCAGGTGGAAGACGAGGTGCGCCGGTTCCTCCAGGCCCGGAGC
>JBJHCE010000236.1:0-4277 GCA_050485865.1 Gemmatimonadales bacterium | reverse complement strand
GGCGGTCAGGGTGATGGGCCGCTGCGTGATCTCCAGCTCCCCCGCCACGAAGGTGAGGTCGTAGTTGGCCAGGGCGTCGATGGAAAGGGTGCCCTGGGTGATCGCGTAGCTCCCCACGTCCTCGCCGGCGTCGCGTGCCAGCTCGCCCGTGAAGTCGTCACCGACGACCAGGTTGCCGCCGGTGACCTGGTAGGTCAGCGCCGGATCGGCTTCGCCGTACACCTTCGTCTGGGCGTCCGCCGTCACCGTCACGGCACGCGGCGTGATCGTGAGGTTCGCACCCACGAAGCTGAGGTCGTAGTTCCCGCTCAGCGCCAGGTCGCCCTGCTCGATCGCGTAGCTCCCCACGTCCTCGCCGGCTACGCGGCTCAGTCCGCCCGTGAAGTCGTCACCGACGACCAGGTTGCCGCCGGTGACCTGGTAGGTCAGCGCCGGATCGGCTTCGCCGTACACCTTCGTCTGGGCGTCCGCCGTCACCGTCACGGCACGCGGCGTGATCGTGAGGTTCGCACCCACGAAGCTGAGGTCGTAGTTCCCGCTCAGCGCCAGGTCGCCCTGCTCGATCGCGTAGCTCCCCACGTCCTCGCCGGCCACGCGGCTCAGTCCGCCCGTGAAGTCGTCACCGACGACCAGGTTGCCGCCGGTGACCTGGTAGGTCAGCGCCGGATCATCCTCGCCGTACACCTTCGTCTGGGCGTCCGCCGTCACCTCCACCGCACGCGGCGTGATCGTGAGGTTCGCACCCACGAAGGTGAGGTCGTAGTTCCCGCCGAGGGTGAGCGTCCCCTGGGTGATCGCGTAGCTCCCCACGTCCTCGCCGGGATCACGGGACAGCGCTCCGCCGAAAGCGTCGCTGAAGGCCAGCGACCCCTCCGTAACCTGGTAGGTCAGCGCCGGATCAACCTCGCCGTAGACCTTGGACTGGGCGTCCGCCGTCACCTCCACCGCACGCGGCGTGATCGTGAGGTTCGCACCCACGAAGGTGAGGTCGTAGTTCCCGCCGAGGGTGAGCGTCCCCTGGGTGATGGCGTAGCTCCCCACGTTCTCGCCGCCTTCCCGGGTGAGCGCGCCCGTGAACGTGTCTCCATCCACGAGTTCACCGGCCGTGACCTGGTACGTCAGCGCCGGATCGAGTTCTCCGTAGACCTTCACCTTCGGGTACGCCGTCACCGTCACCGCTCGAGGCGTCACGGTGAGGGAGGCCGGGTTCGTCGTCACCGACGCACCGCCACCACAGGAGTTCGTGAAGACGGCCCGGTACTGGTTGCCGGTGTCGCCTACACCGGGACGCTCGACGGTGTGTGAAGTTCCCGTGGCTCCGTCCACATCGCTCCAGGAGCCCCCGGAATCAGTGCTCACCTGCCACTGCACCGTCGGCGCCGGGTCTCCCGAGGCAGCGGCTTCGAAGAAGGCGTCGGCCCCGTAGACCACCGACACCGGGGCCGGGTGCTGGGCGACCGACGGCGCGATGCAACTCGGTGCCACCACCGTCACGATCGGATTGTTCCCGAACTGGTGGTCGAAGGTGTATCCCCGGGGAAAGGTGGCGGGAACGGGCGCGGTGGCGCCGGAATAGGTCAGGCTGAACGTCGAGCCGTTGCCGCAGGTATCCTGTCCCCCGGTTCCCGTTCGGCTTTGCCGGAGGGTCACGACCATGCCGGCGATGCCTTCGAGCGAGGCATTGCAGCTCCCCGGGGTCACGACGATCTGCCCCGGACCCGCATCGGCCCGGGGAGGCGTCCAGTCGTCGGGGATCGTAAAGGTCATGGTCTGGACGTTCGCGTTGTTCGTCGCCGTGAACGTCCAGCTAAACGTGTTCGTGCTCCCCGCCTCCACCACCTGGCTCAGGGGGATGACGCTGAACGCCCCGGCATCGGTGAAGGTGGTCTGGGCCCGCATCCCGCTTTCCTGGCCCCTTGCCGTGAGGATGAAGCGAACCCACTCGTCGTGCTCCTCGGGTGCGAAGTCGGTGAACTCGAAGTTACCCGAGCCGTCCGCCGTCGCCGTGAAGGACCGGTCCTCGTGCACCGCCGGGTCCTCGTGGAGCGTCAGGAGGATCTCCTCGCCCGGGGCCCAACCGGAACCGGTGATGGTCACCGTTTCGCCGGGCGCGTAGTCGTCCTTGTCGGTCCGGACCACGGCCGTGGAGGTGTTCCCGGCCTCGAGGGTGAGGAGCACCACCTGCCCGCCCACCTCCGTGCCGGTCTGCCCCACGGCATCGAGGGAAACGCCCGGCGCACCGGCGGGAAGCCAGATGCCGTAGAGGGCCATGTTCGGGTAGCTGATCGTGGACCCGTTGGCCTCGAGCAGGATTTCGCCCCGCTCGCTCATGGGGCGGACGGAAGCATAGGTCTTGAAGTCGGGATCGGCGCCGATCCCGAGCTGCGTGATCTCCGCAAGCCAGTCATACCGGGCCGATGCGTCCGCGGAGGCGTCGAGGAAGGAGACGATCCCGGGCCCCCCGGCATCGGAATGGAACGAGGCGGCCCAGCCGACCAGGTTCCCGATCAGGGCATCCTTCGGCGCCCGGTTCGTGCCTCCCTGGTCCGGCGTCCCGGAGTAGACCACGAGCGCGCCGATCGTCGCCGACCGGAGACGGGCCGCGGTTTCAGGGGCACGAAGGAGGTCGAAGGGCCTGGCCTCGTCGGTGTCGGCAAGGGAGGGCACCACGAACACCGCGTACTCGTGCAGGTCCTCGGTCCGGAGGTCCACGGTGCCGGCGGAGCCGTCGAACCCGAGAGTGACCTCGTACCCCCTGGAGGAAAGCGTGCCTGCAAGGGTCGAACATCCGGACACGTCGATCCCCACCGGACAGTAGACAAGCGCCTTCTGGGCCGTGGCCTGTGCCGGGAGGAGGAAGAGGAGGGGGAGTACCGCAATGAGGAAGGCCTCTGCCACGCGGGGGGTGGCCACTCGCTTGATTCGAGAACTGGTCATGATGGCCCCCTCGTCAGGAACAAACGTCGGAAGCGGCCGCAAGAAGCGCCGCCGCGATCGCGATGGTTTCCTGGCTCGCGTCCTCGAGCTCCGCCTCGGCCTGCGCCTCGGAATGGGCCGCCAGGAGCGCCCGGCATACCGAGCTGGGCTCGGAAAACGCCTGCGGGTCGAGCAACTGGAGGTTGGGCGCGGTGATCGACTCCACGGCCCCCGGGGCATCTTCGACGTTCGTGGGCTGGACGTGATCACGGCAGCTCGAAGCGCCGAACACGACGAGGGCGAGGGCGAGTACGACGAGGGTTGCGCGGACCATGGGAGCGTCCTCCGCCGGCACGCGCCGGCTCAGATCTGGTTGTTGGGGAGGCGGCGCAGGCGTCGCCACGGTGACCTTGGCGAAGGGTGGGTTCGAGACACCTTCGGATTCCGGAGAGACGTGGGTCCGAATCGCACCTTCGCCGCAGTTCCCGACGCGTCTGGCAAGGACCCTGCCATGAAGCTTCGAACTGGCCCTTTTTCCATTTATTCCGGGATTTTCCGGTGTAACGTTTCGATCACACCGAACGGAGCTGTGGGACCCGAGCCACAGCCGCTTGCTGCTCCGCTACGGCGGTTCGATGGCCCTGGGAAGAGGGGGTGGAACGGAGTGTTCCAGGATGGGAGCCGACGGAGGCCGAAGACCCGGTCCCCGAACGAGTAGGGGGTCCGGGACCGCCGGACCGTTCAGGACTGCGCAGCACGAACCCCCCGGACCCCGCGTTGTCGGGGGCCCGGGGGGTTCGGTTCCTGCGGCAGGTGCGGCGGGTCAGGTCACCGGCGAAACCCGGTCCAGGATCGCCCGGCGCTGGGCCTCGGCCAGCATCGACGAAGTCGCCACGAGGCGGGCCTGCTCGGCGAGCTGAGCGGCCCGCTCGGCGTTTCCGCCCATGGCGGCGAGCTCGGCGGCATCGGCCAGGGCGGTCCCTGCCGTCATCACCTCGCCCCGGCGGAGCGCGAGCCCCCCCGCCTCCTCGGCGGCCCGCGACGCCCGGTCGATCTGCCCGGCGTGGTGGTAGGCACGGTACGCCATGACCAGGTTCTCGAGCTTCCGGGGATCCGACTCGTCCCGGAGGTCCGCCGCACGACGCAGGAGCGCCGCGGCCTGCCCGGTCCGGTCGGCGCTCTCCAGCATCCGCTCGGCGCGGGCCTCGAAGGCCTCCGCCCGCTCGGCCTCGGCGGTCGTGGTCTGGGCCTCGAGGGCCCCCACCGCCGTCGCCATCATGAGTGCCGCTGCAGCCCCGCGGGCCACGATCTTCCGTCCCATCATCATCCACCTCCCGTCTTCGTGGCGCCCTCTCCCGGGC
>JBJHCE010000235.1:0-4281 GCA_050485865.1 Gemmatimonadales bacterium | reverse complement strand
GGAGGGTACGAATGTTCGTGAACCCGAACGGGGATCGGGGCCCGACGATCGATGGGGAGCCGTTCTGGTCATGGGTCCAGATCCGACCTGGCTCCACGGGCGGTGCACCCGAGATCGATGGGGAGGCAGTCCCTTGACCCGGGTACGCGAGGGATCGTGCTGAGGCGCACGTCGTTCATGCGTCGTGGCGGTCCTCCTGCTGGCCGTCGGTTGTTCGGGCGGCGATGGGATTCATGTTCCGCATACCCCTGAAGACCGCCCCCCCGTGACCGGACCACAGGTCATGGAGGCCTCGTCGTGCCCCGAGGAATGGGTGGATTGTACTGCGCTCCTCCCGGTAGTGTTCAGCGATCTCCTCAACGCCCTTGGCGCCACAGGAACGGAGTGTACCGACCAGCGGTGTTGCGACGCCTGCGATGCAATCGAGGCTCACCTGGCCGGTTCAGGGCTGATCTACTGGTTCGGATCCCATGCGGGCGATGACGGATCGAGCATCGTCATTGGCGAGGTTGACCCCGTTGACGAACTGGAGGAAGATCGGGTCCTCGGGCTTCGAACGGACTACTGGGCTTCTTCCGGACTGTCTGCGCGGCGAGCGCCGTTGCTCCATGAGGGTGCTCATGTGGCCCAGATGGGAGAAGCCGACGCGCAGTGGGTCGAGGACAACTGTGGTGGAGGCCAGGCTTGGGTTTATCGGCCCCTCCCGATCCTCCGGGCCCCCGCGCCCACGCGCGGCAACCCGATTGCGCCCGCGCGCGTCGAAACGGCGGTGGGTGGCCTAACGTCCGCGGCCGCCGTACCATCACCATGACAGACGCATCCAGGCAGTCGCCCTCCCTTCCGCGAGCCCGAGCCGAGCCATGGCCCATTTCCGCCGTCCACCCCCCCGGCGGCAGGGACCCCACCCCACCGCCGGATTCACCCTCATCGAGATCCTCGTGGTGGTGGCCGTCCTTTCGGTCCTCGCCGCCCTCGTGGCGCCCAACGTCTTCCAGCACCTGGGAACGGCGAAGGACGCGGCGGCGCGCTCCCAGATGGAGATGCTCGGGGCGGCCCTCGACGCGTACCGCCTGGACAACGGGCGCTACCCCACCACCGCCCAGGGACTCCAGGCCCTCCGGGAGGCGCCCGCCATCGAGCCTCGCCCCCGGAACTGGAACGGACCCTACCTGAGGCGGGCGGTCCCCCTCGATCCGTGGGACAACCCCTACGTCTACATCGCGCCGGGCGAGGCCAACCCGAACGGGTACGACCTCCTTTCCCTCGGTGCCGACGGACTCCCCGGAGGCGAGGGAGAAAACGCCGACATCCGGAGCTGGGACTGACCCCCCGGGGGGCCGAACCGCCATGCCCGACTTCGCCTGGGAAGCCGTCGACCCGAGAGGGGCCCGGACCCGGGGGCGGGTGACCGCTCCGTCGGAGTCGGCGGCGCTCCGCGAGGTGGAGGCGCTCGGGCTCCTCCCGGTGGTGGTGCGCGAGACGGCCCCCTCGGCCCGGGGCGCGGCGGCGGCCGGGGCGGTTCGGGCGCCCCTTCTTCCCTCGGCGGGAGCCCGGCGGGCGGTCCTCGAGTTCACCCGGGGCGTGGCGGCCCTCCTTCCGGCGGGGATGCCCCTCTCCCGGGCGCTGGGGGTGGCGTCGGGGGGGGCGCCGCCGCGAATCCGGGCCTCCCTCGACGGGGTCCGGGACCGGGTCGAGCGGGGCGAGGAGCTGGCCCGCGCCATGGCCGCCGAACCGGGGCTCTTCACCCCCCTCTACGTGGGCGTCGTGCGCGCCGGCGAACGGGCGGGAAACCTGGACGGGGCCTTCGAGCGGCTGGCCGCCCACCTGGAGGCGGAGGACGAGCTCCGGAGCCGCCTCGTCTCCATGTCGATCTACCCCCTCCTCCTGGCGCTCGTGGGGCTCGCGTCGGTCCTCGTCCTCGTGCTCTTCGTGCTTCCGCGATTCGCCGACCTCCTCTCCACCTCGGGCGCCGCCCTCCCCGGAATCACCGCCTTCGTGCTGGCCGTGAGCGAGGGAGCGCGGGCCCACTGGCCGGTCCTGGCCGCCGGAGCGGGGGGGCTTCTCCTTTCCCTTCTGTGGATGCGCAGCACGCCGGCAGGCCAGGGGGTTTCGGCCCGGCTCCTCCTCGCCCTCCCCATGGTCGGCCGGTGGCGGCGGCAGGTGCTGGCGGCACGATTCGCCCGCATGACCGGGGAGCTCGCCACCGGAGGAGCCCCCATCCTGTCTGCGCTCGCCGACACGGGCTCCTGCATCGGAGACCCGGTGGCGCGGGAGAGCATCGATCGGGTGCGGACGCGGGTGCGCGAGGGGAGCCCCCTTCACCGCGCCCTTGGGGCCGAGTCCCTCTTTCCCCGGGAGCTCGAGCAGCTCGTGGCCCTCGGCGAGGAGGCCGGCCGGCTCGCCACCTTCCTCCTCAAGGCCGCGACCCTCCTCGAGCGGCGCACCACCCGGTCGGTGGAGCGGATGGTGGCCCTGGCCGAGCCCGTGGTGATCGTGCTCTTCGGGGGGGTGATCGCGGTGGTGGCGCTCTCGCTTCTCCAGGCCATCTACGGCATCAACGCCGGGGGGCTCTGATCATGGCGGCGATGGCGCGCAGGCGGGGGTGGTCGACCGGCGGGTTCACCCTGCTCGAGGTGGTGGTGGTCCTCGTGGTCCTTGCGGTGGCCGGGGCACTCGCGGTCCCCGCCTTCCGCCCCCCGCCTGCCGAGACCGCCCTCGACGAGGGGGCCGGCCGGGTGGCAGCCCTCTTCCGGATGGCCCGGACCGAGGCGGTGCGCCAGGGAGTGGCGGTCCAGGTGGTGCTGGACTCGGCGTCGGCCCGGGCCTGGGTCGATTTCCGGGGCACGGCGGATGCGGAGTCGCTGGACCTCCCCCGGGGGGTGAGCCTGCACCTCACGGAGGCGCGCGTCCTCTACCGCTTCGAGCCGGGGGGCGGGACCACCGGGGGCGGGGTGGTGGTTCGCGGGCCCGGTGGCGGCGAGCGCCTCGTGCACCTGGACCGGTGGAGCGGCCATGTCTCGATCCACTGACCGTGCCGCGTCGGGAGGGTTCCTCCTCCTGGAGGCGCTCGTGGCCCTCGCCATCGTGGGGGTGGTGGCGGTGGCCCTTCTGGGCGCAGTCGGCGCGCAGGTGCGCTCGGCGGACAAGGGCTCCGTGCTCCTCACGGCGTCGGCGCTCGCCCAGGACCGGGCCGTCTCCTTCCGGGTCCTGGACGTGGAAGCGCTCCGGAGGCCTCCGGACTCCCTCGTGGCGGGCGTCTTCCCTCCTCCCTTCGACGACTTCCGTTGGGAGGCCGAGGTGGAGGCCGTCGACGGCGAGGATGGGCTCTTCGCCCTCGAGGTCGTGGTCCTGGGCCGGGGTGAGCGCTTCCCCCTCCAGACCCTCCTCCACCGGAGCGAACCCCCGCTCGTGCTTCCCGCGACTCCCCTCCAGCCGGCGGGCGGGGGAGGGGGCGGCGAATGAACGCCTTTCAGGCCACCCGCGGGTCCGGCGCACCCCGGCGCTCCGGCTTCACCCTTCTCGAGGTGCTGGTGGGGCTCGCGGTGGGGGGAATCGTGATCCTCGCGGGGTTCACCACCCTCGCGGTCGTGCACGACCGGGGCGACCACGCGGTGGAGGCCGTCCTCCCGGCCATGGAGGGGGCACAGCTCCGGGGCCACCTCGTGACCTGGCTCTCGGGGGCCCAGCGGGTGGCCTCCGAGATCGACGCCTCCTTTCACGTCGAGCGTGGGGTGGACGTGGGCGCGGACTCCGACGAGGTCTTCTTCCCCACCCGGTCGCGCACCCCGGTGGGCGCGCCGGTGGCAGCGGTACGTCTCTACGTGGACCGCGACCCGGAGACCCCCGAGACGGGGCTCGTGGCCGAATTTCTCTACTGGCCGGACGACGAGCCGGTCCGCATCGAGCTCGCCCCCGGGGCGACGGCGCTCCGGGTGCGGTGCTGGCCCGACGTGGAGCCCGCCGTGGGGTGGTCCGATCTCTGCGAGCCCGGCGCCCAGTCCCTTCCCCGGGGCATCGAGCTCACCCTCGAGGCCGACGCTCCGCACCACCTTCCGGCCCTGCTGCGCCTCCCCGTGCGGGTGGCCTTCCCGGTGCTCCGATGATGCGGCGCACCGACGAGCGGGGCTTCATCCTGGTGGCCGCCCTATGGCTCCTCGTGGCACTGGCGGGGGTGGGGGTGCACGGGGCGCTCCGGATGCAGACCGAGCGCCTGGCCACGGCAAACGCCCTGGACGAGGCCCGGGCGCGGGAGGCGGCCCTTGCCGGGACCGAGTACGCCCG
>JBJHCE010000234.1:0-4302 GCA_050485865.1 Gemmatimonadales bacterium | reverse complement strand
GAGGGCGGGGCAGGGGCGTGGGGTTCCAATCGGTTCCCGGCCCCCCGGACCAAGTACCGGGTGAACGCCACGCCGGACTGCTACGACACGCAGGTGCAGTCGCCGGGGTGGACGTTTGGCGGCGATCGGCTGCCCGCGGATCGGCTGGGCCTCGCCCAGCTCAGCAATCGCCTGCTCCTGCCGCCGGACGGTCTCGTGTTCACGAGTGACGGGCTCTTCGGAAACGCGTGGATGGCGCTCCCGCTGATCCCGGCCTACACCAACGCCGGCGGCCTGGAGATCGGGAATCGCAGCCTCACCCTCTTCACGAACGCCCAGAACTTCGCGGGCGCCGTGGCCTTCTACACGCCGGAGCTGTGGGAGCTCGTGCACGCCGAGGATGCCACCGCACGCGGCCGCGGGCACGATGCGCAGCCGATGCACACGTCCCAGCTCGCCATCGAGATGGGTTCGGTGGCGTTCTATACCGGGAGTGCCGACGGCGTGCGCTACCGCCGCCTGCCGCGACTGACCTTCCCTGCCGACGCCGCCGGCCGCGCGACGCTGGTGCTCGAGCCCCGGTTCTTTTCCAGCGCTGCGGCCTGGGAGCCCTTTGCGGCCTGGATCTCGGACGGCACCGTTCCCGCGGCCTTCGGGGGAGCGGGCAGTCCCGTGACGCTCCAGACATCCGGTGCACGTGTGACCATGGGTGGCGACAGCGTTGTCTTCCCGGCGGCGTTCCGGCTCGGGCCCTTCCCTGCGCCCGGCGGCGCAGCGGCGCTCGGAATGGAGTGGGAGGTCCCGGGAGCGCTCGAAGCGGGCGTGTTCCCCGAGTACTACCGGGAATCCAGTCCGGGCGTCTGGACCGCGGTGCCGGCCTCCGAGGTACCGCGCGAGACCTGGCTCGCGGACCAGACCTTTGCCCTCAAGCCGCGTGGCAGCTTCCCGGCCCTCGACGTGTCGGCGTCGGGGCCCTTTTCCTCTTCGGAGTGGAGTGCCGGTCCCTTCACCGCACTCCTCGGCGACGGCTCCACCGCGGAGTACGTCTGGTACCGCTTCGTGGACCAGCCGGCCATTGCCCGGCTCGGACTCGCCGATCCCGTGCGCGCTGAGCTCCAGGCCTTCGTGGAGTCCTTCCACCTGCACAGCGGCACGGAGGGGGTCACGATGGCGCCCCCCGGCTCCGGTGCCCTCGCCACGCTGGATCCTGCCCTGATCGTGTCGCCGCCCGCCGGACTCGAGGTCGGGTACGTGCCGATCGTGATCCGGCAGTACTGAGGGCACAGGCGCGGAGGGGCGGAGGAACTCCTCTCATCCCCCGGCTTCCGAGGCCGGCATGAGGCGGTAGCGGACGACCTGCTCATGGCCCATCGGGTGGGGCACCACGGCCACGACGGCGTCGGTGGTCAGCCACGGGGTGCGCCAGAGCGCGAAGCCCCGTGGGAGCCGCACGGGTCCCAGGTAGCTCCCGTCGGCTCCGAAGACGTCCGCCACCGGGTTCGGCTCCACCCACCGCGTGGCCGGGCCGGTGGACGGGTCATCGGGGTCGTGCGACGGGTTGGGCTCGGCCTCGGATCGGGTCGGACGGAACACCCACAGCGTGCCATCCTCCCCCGGCACCAGCGCCGTGAACCACGGCTTGTGCGCGGGAATGTCGGCGGCCCGCCAGCGCCAGGCAGGGTCGATTCTCCGGAAGTTCTCGGTGATCCGCTCCCGTTCCAGCGCGGCGTGGGCGGGGTCCACCGGAACCGGGTCGTCCATGCGCTCGATCCGGAGCAGGCTCCCGTCGGGCCCCTGTCGGAGCACCGCGTAGGTGCGGCTGATGCCCAGGGCGGCGGACCCGTCGGAGAACTCGGTCCAGAGCTCCTGCGGCGAGAACGGCACCACGCTTCGGGACCTCGAGTTCTCGGTGCTCACCTCGAGGTACTCCGCCGCGAACCCGGTGGTGGGGACCGGAAGGGTGTCCTGCACGGCCGGGTTCTCGATCGGGTAGCGGACGCGGACCGGGCGCCACGCGTCCATCGAGGCATCGGAATCGGCCAGGCTGGGGTTCGAGACCTGGATCCCCGAGCCGTCGTCCACCACCACCTGGAAGGGCGTACTCGTGCTGAACCCCGCACGGAGCGGCCAGGCGTCGAGAAAGGCGCCCTCCGGGTCGAAGAGCGAGAACCGTGCGCCCTGCTGGTCGCGGATCACGAGACGCCCGTCGGGGAGGATGCGCATCGCGTCGGGGCTCGTGAACTCGCCCGGCCCCTGCCCCTGCCCTCCGAAGCTCCGGAGGTGACGCCCGTCCGGTGCGAAGGTCCGGACCTCGCGGGCCTGGCGGTCCAGGACATGGATGCGACCCTCCGGGTCCAGGACCATGGCCGCCGGCTGCCCGAAGAGGTACGGGTCCGCGCCCTCCGCCTCTCCGATCGCGACCTCGGGAACGAGCACCATGGTGTCGCCCCAGACGCTCCCTGCGAGGGTGCGCACGACGAGGGTATCGCCGCGGGTCTCGGTCTCGTGGGACCACGCGCCGTGCGCCCCTCCATGGGAACCGTCGGCGCAGGCGGAAAGCGCGAGGGCGGCAAGGAGGCCGACTGCGGGCGGGGCGGGGCTGCGGTGGGATCGGCCGTTTCGGGGCAGGCGGCTTTCCATCATGCGGTGTGGCTCCAGCGGGGATGCGGCGCGGAAGGTCAGGACGCCGGAAAGGTCCGGCGCCTCCGCGCGTGCGGCAAGCGTCGCGGGTCGCCGGGCGGCCCATCCGGGACCCCTTGGATGCCCCCTTGGATGCCACGGGGCGGGGTTCGGTTGCCGGGTGCGGTGCCGGATCCGCGTTGCCGTGGGGAGGCTCCCGAGGGGGCGGGTGAGAAGATCCGGCACGCGCGTGCGTCCATACCGTTGCGCGGAGCCTCTGCCGGGCTTCTGGAAGACGACGGCGGCGGCGGCCCGATCCACTCCCTCGACCGACCGGAGGTCCAGCATGCGTGTCTCCCCCATTCGCGGGCCCTCGTCCCGGGGCCGGATGGCCCTGGGGGGCCTCCTCGCGACTCCCGTGCTCCTCCTCGCGGGGTGCACCGACGGTCCCACCGCCCTCGACCCGGAGCTCGTGGCATCGGAGCTCGGCGTGGCCGCCGCCCGGGGCGGGCGCGTACTCCAGGTCGTCACCTCCACCGTCGGGGCCGCGGGCGGCAGCTTCACCCTCCGCGTGGGGGCTGATGCGCGGCCGATTGCACCGAATGCCGAGGTCACGATTCCCCGGATCCACGCTCCGTCGATCGAGGTGGAGCTCCGTGATCTCGCCCCGGGATGCCAGGTCGCCGGCGAAAACCCGCGGCAGGTGGCCTTCACCCGGCCGGGTGTGACGCGTACCACCTTCGAGGTGGCGTGCGGGGCGGTGCTTCCCCCCGCCGAAGCGGTCATCGGGAGCTCGGGCGGGGTGGTCGGCACCGAGCTTCCGGGGGGCGGCACGGCCCGCCTCACCCTCCTCGAAGGCGCGCTAGCCGCGGGCACCACGATCCGCATCACCGCGCTTCCTCCCGGGGATGGGGAGCGGGTGCGCCTCCGCCTCGAGCCCGCCGGACTCATGCTGGAGGTCCCTGCGACCCTCGTGGTGGACCTCTCCGGAAGTGCCGGGCCGGAGGACCGGGTATCGGTCCGCTGGCTGGGCCGGAACAACCCCATTCCCACCCGGTCGGTGGGGGGGACGGTGTCGGCGGATCTCCCCTTCCTGGGGATGCCCGCGTCGGGACCGGCTGCGGTGGCCGGCTTCGGTGGGGGCGCAGGAAACAGGTGGGCTCCCACCGTTCTCCACTCCGAAGAGGGACAGCCCGAGGAGGATGCAGGGGTCGTGGCCATCGGGCCGGAGGAGCAGCTGCGCGCTGCCCAGGTCCTGGCCCTCAACCTTGAGGCGGCGGATGCCTCCATCGTGCAGGATGTCCGGGCCAGGGTGCTTGCCGCGCTGATGGTGGTGGTCGTCTCCGAGGGCGCATCCGGGTTCCAGGAGGCCGTGGCAACCGTGTGCGCGGCGGTGAACGAGGCGATCCACGCGCTGGAGTCCGGACCCATCGGCCAACCGGGAGAGCTCATCTCGCCCCTCGGACGGCGTGCGCTCACCTGGGAGGGAGTCTTCCAGGAGGCGAGCGTCGACGAGAGCTTCCCCTGCAGGTCCGGCGACTTCCTGACCCGGGTCACGCAGGCCATCGAGGCGCGCTTCACCGCGCTCATCGACCAGGTGGCCTCCGACCTCGACGGTGAGGACCGGAGCCTTGTCGAGCTCCTCTTCAGCGACCTGCCCCGGGTGATGGAGCTGCGTGCCATGATCCAGTCGGTGGGGATCGC
>JBJHCE010000233.1:0-4371 GCA_050485865.1 Gemmatimonadales bacterium | reverse complement strand
GGCTCTCCCAGTTGCCTGCGGGGGCGTCCACGAAGAGCGGGTCCGCCACGAACCGGTTCCGGTCGGCAAAGGCGAGCTTCGCCACCTCCAGGTAGCGGTGGAGCCACTCCGCCGACGGGACGCCCTCGTCGAGCCCGGCCACCGGGCCGTGGGTTTCCTCGAGGTGCTCGAGCATCCCGAGCATCTGGAGCACCGCCAGGTGCCCCGACGACGGGGGCGGGAAGCCGCAGAGGCGGTAGCTTCGCCACGGAGTGCAGATCGACTCCCGGGTGAAGTCCTGCTCGGGGTAGGCGGCCAGGTCCTCCACCGTCATGGCCCCCGGCCGCTCCGGGTGGCCGGTGACCCGTGCCACGATGTCCTCGGCCACGGCGCCGTGGTAGAAGGCGGCGATCCCGCCTTCCGCCACCTGCCGGAGGACCTCCGCGAGGGCGGGATTCCGGAGGGTGTACCCCACGGGGCGGGCCTCCCCCGCCTCGTCGTAGTAGAGGGCCCGTGCGATCGGGTCGTTCCGGAGCCTCGCATCCCCGGAGAGGAGCGTGTTCAGGCGCGGAGAGACGGAAAAGCCCTCCTCCGCCAGGGTGATCGCCGGGGTGAAGAGCTCGGCCCAGGGAAGGCGACCGTGCTCCGCGTGGGCCACGGCCAGCATGGCCAGCGTGCCCGGCACCCCCACCGAGAGCCCGCTGTGCACCGCATCCTGGAAACCCCACGGGGTGCCGTCGGCCTGGAGGAAGAGGTTCTCGTCGGCGGCGGCGGGGGCGCGCTCGCGCCCGTCGTACGCGGCGATCCGGCTCCCGTCCCAGTGGAGGAGGAAGGCGCCGCCCCCGATTCCGCTCGACTGGGGCTCGACCAGGGTCAGGACGAGCTGGACCGCGATCGCTGCATCCACCGCCGAGCCCCCGGCGAGGATCACCTGGTAGCCGGCGTCGGTGGCCAGGGGGTTCGCCGCCGCCACCGCGAACTCCCGCGTCTCCCAGCCGGGCTTCTCCTCGTACCCGCTCGCCATTTCGGGCTGCGGGGGGACCTGGTACCGGACGCTTCCCGGGGCCCCGTCGGAGTCGGCGGGACCGCAGGCCAGGACGAGGAAGGGAAGCGCCAGGAGGGCGAGGGGCGTGGCCCGGCGAGGCGCGGGAGCGAGGTGCGGACGGGATTCGAGCGAGGGATGCATGGGGGGCGGGCTCGGGTGGCGTTCAGGACAGGGCGAACGAGTCCCAATGTGCGGCGGGGCCCCGGGGAGGGGAAGGTGGCGCGGGGAAGGTGGTGCGGGGAGCGTGCTACGCCGGCCCGTGCCCCGGGGCGGGGTCGGCTGAACCGGCCGGTGCGGACTTCGCCACGCCGTTCGCGCCGAGGGCGCCCTCGATGGCTGCCCGGTGCGCCGGGGGCACCTTGATCGCCACGGTGCGGACCCAGGGGAAGGGAAACCCGTAGCTTCGCTCGAGCACGAGGTCCCCACGGAGGTTCCAGTGGTAGTGCGTGATCTCGTTCCACCGGAGGAGCCCCAGGTAGGTCCAGAGGCCGCCCTCGAAGACCTGGAGACGACCGAGTCCCACGGCCAGGAAGGCGGCGCAAGCGACAAGGAGGACAAGCACGCCGGACCATGGCCCCGCGAGCAGGAGGTCCTGGAGGGCCTGGAAGGTGAACCACCCGCCGACCCCGAGGAGGACCCACCGGTACGGCTGGGGTCCGCAGTCCGCGAGGAGCCTGCCCCGGGCGCGCACATGGCCCCAGAGGGTCGGGATCCCCCAGGCGACGGCCGCGACCAAGACGGCGAGGAGGACGTAGTCGACCGAGTCCCACAAGGGGAGACCCGTGACCCCCGTGAGTACGAAACCGAGAGACGCCGCGACGAGGCCGATCGCGAGGAAGAGCCAGAGCGTGGTCCGCAGGCCTGTCGCCAGGTGCGAGGACGCGCGGGTGGTCGTCCGGTCGGATGTCCGGTCGGATGTCCGGTCAGGCTGGTTCATATGCGGTACCCATGCCCGTGTTGGCCCGGGGGATGCCGTGTCGCATGAGGCTCTCCTCAAGCCCCTGCCAGGTTCGGCCAACCTGCGCCCCCGCTCGCCCCCACGCAACCATCCGCCCTTCCCGAGCCTCACCCGTTCCGGAAGCGGTACACCAGGTTTCCGGGATCTACCGCTTGCCCCTCCCGGAGGAAGGCCAGGAGGAGCTCCTCGGTGGCGGCCCGCGCCTCGTCCAGGGACCGGGCGAGGGCTTCCCGCCCCGGCGGGGGCTCGACCGCTCCGGAGCGCTTGTGCCCCACGAGGAGTGCGGCGCACGGGATCCCGGCCTCGGCGGCGAGGACCGCCTCGGGGCCCACCGACATGGAGTTCACCTGCCCCCCGAGGGCCCTCCAGTAGCGGTTCTCCGCCGGGGTCTTCGTGCGGGGTCCCGGGGCGTACACGAAGGTGAGAGGGTCGGGGCTCCGGGGGAGGGTCGCCCGGGCGCCATGGAGCTCGAGGTCCAGGCGGCGGAGCGCCTCGCCGAGGGGCCGGGAGAAGATCCCGTCGGTCAGGACCAGGTGCCCCTCCTCGGCCGCGAGGGAGGGGTCTGCCGCCACTGCGTCCTCGGTGAAGAGGGTGCAGAGCGACCCGTCGGGGAGCCGGTTCTCGGGCATGAGGAGGTCGGTGGCGAGCAGGGGCACCTGGGTCGGCACCTCCGGGTCCAGCACGCCCACCGCGCTGTTCAGGACCAGGGCCCCGCATCCCCTGGCGCGAAGCGCCCAGAGCTGCGCCCGGAAGTTCACCCGGTGCGGGAGGAGCCGGTGCGGGAAGCCGTGCCGGTGGATGACCACCGCGCGCCGCCCCTCCGCCGTCTCCCCCTCGAGGTACGCCTGGGGGCCGAAGGGGGTGTCCATGGACCGGCGTTCCATGGCGAGTTCCCTGGGGATGCGGTCGTCGAGGGCACTCCCGAGAATCACGGCCACCGCTTCGCGGTCCTTCATCGGTGCCCGCCCCCGCCCGGGAGGAGGTCGAAGGGGTCGGCGAGCCCCGGCGCCTCGGCGCGGAGGCGGGCCAGGACCCGGGCCAGGTCGCCACCTTCCGCATCCAGGAGACGCTGGAAGTCGGGGAGCCGGTGGAAGTAGAGGGTCCGGGCCAGGAGGGTGGCGTTGTTCAGCTCCCCGGCGGCGAGGTAGCCGTAGGTGGTGGCCCGGAGGGCGGGCTGGATCTCGTCGCGGAAATGGGCGAGTGCCCGGGCGTAGACCCGGTCCCGCTCGGCGATCCGGGCGCCCGGGGAGAGGTCCTCCCGGGCGTACACGGCCCGGATCTCGGCCTCGAGGGCGTCGAGGTAGCGGGAGATGTCCTGGGCGTCGTCCCACCGGTCGTGGGCACGGCGGCACCAGGTCGTGTCCGGGCCGCCCCCGGCGCGCCGGCAAAAGAAGGCGATCGCGGCCGCGTGCCCGGCAAACGTGGCGTACGACTCGTTGAACCGCCCCTGCCCCGGGAGGAAGAGGTGGTTGTGGGCGAGCTCGTGGAGCACCGTCTCCACGAGCCCCACCTCGTCGAGGCGGAGGAGGGTCGAGTAGAGGGGGTCGGCGAACCACCCGAGCGTGGAGAAGGCGGCGGTGGGGCGCAGGTAGGTGTCGAACCCCTCGGCCTCGAGGCTCGCCCGGGCCCGCTCCGCCCCGGCCTCGGAGAAATACGCCCGGTAGGGGACCCGGCCGGTAATGGGAAACCACCAGGTCCGGAAGGCCAGTCGGTCCCGGTAGGCGGCGGAAAGGACGAGGGCAAGCGTGTCTGACGGGAGGCGGGCAAGCGTGGTGTAGGCCTCGCCGGCATTCCGGAATCCCAGCTCCTCCACGGCGAAGCTCCGGGCCTCGAGAACGAGGGTGAGCTTCCCGGCGGTGCGCGGGTCCGTCTCCGGGGCCGTGATCACCTGGTGGAGGGGCTCCCTGGAGGCCAGGATCTGCGCCTGCGCCCACCCGGCCCGGGCCACGTAGAGGGGGTTGCATCCGGAAAGGAGGAGGACGCACGCGAGGGGGAGGAAGAGCGCGCGCTTCATCCCGGCAGGTACTCCCGCTCCTCCGGATCGGCCAGCGGGCGGAGCTCCGCCAGGTCGGCTGAGGCGGCCACCTCGTCGGGAAGGTTCGCGGCGCCGCGGGCGAGGGCGTCGCGGAGGTCCGCCCCCTCCACGTCCACGAGGTGGTAGCGGGTGGGGGGCGTGCCCCAGCGAACGGTGAGGCGAAAGTGCCGGGAGGCCATGGCGCGGGAGGGCTCCGGGGGGCGGGAGTGCGGGTCTCGGGTGCGGGGGGAGCGGGCGGCGGTGCGCCCGTGGCACCAAGGTAGCCCGTCGGGGGGTAGATGGAGAGCCCCCGGGGGGAGATCTTTCGGGGGTCCGTGCCGCGCATCCCGTTCCGCCCCGGAAGCCCCAGGAGCC
>JBJHCE010000232.1:0-4387 GCA_050485865.1 Gemmatimonadales bacterium | reverse complement strand
CCTGGAGACCGGGGGTTGACGGTTGCATGCCACATCAATATCTTTGAACCAAGATTCTCAACGGAGAGGCACCCATGCCCGCACCCATTCCCGATTCCCCGGCCCTGAAGCTCTGGGTGGTCCTCACGAGGGCCCATGGCGCCGTGGAGGTCCACGCCCGGGCGGACTTTGCCCGGTACGGGTTTTCGCCGGGGGAGTTCGGCGCGCTCGAGGTCCTGCACCACAAGGGGCCCCTCCTCCTGGGGGAGCTCCAGCGGAAGATCCTGGTGTCGAGCGGGGGCACGACCTACGTCATCGACCGGCTGGCGGAGAAGGGGCTCGTGACCCGGAGGCCCTGCCCGGCGGACCGGCGGGCCTCCTTCGTGGAGCTCACGACCGCAGGCACGGAGCTCATGGAGCGGATCTTTCCACTCCACCAGCAGGTGATCGAGCGGGCGCTCTCGGGGATTCCCGACGCCGAGAAGGACCGGCTGATCGAGGCCTTGAAGCGGCTCGGTCACGAGGCCCGCCGTCTCGAGCCGGAGCCGGGGTCGGCCCCGGTCGTCCAGGGAGACGGGGCGCCCGGATCCCCGGCCTGAGCGCAGGCGGAACCTCCGCATCCCACGAGGGTGAACATGCAGGAAGAAAGCTCAGCAATGAGAGGCAGTCATAAATAGCATTGACCAGACAATTGTTCTCGGAAGCATGGCCGCCGAAGGGTGCGAGCCGCTTCCGGGGGGATGGGCGCCGGCCCCCGGTCGAATCCGGCCCGAAGCAGGACCACGCAGTCAGGAAAACGGCAAACCACCATGTGAACCACAGGGAAGGAATGACCATGAGCACCCAGACCGCTACCGAGACCACCACCTGGAAGATCGATCCGTCCCACACGACGCTCGAGTTCTCCACGAAGCACATGATGATCACCACCGTGAAGGGCCGCTTCACCGAGGTCGAGGGGAAGATCGCCCTCGCCGAGGGGGAGGCGCCCGACGTGGAGGTGTCGATCCCCGCCGCCTCCATCGACACCGGCACGGGACAGCGCGACGACCACCTTCGCTCCGGCGACTTCCTGGACGTGGAGAACCACCCCGCCCTGACCTTCCGGGCCACCGCCGTGGACGGGTCCTTCGAGACTCCGGGCGACACCTTCTCCCTCCGGGGGGAGCTCACGATCCGCGGCACCACGAAGCCCGTCACCCTCGAGGTGCGCTACGAGGGCGAGGGGCAGGACCCGTGGGGCGGGACCCGGCGGAGCTTCAGCGCCACCGGGAAGATCGACCGGCGTGACTGGGGGCTCACCTGGAACCAGGCCCTCGAGACCGGCGGGGTCCTCGTGTCGAACGAGATCAGGCTGAACTTCGAGATCCAGGCCGTCCTCGACGAGGGCTGATCCGCCCACGGCAGGACGCACACGGCCCCCGGTGCACCCTCCCTTCCTCGCGGACGGGGGATGCGCCGGGGGCCGTTTGCATGGGGTGCCCGCAGGGGGCCGCTCAGCGCACCGGTGCCCCGCTCCGGTCGAGGAGCGTCACGGGGCCGAGCCCCAGTGCCCCCAGGCGGGGCAGCTGGGTGCGGGCGTCGCCCACCACCACCCAGACCATGCGTTCCGGGTCCAGGTAGCGCTCCGAGAGCTCCCGGATCCGCGCCACCGTCATCGCCTCCACCTCCTCGGCCCGGCGGAGCGCGAAGTCGGCCGGGAACCCGTAGGTGGAGATGCTCGCGAGGAGCCCCACCTTGGCCCCGAGGCTCTCGTAGGCCCCGGCGTTCGAGCGGATCAGGAAGCCCCGGGTGATCTCCAGGTCCTCGTCGGTGAAGCCGGGTCCATGCGCCTCCATGATCCGCCGGATCTCCTGGAGCGACTCGAGGGTCACGTTCGCACGCACCCCCGAGCCCACCTGGAAGGGCCCCGGCCGCGCCGTGCCCCGGAAGCCGGAGGAGATCCCGTAGGTGTAGCCGAGTCCTTCCCGGAGGGTCAGGAGGAGCTCCGACGCGAACCCGCCCCCTCCGAAGCGGAAGTTCATCACGGTGGCGGGCCAGTAGTCCGGGTGCGCCTGCGGCATGGCCAGGTACCCGACCCGCACCACGGACTGGGGCGCACCCGGGAAGTCCACGAAATGGACGCCGGCGGCACCTTCCGCATCCCACGAGGGATCCTCGGGAAGGGGCGGAGCCGTGCGGTCCTGCCACGCCGCCCCGATGGGCTGGAGGGCCCGGAGGGTTTCCCCCTCTCCCACCGCACCCGCCACGTGGAAGGCGGCGAGTTCGGGGACCAGGTTCCGGGCGTGCCAGCTCCGGAGGTCCTCCAGGGTGATGCGCGCCACCGACTCGATCGTCCCCTGGGGGCTTCGCGCGAGCAGGTGGTCGCCGTAGACGAGCCCCGCGAACACACGGTCGGCAATGGCGTTCGGGTTTCCGGCCTGCTGCTGGATCTGGTTTTCCACCCGGCGCTGGGCCAGCTCGAATTCCTGCGGGTCGAAGCGGGGCTCGAGGAGAATCTCACGGAGGAGCTCCAGCGTCTCGGCCCAGTTGCGGGCGAGGGTCACCCCCGAGAGGGTGAAGGCCTCGGGGCCCGCCGAGGCGCTCATCGACGCGCCGAGGAGCTGGATCGCGAGCTCGAGCTCCTCCGGTGTCCGGTTCGCGGTGCCCTGGAGCATCGTCTGGGCCAGGAGGTTCGCCACCCCCACCTCCTCCGGGTCGTCCAGGAGCATCCCCCCCTCGAAGCGGAGCGAGAACTGGACCAGCGGAACCTCCCGGTCCTCGATCCCGAACACCCGGATCCCGTTTGCCAGGCGGTCCTCCCACACCGTGGGGGCGCGCAAGGCAGGGGGGGCGCCGAAGGGGGGCTCCACCGACCGGTCGATGGCCGAAGGCGTCCGCTCGATCTCGCCCCGGTCCGTGATCTCGATGGCTTCCTCGGCGCCGGCCACGATGGGCTCCTCGAAGACCTCGGCCCGGGTGGAGCCCGACAGGGCAAGCTCCGCCCGCCCCCGGGGCACGAAGCTCGCCGCCACGAAGGGGCGATCCTTCAGGTACGTCTCGTAGACCCGCACGAGGTCCGCCTCGGTCACCGCCAGCGTCCTGCGGAGGTCCTCGGAAGCGAACTCGGGGTCGTCCGCGAAGAGGGTGTAGCGCGCGATCTGGAAGGACTTGCCGAGCACGCTCGTGAGCTGCTGGTAGAACTGCCGCTCCACGCCGGCCTTCACGCGCTGGAGCTGCTCGGGACGCACCCCCTCCTCCTCGAAGCGGGCGAAGGCGGCACGGATCCCTTCCTTGACATTGTCAAGTTCCCGGTCCTGGTAGGCACGGATGCTCAGGGTGAAGCGCCCCGCGAGCTCCTGGGCCGAGTTCCCCGCCGAGGCGCCGGGGGCGAGTTCCAGCTCCTCCACGATCACCTGGTAGAAGGGGCTCGCCTTTCCGTCGGTGAGAATCTGTCCGAGAAGGGAAAGGGCCCACGAGTCCGGGTGGTACTGGGGCACCGTGGGCCACGCCAGGGTGAGCTGGGGGAGCTGGGCGAAGTTGTCCTCGTGGAAGAGGCGCACGGGCTCGGTGAGGCGCACCTCCGGCGGAGCGGGGCGCACCGGCGGCTCCCGGGCGGGGATCTCGGCGAAGTACCGCTCGATCCACGCCTTCGTCTGCTCCACGTCGAGGTCGCCGGCCAGCACCAGGAGCGCGTTCCCCGGGCCGTACCAGCGCTCGTGGAAGGCGTGCACGTCGTCGAGGGTGGCGGCGTCCAGGTCCTCGAGGGTGCCGATCACCTGCCACCGGTACGGGTGCCCCTCGGGGTAGAGCGCCCGATCGATCACGTCGCCCAGGTGGCCGTACGGCTGGTTGTCGACGCTCTGCCGCTTCTCGTTCTTCACCACCTGCTTCTCCTTCGCCAGCACGTCGTCGGTGACCGTGTTGATGAAGAAGCCCACCTTGTCGGCCTCGGCCCAGAGCGCCTTCTCGAGGGCGTCCCTCGGCACCACGGCGAAGTAGTCGGTCATGTCGCGGCTCGTGCTCCCGTTCGCCCCTGCCCCCATCCGCGTCATGAGGCGGTCGAGGCCGCCGGGCCCCAGGTTCTCCGAGTCCAGGAAGAAGAGGTGCTCGAAGAGGTGGGCGAAGCCGGTGCGCCCCTCCACCTCGTGCGACGAGCCCACGTGGAAGTTGAGCGAGACCGCCACCACCGGGTCCGAGCGGTCCACGTGGAGCACCACCTGCATTCCGTTGTCCAGGGTGAAGCGTTCGGTGGGGATCTCGATGGCCGGCGCCGAGTCCGGACCCTCGCATCCCCAGAGCGGGGCAAGGAGGAGGAGGGAGACGACGGGAAGAAGACGGGATCGAAGCCTGAACATGGAAACTCACCCTGGGATGCGGAGGGGTCGGCGGCACGCGGTGTGCGGGCGCCAACGATACTGCGGGAAGC
>JBJHCE010000231.1:0-4426 GCA_050485865.1 Gemmatimonadales bacterium | reverse complement strand
GTTCCCCGCGATGCGGACCTCCTCGATCTGCCGGAGGTTCCGGACGTCGTCGAGGGGGCTTTCCCGGAGCACGAGGAAGTCGGCCCACGCCCCGGGAACGAGGGATCCGATCCCCTCGAGGCGCATGCACTCGGCGGCGACCGAGGTGGCCGCGAGGAGGACCCGGTCCGGCGGGAGTCCGGCGTCCTGCATCATCTCGAGCTCCAGGTGCTCGAAGTATCCCTGGAAGCGGGCCGGGGGCCCCGAGTCGGTGCCGAAGGCGATCCGCACCCCCGCGTCGTGGAGGAGCACCATGTTCTGCATGGCCACCGGGAGCTGGTCCCGGTACCAGTCGGCGGCGCGCCCGCTGTAGCGGGCCTGGACCTCCGGGTCCTCCAGGCGAGCCACCACCTCGGGATCCGCATCCCTCAGGAAGAAGGGGTCGTCGAAGAAGTTGGGGCGCGAGGCGTAGACGAAGGTGGAAAGCTCCCGGGTGAGGGTCGGGTGGAGGCAGACCCCCCGGGTGAGCATGGCCGAGGCGGTGGCCTCGTCCACGAGGGCGTCCCGGATCGAGTGGCCAAGCACGTCGGCACCCTCCTCCACGAGCCCCCGGGCGTCGTCCAGGTAGACCAGGTGCGCCGTGAGGGGGAGCCCCGCCTCGTGGGCCGCGGCGATCACCGCGGCGTAGGTCTCCCGCGACATGGCGGCCCGGGTGCCGAGCCCGTCGTCCACCCGGATCTTGGCCCAGTCCACACCCGCTTCGGCCAGGGCCCGCACCGCCGGGCCCGCGTCCGCCGGGGTCGCCGGGTTCAGGACCTCGCCGGCCACGAAAAGCCGCGCCCGGTCCAGGGTCGGACCCTCCGGCCGGCGAGCATCCTCCTCCTGGGCGCGGCGCACCTCCACGCCGAGAAAGCCCGGTTCTCCGAGGGACACGACGGTGGTGACCCCGTACCGGGCGTAGAGGGCAAGCTGGTCCTCGATGTTCTCCACCGTGTGCGCCTCGGGCCCCGACGAGAGCCCGAGCGCCTGCCCCACGTGGCCGTGGGCGTTCACGAGGCCGGGGACCACCCAGCGCCCGCCCAGGTCAATGACCTCCGCGTCTTCCGGGACCGTGATCTCGTCGGATCCCCCCACCGCCTCGATCCGTCCCCCGCGCACGAGAAGGACGGCGTCGCCCACGGCGGGCACCCCGGTGCCGTCCCAGAGTATGGCGCCGGTGAACGCCAGGAGGGGGCCGGAGGCACCCGGGCCCTCGTCGCTGCCGGGGCGGGCATCCCCGCAGGCGGCCAGCGCCAGGAGGGCCACGGCTCCCGCGAGGCACACGAGGGCGCGGCGGGCGGAACGAGCAGAACGGGCGGTGCGTTTCGGGCGGGAGGCCCGGAATTCGGATCGAAAAGTCATGGGGTCAACTTCTGCGCGAAGCGCGCCACCGGTCAAGCCGTTCCCGCCGGCGAAGGATCGGGCCCGGGCGTGCGGGGTACGGGGCCGATGATCCGGATACGCGGTCGGAGTGCCCTGCCGGTGCCGCGGTGCACCGTTTCCCTCGCGGCGGGCACGATCCTCCTCCTCGCGGCTTGCGCTGGAGGACGCACCGACCCTGAGCCCTCGCTCCGGCTCGACCCGGGCCCGCATGAATTCTCGGTCCGGCACGGGGCCCTCGTGCGCGACTACCTCGTCGACATCCCCGGGGCGGTGGCAGCGGGCACCGGCCTCCCCGTGGTCCTCGCCTTCCATGGCGGCGGCGGGAACGCGGGGCAGTTCCGCGGCTCGAACGGCCTCGTCCGGGTCGGGGAGGAGCACGGGTTCATCGTGGTCCACCCCGAGGGAACCGGCCTCCTCGGGCTCCGGACCTGGAACGCCGGCTTCTGCTGCGGTCGCGCCGCCGAGCTCGGCGTCGACGACGTGGGGTTCGTGGCGACCCTTCTCGACGACCTGGCGCGGCGCACGCCCATCGACCGGGACCGGGTCTACGCCACCGGCCACTCGAACGGCGGGATGATCGCGTACCGCGTCGCCGCGGAGCTCCCCGGTCGCCTCGCGGCCATCGCCCCGGTGGGAGGGGCCCGCCTCGCGGACAACCTCGACAACGCCGAGCCCCTTCCTCTCCTCCACCTCCACAGCCGCACGGACCCCAGGGCCCCGTACGATGGGGGGCTCGGCCCCCCCTTTCCCGGTACCCAGCATCGGACCACCCACCCGCCGGTGGAGGACGTCCTTGCCCAGTGGCGCGCCCTGAACGGGTGCAGCGGAGACCCGGTTCTTCTCGAATCCAGGGTCGCACCCGACCCGGGCCTCGACGCCGGACACCGCGCCGACCACCTGGGCTGGCACGACTGCACCCGGGGCCCACCGGTGGAGCTCTGGCTCCTCGACGGCCCGGGGCACGGGTGGCCCGGGCACCGGGTCGGGCCGGTGCAGGCGGCGCTGGGCGGGCCCTCCACCGGGATCGTGGACGCTGCGGAGGCGGTCTGGACCTTCTTCCGGGAGCACCGCCGGCGCTGATCGCGCACCCGGTCCGCCCGGCGCGCCCCTACCCCTCCACCCGCCGGAACCTCAGGTCCCAGACCCGGGCCTGGCTGACCCCGAGTTCCACCACCCGCCCGGACGCATCCCGGTGGAAGCGGATCGTCCCCCCCGGCCCCTGGAAGGTGTCCTCGCCGGTGGGCCTGAGGGTCGAGCGGATTCCCGGGCGGCGCACCAGCACGAGCTCCCCTCCGTCCGCCTCCACCCGCCAGGTGGCCTCCGCCTCGTCGCTCTCGTAGATCCCCGTGAAGTCGGCGGGATTCACCGCAGGCAGTTCCGGCGCGCCGCCGCCCCCACCCGCGCCCCCGGCACCGCCGCCCCCGCCACCCCCGGCACCACCCCCTGCCGCCGCCACTACCTCCAGTGGCTCAAGGAAGAGGCGCGCCACCCGCCCTCCCAGCTGCCCGGGGTTCGCGTTTCCGGTGTTGCAGAGGATCGCCACCGACACCCCGTCGTCGGGAAAGCGCCCCAGGTACGCCCGGTACCCGGAGGTCGCCCCGGTATGGGTGATCGCCGGCCGGCCGTCGAAGGTCTCGACGAAGAGCCCCAGCGCGTAGGAGATCACCTCGCCGTCGTTCAGCACTCCCTGCTCCACCATCCGCCGGGCAAAGTCCGGCCCACCCAGGGGTGCCCCTGCGGCCTCCCCCCGCTCCGCCGCCTCGAGGGCCCGGTTCCACCGGAGGAGGTCCGCCACCGTGGTGAGGAGCCCCCCGTTTCCGTGCACCTGCTCGATGGGCCGGTCGATGGCCCACGTCCCCCCGCGCCACTGGTACGCCCCGCTCCGCCCCGGCACGATCCGCCGGTAGTCGTCCCGCCACTGGGTGTCCACGAGCCCCAGCGGCTCGAAGATCCGCACCCGCGAGAACTCCGCGAACGGGACCCCCGTGGCCCGCTCCACCACCACCGCCGCCAGGTTGTACCCGGTGTTCGAGTACGAGTAGGCCTCCCCCGGCGGGTAGTTGAGCGCCCGTTGCCGCGCCGCGATCTCCACCACGTGCCGGTGGTCGTGCGTCCGGTCGCTCCGCCCCCACCCTCCGATCGACGCCACGGAGCCCCAGTCCCGGAGTCCCGCGGTGTGGTTCAGCATCTGCCGAAGGGTGATCGTATGCCCGTAGTCCGGAAGCTCCGGCACCCACCGCCGGACGTCGTCGTCCAGCGAGAGCACCCCGTCGAGCTCGAGGAGCACCAGCGCCGCCGCAGTGAACTGCTTGGAGACCGACCCCGCCTCGAAGATCGTTCCCGGGTGGTTCGCCACGCCGTGCTCGAGCTCGGCCATTCCCCAGGCGCGAAGGAGCGGCTCGGGGCGCCCGGGGCGATCCACCCCCACGGCGCATCCAGGGGAGTTTTCCGAGTTCCAGGATGCGAAGATCCCGTCGAGCTCCGCGATCGGATCCCCGCGCTCCTCCGGCCGCTCCTGCGCCCCTCCGACCAGGGGGGCCGTGAGGAGCGCGGCCACGAGGACCCCCGGGCGGACGAGAGCGAGGGTTCGGGTCGCGGAGCTCGAGGTTCCAGGGGCGTGCTGCATGGCGGCGTCGGGGTCGGGGTCGGGGTCGGGCGGGCGCGAGAGGGGGACCCCCGGAATCTGCGCCCCCCCGGGGCGGATCCGCAAACGACCCCGCGGCACCCCGTTCCGCGCGGCCGCGCCCGGTGCCGCCCGTACCCCCGAAACCGAGCGGGATTCAGCGTTCGAGGGTACGCCGGGTGTCGAGCGCTGAATCGTTCCCGGAAATCGAGCGGTTTCGCGTACCTCGACGCCCGAAGTCGGATCGAACGCTGAAAAGTTCTCGAATAGCGAGCAGAATGCCCCTCTCGACGATCGTGGAGTGCTCGAGAGCTGAATTCTTGTCGGTGCCCGCTGGTCGCGGGCCCTCGTTCCGGGCCTCGCCGCCCGCGCGCCGGTCGGCCGGTGCCCGCAGGCCCCGGC
>JBJHCE010000230.1:0-4432 GCA_050485865.1 Gemmatimonadales bacterium | reverse complement strand
GGTGCTACCGCGGCCTCCGTCATCGCCGGGGCCTCCCGGTCCGCGGGCAGCGCACGCACACGAATGCGCGCACCCGGAAGGGGAAGGCCAAGGCCATTGCCGGAAAGAAGAAGGCTCCGCGGAAGTAACCCGGCACGCCGGTAACGCGGAGTCCGAGGTCGGAGCCCCACCGGGGGCACCCCAGGAATTCCCAAGGGAAGGAAGAACCGAGTGGCACAGAGGAAGCAGGCGGCAAAGCCCAGGCGCACGAAGAAGGTTGTGGAGGCCGAAGGCGTGGCCCACATCCAGGCGTCGTTCAACAACACGATTGTCACGATCGCCGATTCCAGGGGCGACGTGATCACCTGGTCGAGTGCCGGCAAGGCGGGGTTCAAGGGCTCGAAGAAGTCCACCCCCTTCGCCGCCACGATGGCCGCCGAGATCGCCGGTCGCGACGCCTACGCCATGGGCGTGCGTCGGGTCCACGTGCGGGTGCAGGGCCCCGGCTCCGGCCGGGAGTCCGCGATCCAGGCGCTCGCCGCCTCGGGCCTGAACGTCACCGCGATCGAAGACGTCACGCCGCTCCCGCACAACGGGTGCCGGCCGCCGAAGAAGCGCCGGGTCTGATCCGGCGGGGTTCCGCGCGCAACGTGCGGGCGGCCCCTCAACGAACGTGAACGCAGGACTCCGGGGCGCCGGAGGCGGGCGAGGGCCCGTCTCCGCCCTCGTGTTTCAACGGACCAACCTGGTCAGGACAGGTTTCATTCGATGGCTCGATACACCGGACCCGTCTGCAAGCTCTGCCGCCGCGAGGGAACGAAGCTGTTCCTGAAGGGGGCCAAGTGCTACACGGAGAAGTGCCCCGTCGATCGGCGGGCGTACCCTCCGGGACACCACGGCCCCGCGCAGGCTCGCCGCCGCAAGCAGTCGGACTACGCGCTCCAGCTCCGCGAGAAGCAGAAGGTGAAGCGCATGTACGGCCTCATCGAGGGGCAGTTCCGCAACCTCTTCGAGACGGCCGCGAAGCACGAGGGCGTCACCGGCGCGAACCTCCTCATCGGGCTCGAGACCCGGCTCGACAACGTGGTCTTCCGCCTGGGGTTCGCCCCGAGCCGGAGTGCCGCGCGTCAGCTGGTCCGGCACCGCCACGTGGAGGTGAACGGGCACGCCGTCGACATCCCGTCGTACCGGGTCCGCTCGGGCGACGAGATCTCGATCAAGTCCAAGTCGAAGGAGCTGGCCCCGGTGGAGGCGTCGCTTGCGGCCCGCACCCGGCCCCGCCTCGTGGAATGGCTCTCCCTGGACGAGAAGAACCGGGTCGCCCGCGTGGTGCGCGAGCCCACCCGTGACGACATCTCGGCGGACATCCAGGAACAGCTGATCGTCGAGCTCTACTCGAAGTAATCGCCCCGGGCACTGGAGGATACAGGTGGAGATTGATCTGACCGGACTCGTACTCCCCGAGAAGGTCGAGACCGTTCACACCTCGGAGGACGGCCGAATCGGCCACTTCGTGGTGGAACCCCTCGAGCGGGGGTACGGACACACGCTGGGCAACTCGGTCCGGCGCGTGCTCCTCTCGTCGCTCCGCGGCGCCGCGGTCTGGGCGTTCCGCATCGACGGCGTGGTGCACGAGCACCAGACGGTCGAGGGCGTGGTGGAGGACGTCCACCAGGTGATCCAGAACCTGAAGGCGCTGGTGGTGGTGCTGGACGACGAGGTGGACGAGGCCACCGTGGAGATCGCCGCCAGGAAGGCCGGGGCGGTCACCGCCGGAATGGTGAAGTCCAAGTCCGGGGTCACGATCCTGGATCCGGACCACCACATCCTGACGCTCCAGGAGAACCGGGACTTCCACATGGAGCTCCGGATCAAGAAGGGGCGCGGGGTGGAGCTCGCGGACCAGCACCCCCTCGAGAAGGGGTCGCCGGTGGATCTCGTCCGCATCGACGCGATCTACAACCCGGTGCGCCGGGCGAACTTCGAGGTCCGGGAGACCCGGGTCGGGCAGCGCACCGACTTCGATCGCCTGGCCCTCGAGGTGGAGACCGACGGTTCGGTCTCGCCGGCCGACGCGGTGGCGGTGGCCTCGGAGCTCGTGAAGCGGCACATGGACTACCTTCTCCACTTCCGGCTGGGTGGCCTCAGGCGCCCCGCTCCGGCAGGGGGAAGCCCGGTCCCCGAGCGGCTCCGCGACCTCTTCGGACGCCCCATCGAGGACCTGGCGGAGCTCTCGGTCCGGTCGCGGAACTCGCTCCAGAAGGAGAACATCCGCACCCTGGGCGAGCTGGTGCAGAAGACCGAGGACGAGATGCTCGGCATCGAGAACTTCGGAAAGAAGTCCCTCAAGGAGATCCAGGACTTCCTGGCCGAGCACCAGCTCCGGTTCGGGATGCGGATCCGCGAGGGCGACGGCGGGACCCTCTTCTTCGTTGAAGAGGGAGCGGGTGCAGGGACGACGGATTCGGGCGACGAGTAGACAAGCTCGCTCGCGGCTGATATATCGGTAGCTCGACACAGGATCGACGACCATGCGGCATCGCAAGAAGGGACGCTCGCTTTCCCGGACGTCCAGTCATCGGAAGGCCACGCTCCGGAACATGGCCACAAGCCTCTTCCGGCACGAGCGGATCGAGACGACGACGGCGAAGGCAAAGGAACTGCGTCCGTACGCGGAGCGCCTCATCACGCTGGCGCGCAGGGGTGACCTGCACGCCCGGCGGCTCGCTGCCCGTTCCGTACAGGACCGGGCAGTGCTGGGGAAGCTCTTCGACGACATCGCACCGCGCTTCGAGGGGCGCCCGGGTGGGTACACCCGGATCCTCAAGCTCGGGACCCGCAAGGGTGATGCGGCGGAAATGGCGCTGATCGAGCTCGTAGAGCGAACCGACGCCTGACCAAACCGGGAGAACCGACCGCCATGGCCCAGCAGCAGACCAGCGAAAAGCTCCGCGTCCCCCTGATGATCCTCGCGGCGATCTCCGTCATCGGGTTCGTCTGGTGGCTCTCCGTCTTCACCGAGCCCACCCAGTTCGCGGTGGCCCAGGAGGAGGCGGTGACCGAGGACGGAGACGCCCCCACGCTGTCGCTCTCGGTCTTCGAGCAGCAGTACACCGAGATGGAAGGCCAGCGGGTTCGCCTCGAGGGGCTCACGGTCTCGACCATGATCGGACCCCGGGCCTTCCTCGTGGCCCTTCCCGACGGGTCGCCCTACGTGGTCCGGATGCTTCCGGGCTCGGAGGACGCCCCGGTGGAGGCCGGCGCCGTGCTGAACGTGACGGGGACCATCGAGGCCGTGACGGCCACCGTGCTCGACGGCTGGGAGGCCGAGGGGGTCATTACCGATCCCACCGCCCGCCAGATCGCCGAGTTCGGCATCAACTTCATGAATGCGGACCGGATCCGGCACCGTGCGCCCGAGCCCGAGGGCGCGGGCGGTGACGGCACCGACGGACCCGACGACGACAGCTGACCAGGATAGAAGACCGATGGCACGAGTCTGCGCAGTGTGTGGCAAGGGCCCCTCGACGGGGAACAAGGTGAGCCACGCCAACAACAAGACGAAGCGGCGGTGGCTCCCGAACCTGCAGACCGTGAAGGTCGTGGGAGCGGACGGCGAGAACACCCGCATCCGGGTCTGCACCTCGTGCATCTCGGCGGGGAAGATCAGGAAGGCCCCGGCCCGGAAGCCGGCAGGCGCCGCCCAGGGCTGACGCCCCGCCGTGGAAAGGAACGAAACGAGCCCCCTCGGCACTCCGGGTGCCGGGGGGGCTTTCGGCTTGGTGGCGGTCTGCCGCCCCGGCGACGGCGACGGAAGCGGCACCGACCGGCTGGTCCTTCTCCTGGAGGAGGCAGGGCTCCCGGCGGCCACCTACCCGCTGACCCGGATCCTCCCCCCCCGGGACCCCCGCCCCCTCGAGCGGGGCGCCCGGGCGATCCTGGCCGGCGAGGTGGACGTCCTCCTCTTCACCTCGGCCCGGGCCGTGGCGCCCACGGTGGCGGCCCTCCGGGCGGTGGACCCGGCGTGGACCCGCCCTGCCGGGCTCGAGGTCTGGGTCGTGGGCGAGGCCACGGGGGTGGCGGCGGAGGCGGCGGGGCTCGCCCCGGACCGGATCCCGGGTCGCTTCGTGGCCGAGGGGATCGTGGAGGAGGCCACCGCCCCGGGCGCGCCCTGGGGCCCCCTCCAGGGGCGCCGCATCCTCTTTCCCAGGGCCGCACGGGGGCGGGAGGTGCTCCAGGAGGAGCTCGCCGCCGCCGGGGCCCGGGTCACCCTGGTCGAGGCCTACCGTACCGAAGATGCCCCGGACGAGGGGCTCCGCCTCCTCACCGACGCCCGGGCCGGTCGGATCGGGGCGGTGACCCTCACCGCGGGCTCCCAGGCCTGGGTCCTGGGGCGGGCCCTCGGAAACGGCGGCCTCTGGCCGGAAGGGGTCCCCCTCGTGGCCATCGGCCC
>JBJHCE010000229.1:0-4434 GCA_050485865.1 Gemmatimonadales bacterium | reverse complement strand
GCCCCGTCCTTCTCGGCGCCTGGGGGCACGGCTTCCCGTACGGAATCATCTCGCACCTCGACTGGGTGTCGAACGTCGGGTACCAGTACCTCCACTTCCACTACAACCCGGCGCACATGATCGCGGTAAGCTTCTTCTTCACCACGACCTTCGCGCTGGGGCTCCATGGTTCCCTGATCCTCTCGGTCACGAACCCGAAGAAGGGTGAACCGGTCAAGACATCCGAGCACGAAAACACCTATTTCCGCGACACGATCGGCTACTCCATCGGGGCCATCGGCATCCACCGCCTCGGCCTCTTTCTCGCGCTCAGCGCCGGGATCTGGAGCGCGATCTGCATCGTCATCAGCGGGCCCTTCTGGACCCGCGGCTGGCCCGAGTGGTGGGCCTGGTGGCTCAACCTTCCCATCTGGAGCTGAGGAGCGGGTCCCATGGCCGAGTACCAGAATCTCTTCACCCAGGTGCAGGTCCGGCACGCGCCGGATCCGGGGGTTCCCACCCCGGACGCACGCGACCGTCTTCCCGACACCGGGTTCTCCTACCTTCTCGGAAAGATCGGAGACGCCCAGCTCGGGCCCGTCCACCTCGGGTGGCTGGGCGTCCTGGCCCTCATGACCGGGGGGCTTTCCATCTTCCTCATGGGGATGGTGATGCTCGCCTCCGTGGGGTGGGACCCGGTGCAGTTCGTCCGGCTCCTCCCCTGGCTCAGCGTCGAGCCGCCGGGGCCGGAATGGGGCCTTCGCATCCCCCCGCTCGCCGAAGGCGGCTGGTGGATCTGGTGCGGCTTCCTCCTCACCGTCTCCATCTTCCTCTGGTGGGCCCGGATGTACACCCGGGCCCGGGCCCTGGGAATGGGGACGCACGTGGCCTGGGCCTTCGCCGCGGCGATCTGGCTCTACCTGGTCCTCGGCTTCATCCGCCCCATTCTCATGGGAAGCTGGTCGGAGGCGGTTCCCTTCGGGATCTTCCCGCACCTGGACTGGACGGCGGCCTTCTCGATCCGGTACGGGAACCTCTTCTACAACCCCTTCCACATGCTCTCCATCGCCTTCCTCTACGGGTCGGCGCTCCTCTTCGCGATGCACGCGGCCACGATCCTGGCGGTGGCGAAGATGGGAGGAGAGCGGGAGATCGATCAGATCACCGACCGGGGGACCGCCGCCGAGCGGAGCCAGCTCTTCTGGCGGTGGACCATGGGCTTCAACGCCACGATGGAGTCGATCCACCGCTGGGCCTGGTGGTTCGCCACCCTCACGGTCATCACCGGAGGGATCGGGATCGTGCTCACGGGGACGGCAGTCGACAACTGGTACCTCTGGGGTCAGAAGCACGGCCTCGTCCCCGAGTACCCGCAGGTCTGGGGTGACCCGGCGATTCCGGCCCAGCCCGGCGAGCTCGACGCCCCGATGCTCGTACCCCCCACGTCCGGGCTCAACCTCCCCGGCGAGATCCGCCTGACCTTCGCCGAAGGGCTCCCCACGACGCAGGAGATCGGCCGATGACGAACCATGTACGCGGCACCCCCTGCGCACTCCTCCTCGGGGGGCTCCTCCTCTCCGCGACCGGCTGCGAGCTCCCCCCTCACGATGCCGTGGATCTCGGCTTCCGGGGGGTGGGAATGCAGCAGATCGTGAACCCCGGCCCCCGGGCCGATTCGGTGGCCGCGATCATGGCCCGGATCCCCCAGATCAACGTTCCCCTCTCGGCGGACCAGGAGCCCGCGCCGCCGGGAACATGGGAAAACGTCCAGGTCCTCGGGCACCTGAGCGATGCCGAGTTCAACCGGTTCATGCTGGCCATGACGGTCTGGGTCGCCCAGGGCACCGGACAGGGGTGCAACTACTGCCACGCGGTGGACGCCCAGGGGCAGGTGGACTTCGCATCCGACGACGTCTACACGAAGGTGGTTTCGCGTCAGATGATCCGGATGACCCAGGAACTCAACGTGAACTGGGCCTCTCACGTGGGAGAGACGGGGGTGAACTGCTGGACCTGTCACCAGGGTCAGGCGCTCCCCACGAACTACTGGTTCAACGAGACACCGAGCCTGGCGGGAATCGAGCGGTACTTCGTGAACGAGCGGGACCGACAGATCGAGCAGTACTACCTCGACGACGAGGGGGTGCGGGTGATCTCCCAGGCCGCCCTCACCGCCGACGCGGACAACCCGATCTCGACGAACGACACCCGGCACACGTACTGGGTCATGCTCCAGATGTCCGAGGCCCTGGGCGTGAACTGCACCTACTGCCACACCTCGGCCAGGTTCAGCGACTGGGAGGAGAGCCCCCCGGCCCGCCTCCAGGCGCTCAGGGGTGTTCGCATGGTCCGCGAGGCGAACCGGAACCACTTCCTCACCCTCCAGGACGCCTGGCCCGAGAACCGGCTCGGTCCCATGGGGGACGGTCCGAAGCTCCAGTGCGCCACCTGTCACATCGGGGCCTACCGGCCGCAGTTCGGCTCCAGCGCCTCGCATGCCACCGACCACCCGGCGATCACCCGGACCGGTTTCCCCCACCCGGGGAACGGAGCCGCCGGGATGACGGAAACCGGATCTCCTCCGCCGGGGGGCACCCCCTGACATGATCCGTCCCCTCACCGCACCCCGGTTCACACCCCGGGCCCGGGCCGCCCTCGCCTCCTTCCTGGAGGCGTGGACCGGCCCGGAACCGGTGGTGCAGGTGCGCCTCGGCCTCCCGGAACCCGGCGAGGGCGGAGTCGAGCTCGATCTCCGCTTCGTTCCGGCGGAGAGCGCACCGGGTCCAGGGGAGGTGGAGCGGGACGACGACCCCCTCCCGGTCCGGTTCGAGACGGGCGCAGCCGTGGCCCTCGAGGGCCGCATCATCGACTTCCAGGATGGAGAGGGAGGTGCCCGGGGCTTTCTGGTGCGGACAGCCGGACCTTCGGGTTCGCGTGCGCCCGGCCCTCCCTCGCCTTCCGGGACGGAGCTCGTGCAGCTCTCGGCTCGCCGCACCGGGGCGCCGGCCGGGGTGCCCTCCCCCGACCCGAGCGCGCCCCCGGCCACCCCGGCGTGCGCGCCGGTGCCCTCCCCCGACCTCCCGGCGCGGATCCGCCACGAGATCGAGACCCGCGTGAACCCCCTCGTGGCCTGTCACGGAGGGCGCGTGGAACTCGAGCGGGTGCGGGGCGACGGGGTCGCCGAGGTGGTCATGCTCGGCGGGTGCCAGGGGTGCGCCTCGGCCCGGGGCACCCTCGCCGACGTGGTCTCCCGGATCCTCCGCCGGGCGGTCCCGGACCTCGGCGGAGTCGTGGACGTGACCCGCCACGAGGAGGGTGCGAACCCCTTCCTCCCCCGGGGCTGAGGGGCGACCCATGGACCTGGCGCTTCCGGTTCTCGGGGGCCTCGCCGCCTGGTGGCTGGGCACCGGGCTCCTCTTCGTGCTGGCCCGGGCCTCCAACCGGACCGACCCGAGCCCCCTCATGGCCGGAGCCACCGTGGTGGCGCTCGCCGCGGGGCTCGTGGTGCTGGCGCTCAGGCCGGTGGAGACGCCCGCCGCCGCCGCCGCCGGCTTCGCCATGGCCCTCCTCCTCTGGGGATGGCACGAGTTCGCCTTCCTCTCGGGGGTGGTCACCGGCCCCGAGCGACGCCCCTGCCCGCCCGAACTCAGGGGCTGGCCGCGCTTCGTCTTCGGGTTCCGATCGGTGCGCGACCACGAGCTGGCCCTGGCGGCCACCCTCGTCCTCCTGGGGCTTGCGGCGCTGGGTGCCGCCAACACCTCGGCCTTCCTGGCCTTCGGGGTCCTCTGGGTGATGCGGGTGAGCGCTAAGCTGAATCTCTTCGCCGGCGTCCCCTTCCCGAACCGCCACCTCTTTCCCCCGCGGCTCCGCCACCTGGCGGCCCTCGTCCCCCGCCGCCGCCCCGGGCTCTTCTACGCCGCCTCTACGGGTGGGGCCGTGCTCCTGACCGTGGCCCTCGGACGCGCCGCCGCCACGGCGCCTGCCGACGGACCCCGCACCGCCCTCCTCCTCGCCACGACCCTCGCCGCGCTGGCCGTGGTCGAGCACCTGGCCATGGTGCTCCCCCTCCGCCTCGAGGGGCTCTGGGGACTCGAAAGCGAAGAGACGGCCGGCCGCTAGCCGGGCCTCCCGTCTCCCGCCTCACCCCCCCGGGAGCGCGTGGATGCGCACGATCTCCGTGATCATGGGGTGGTATCCGAACCCGGCGACCCGATCCCCGTGGACCGCCATGACCTGGAGGCCCCAGGGAGTCTCCACCGCTCCGAGGCGATGACCCCGCCGGTCGATGACGCTCCACCGCACCGGATCGGTCGGGTCGGTCCGGGTATGGCGCGCCCAGATCTCGCCCGAACCGCCTACCACGAGCTGGTCGAAGGCGGGGAGGCGAAGCCCCTCCGGAACGGCGGCGAGCATCTCCTCGAGGCGACCCATGGCCCCCTCCCCCAGTTCGGCGAC
>JBJHCE010000228.1:0-4460 GCA_050485865.1 Gemmatimonadales bacterium | reverse complement strand
TCGTAACCCTCCCGAACCGGCTTCGGACTTATCGTGGCCCAGGCGAAGAGAAGGGCCGGGTAGCCGAAGTAGGCATAGGCCACTCCGGCCAGGCCGGTCAGGAACACGATCTCGATGAGTTGCATCTGCTCCCCTCACGAGGGTTCAGCGGCGTCGATACCCAGGCCCGCAAGCCGACGACGCCGCCCCGGGTTTCGCGGTCCGGCCTGTTCATCAGAGGGGTGGGGGCCCTAGCTTCGGTCTGAGCCCCTTTTCCGGGTCGAATGTGCAGAACGGGACCGGTCGTCCCACGAAGAGCAAGAAGCGGGCTCGAACGGGCCTTCCCGTCGGCAATCCCGGTGCGTCCGCCCGAATGGCATGCATCCTGCGAGCCCGGAGGCGTCGGGTCGGTCCTCCTCGCCCCTCCGATCGCGGAGCCCCCGATCTCAACCGTGAACGGCTGGCGTTCCGTCCGGCCCTGAAGGAGTAGACCCCTTGCCCCGACTGAAGATCGCCGGCCCATCGGAAACGGTCACGCGCGTGGCACGCGCCGCGGCGGGAATCCTTTTTTTCGGGTGGAGCGTCATGGCCCCCGGCCAGGAGGCGGCGGCGCAAACCACGACCACGGGTAGTCTCGGTGGTTACATCGTCGACGAGTCGGGCCAGCCCCTGGACGGGGTGTTCCTCGCCCTGGAACGCGACGACGAGGCACGGGTGATCGAGGGACTGGCGAGGCGTGACGGCACGTTCGCTTTCCCCTTCCTGAGCCCCGGTCCGTACTCGTTGCAGGTGGAGCGGATCGGATTCGTCCCCGTCCGGGTCGTGGGAATCGTCGTGCGCCCCGACCAATCGGTGACCCTCCGGGTCCAACTTCGCCCGCAGGCCCCGCCCGTGGGCGAAATCGACCGCATCACGGCCAACGAGCTCAGCGTGGGCACTTCCGCCACCGTGGGGATGACGATGACGGCCCTCCGGTCCCACCTCCCATCGGCGGCCCCCGGGATCGAGGTGATGAGGCTACTCTCGCCGTTCCAGTCCGAGGGCATTGGGGGCCGGGGCCTCCCAGGAACCGAAACAGGTATCCGGGTGGATGGAATCCCGCTGAGCGCGCCGCCACGTTCGGACGGAATCCGGAACCTCGGCCCCGCTACCTTCGTCCCGCTCGCCGCGCTGTCGGGAATCCGTGCCACAGGCACCCCGGATGACCCCGGGGGCGGGGCGACATCGGGAATGCAGATCCGCGCCGTCTCCCGACCAGGCCCACCTCGGCAGCAGATCGAGCTCACTCTTGGCGCCACCCATGCGCTCCCCGGGGCCGGGTCGGCCTGGAGCGGCGTGGATGCCGCCTCTCCCCTGCCCGACGTGAGCTTCCGGATCGGCGGCCCTCTCGTTCCCGACACGCTCCTCTATCACCTGATCGTCGAGATCAGCCGGTCTCCGGAGGTCTCCACAGGGGCCACGGGATCGTCCGCGACGGAGCTGGCACGGCTGTTCGAGACTTCGGGGGCCTGGGCCCAGCCGGTCGGGCAACCCGTCAGGCTCACGCATCGGGATCACCTCTCGGTGTTTGGTCGGGTCGACTGGACCCCCGGAGGCCAGCGATCCCTGGCGGTGCGTGGGGGGGTCCACATGACACGGGCCGATGGCTGGGGGCCCGGGCTCCTCGTTCCGGACCCGGGGTCCGCCGAATCGCGGAGCGTCGGAGGGTGGATCGGTGCCGGGTTCCTGAACCCGTTCGGGGATGCAAGCGCCCTCGAGGTCGGAATCGGCATGGAATCCGTATCCCGGAGCCAGGAGTTCGCGGATTCGGGCACCGGAACCCAGCTCTCGATCCACAGGGGCGCCGTGCAGACGGGGCTGGAACGGGAGGCTTCAGGTTCACACCGCCGTTCCGGACTGACCCTGGCGCCCACCATCCACCACATGGGTGAGCGACACCGGATCCGGACCGGCCTGGGCCTGGGATTCTTTCGGGTGGAGGCAGAGGACCGGATCGCTCCTGGCCGCTCCCTTTACCTCCCCCGAATTGACGACGACGATGCGATCCGCGGACTGTTCGTCCAGGCGATGGGCCGCAAGGCCGACGCCGGATACACCGGAGCGCGGATGTCCCTGTTCGTCGAGGACCGTTGGACTCCGGCGCCAGGCCTCACCCTGACCGGATCGATCTCCGTCGACCGGCAGTCGCTGCCGATCGAGGAGTTCGCCCGCAACGTTCGATGGGAGGACGTGAGCGGAGTCGACTTTTCCGCAGTTGCGGAGCCGTCGACCGAACTCGAACCTCGACTCGCCATCGAGTGGCGGCCCGAGGGCCGCGCAGGTATCCAGGTTCGCGGGTCTGCCGGGATCCACCGGGGAGCCTATGACCCGGCCCTTCTCCTCGAGGTGCTGTCCGACACGGGCTCCGTCGTGATTGACCGGGCCCTCGGGACCCTCGGAAGCTGGAGTTCCGGCCCGAACGCGACCCAGGCCTTCGAAAGCCGGGGCGTTCAGGCGACCATCCTCGGTCCCCGCTTCGCGCCGCCCAGGACTCGGAGCCTTGAACTCGAGATGTCCGCCCTTTTGGGTCGAAACACCCGGGTTGGAATCGCCGTGGATCATCGGCACACCGACTTCCTGCCTCGGGTTCGGGACCTCAACCGGGTACCCGGGGCGTTCGCTTTTGATGCCCTCGGACGCGCGATTCACGGAGAGATCGTTCGACGGGGCGAGTTGATCGGTGTCAGGCCCGGGTCGGACCGCCGATTCGACGGGTTCGACCAGGTGCGCGCCATCGAAAGCGACGGATGGTCGCGCTGGTTGGGTGTCACCCTATCGGCCCGGCACGAGACCCCGGGAAGGCTGGCCGTCGGAGCCAGTTACACCCGATCGGAGACCGTGGATACGACCCCGATGTCGCCCTGGGGGGACCCGCTCCTTGTGCGAGCCCGTTCTGGCGCGGATGTACCTGATCCCAGGTGGCTGGAAGGCCCCTCCGATTTCCATCGACCGGACAATCTCCGCCTGGAGGGGCAGCTCCACGGGCCCGCCGGAATCGGGCTCGTTCTCGGCGGTGTGTTCGTCCTGGAATCCGGTGCACCCTTCACGCCCACGGTGCGCGATCTACTGGGCGGGACTTCCGGCTTGGGCCGGATGGCGGACGAACCGATCTCGATCCCGGCAGACCTGGTAGCGGAGGTCGCCTCACTCGAGAGCAACTGGCCCTGTCTCCGCGACCTCCGCGATGGAGAACGCCGTAGGAACGCGTGCCGGACCGCTGCGGTCCAGCGCCTGGACCTCCGCCTCGGGCTGGACCTCCCCCTTGGTATGGGTGCCTCCTGGACACTCCAGTTCGATGCCAGGGATCTCCTGGAGGGGACGCGGGGCATCCCCGACTCGGCGCTCTTCCTGATTGACGGTACGCAGTCGTTTTCAGTGGACCCGGTCTCCGGGGCAGCGGACCTTCCCTTCGTCGTGAACCCCGACTTCGGTCGGAATCGTGACGCCCCGATCCCTGGCCGATCGTTCCGTATCGGCGCAACGGTGAGGTTCTGATCATGGCTTCGCGCTTCAGCCCTGCCGCTGCTGCGGTCATGATCCTCGTCACGATCACCGGGTGCGAAAGCGCCGGAGACGGATTCCTGTTTCGGCTCTCGGGCACCGGGAACCTCGATGGGCAGGTCTTCCTGGACCTGGACCGGACGGGCGTCCGCTCGCCGGGAGATCCGCCGGTCCGTGGGATCCCGGTGGCCCAGGTCATGCGGGGGACTCGCGATACCCTTGGCCTGGCGGTGGCGGACACGTCGGGTCGGTTCACCCGATCCGAGCTTCCGGCCGGTACGTACCTGATGGTCCCTGACGAGGTATTCATGGGTGACTCCCTCCAGGTGACCGGGGTGGAACCGAACGAAGTGTCGGTCTTCCCGAACCGTACGACCTCCGTCTCCGTGGGTCTGAGCTTCCCGGAGCGCACGGTCCCGGAGATCCTCTCGTCACCCACCGGGAGGAGGCTGTTCACCCGCGGCGTTGCCCTCAACTCCTTCGGGGCGCTCAGCGGAGGAGCCCTTCATGTGCGCGCCGAGGGGCGGGCGGTCCGCGTCATCGGGATCCCATCTCTTGCAGCCTCTGCAGGGGACACGGTACTTGTTCTGGGGAGGACCCAGATGGCCAGCGGGAGAGTCATTCTCGCGCAGGGTTCGGGAAGGCGGCTCGCCGAGGGACCGGGTGACGTGCCAGCCGTGGCCGTTTCGTCATCCACCGCAGCCTCGGCCGATGGCGGCACCCTCGATGCGGATCTCGTCCGGATCGAGGGGGCGACGGTCGTGGAACGAACCACCGCCTTCGGTGAGGTCCAGGCCATCGTGACCGATGGTTCCGGTCCCGTTACGCTCCGGTTTCCTGCGAGCTTCCTCTTTGACCTCAGGCTGGACAGCCTTGCCGTCGGCACGGTCCTGGGATCCCGCGGTGTCCTTCTCCCGACGGCGGGTGGTGCCCCTTGGGAA
>JBJHCE010000227.1:0-4471 GCA_050485865.1 Gemmatimonadales bacterium | reverse complement strand
CCGGCTCCGCGTGGTCCTGATCAGCCCCAAGGGCCCCCTCTACCGCCACCGCGGGGGGGTGTTCGGGCAGACGCTCCGGTACATGCCCCTCACCTTTCCCACCCTGGCGGCGCTCATTCCCGACGACGTCTCCGTCGACCTCGTGTGCATCGACGAGGGAATCGCCGACGTGGACCTGGAGCTCGAGGCGGACCTCGTGGGAATGACGGTCATTACCGGTTCGGCCATGCGGGCCTACGAGCTCGCGGCTCACTTCCGGGGGCGGGGGATTCCGGTGGTGCTGGGTGGCCCCCACGTGACGCTGGCACCGGACGACGCCGCCCCCCACGCCGATGCGGTGGTGGTGGGGTATGCCGAAGAGAGCTGGCCCGAGCTTCTCCGGGACTTCGCGGCCGGGCGAATGCGCCCCCGCTACGACCAGCGCCCCGACCTGGATCTCTCGAGCTCCCCCCTTCCGGACCGCTCGGTCCTTCCCCGGTGGCGCTATCTCACCGCCGACGTCTTCGAGGCCACCCGCGGCTGCATCCACAACTGCGACTTCTGCGTGGTGCCCTCGGCCTGGGGGCGAAAGCCGTACCAGAAGCCGGTGGAGCACATCGTCGAGGACATCCGCCGCCGACGGGCGCGCCGGGCCATCTTCATCGACCTGAACATCATCGCCGACAAGGCCTACGCGGCGCGGCTCTTCGAGGCGCTCATTCCCCTTCGCATCCAATGGTTCGGGCTCGCCACCACCCTCCTCGCCCAGGACCTCCCCCTCCTGGACCTCGCGGCCCGAAGCGGGTGCCGGGGGCTTCTCATGGGGCTCGAGTCGATCTCGCGCACGGCACTCCGGAGCTCCCGGAAGGGGTTCAACAACCCGAGCGGCTACGGCGAGGTGGTGAAGCGCCTCCACGACCGGAAGATCGCGCTCCAGGGATGCTTCGTCTTCGGCCTCGACGAGGACGAGCCCGACATCTTCCAGCGCACCGCCCGGTTCGCGGTGGAGGCGAGGATCGACCTTCCGCGCTTCGCCATCGTCACCCCCTTTCCCGGCACCCCCCTCCACGCTCGCCTCGATGCCGAGGGGCGGATCCTGACCCGCGACTGGTCGCTCTACGATGGGCAGCACGCGGTCTTCCAGCCGGCGAAGATGGACACCGAGACCCTCTACCGGGGCACCGAGGAGGCGTGGAAATCGGTGTACGGTGTCCGGAACAGCTGGCGGCGGCTCCGGCACACCGCGGCCCCCCTCCACGTGGCGCTTCTCACGAACCTGGGATACCGGCGCTACGCCCAGAACCTGAACCGCTTCTATACCTGCGATGCCATGGTGTCGCCCACCTGGCCCCGGCGGGAGGCGAAGCGGAAGCACTCCCTTCCCGTGCTGGAGCGGACCCCGTGAGCCGCCCCTTCCGCGTGACGCTGGTGCACCCGGTGGTGGGACGCCGGGTGGGGATGCGGGGGTACATCCGCACCTGGAAGATGCAGCCGCTCTCGCCGGCGCTCCTGGCCTCGCTCATCCCCCCCGGGGTGGAGAAGCGCTTCTACGACGACCGCCTGGAGTCCATTCCCTTCGACGAACCCACGGACCTCGTGGCCATCAGCGTCGAGACCTACACGGCCAGGCGGGCCTACCAGATCGCGAGCGAGTACCGCCGCCGGGGGGTCCCCGTGGTGCTCGGGGGATTCCACGCCACCCTCCGCCCCGACGAGGTGGGGCGCTACGCCGACTCGGTGGTGATTGGCGAGGCGGAGGAGATCTTTCCCCGCCTCCTGGACGACTACCGCCATGGCCACCCCGAGCGGGTGTACCGGGCCGAGGGGCGCCCGGCCCGGACCGCCACCCCGGACCGATCCATCTTCCAGGGAAAGCGCTACCTCCCCCTGGGGCTCGTGGAGTTCGCCCGGGGGTGCCGCTTCCGGTGCGACTTCTGCGCCATCACCGCCGCCTTCCAGGCCCGGCAGACGCACCGCCCGGTGGACCGGGTGATCGAGGAGGTGCAGCGGGTGCGCCGGCGGGGGCAGATGATCTTCTTCGTGGACGACAACATCACCTCGGACCTGAACGCGGCAAAGGAGCTCATGCGGGCGCTCATTCCGCTCAAGATCCGGTGGGTGAGCCAGTCGGCCATCAACGTGGCCTACGACGACGAGGCCCTCGCGCTCATGAAGCGGAGCGGGTGCCAGGGGGTGCTCGTGGGCTTCGAGAGCCTGGACGAGGCGGCCCTGGCCCAGATGAACAAGCGCTTCAACCTGATGAAGGGGGGCCCCCGGGCGGCCCTCGAGCGCTTCCGGGCCCACGGGCTCCGCATCTACGGGACCTTCATTTTCGGGTACGACCACGATACCCCGGCCTCCTTCCGGCAGTCGCTGGACTTCGCCCGCGAGGAGGGGCTCTTCATTGCCGCCTTCAACCACATCACCCCCTTTCCCGGGACCCCGCTCTACACGCGGCTCGAGGAGGAGGGGCGGCTCCTCTACGACGCCTGGTGGCTCGACTCCCGCTACCGCTACGGCGAGGTGCCCTTCACCCCGCGGGGGATGGACCCGGAGGCCCTCGCCGAGCACTGCATCCGCGCCCGGAAGGAGTTCTACGGCTGGCCGAGCATCGCCCAGCGGGCGGTGAAGCGGGTGAACCGCAGGGATCCCTGGATGCTCACGAACTTCCTGGCCATCAACGCCATGCACCAGGTGGACGTGTCGGGCCGAAACGGGCTGCCGCTGGGGGATGAGGGGTGGAACGGGGAGCTCCTGGAGGCCGGATGAGGGAGGCCGCGCCCGGCGTGGTCGAGGTGGCCGGCTACCGGGTGGAGCTCGCTGGCCCCACCGACGACCCCGAGATCCGCGCCCTCCTCCGGGAGCCCATGGGGGGTGGGATCCGGCTCTCCCTCGAGCGCGAGCCCGACGCGCGCCTGGCCGGGGGGGTGGAGGGAGACCGCCACGTCACCATGGTGGCCCGGGACCCCTCAGGGCGCATCGCCGCCATGGGGAGTCGCTCGGTGCGCACGGTCTGGCTGAACGGCGCCCCGGCGCGGGTTGGCTACATCGGCCAGCTCCGGCGGCGTCCGGAGGCCGCGCGGGCGGCAGGGCCCCTCCTCCGGGCGGGGTTCCAGGTGCTGGGGGCGACCCGGGAGTCGCGGGAGCTTCCCTTCGATCTCACGAGCATCGCGGCGGAAAACCTCCCGGCCCGGCGCCTCCTGGAGCGGGGGGTGCGGGGGGTTCCCCCGTACCTGCCCCTGGCCGAGGTGGTGACCTGCCTCGTTCCCGCCGGGGGCCGGGCAGGCCGGGCTCGGGGCACGGCGCGGCCCACCGTCCGCCCCGCCAGGGACGTCGCCGAGGTCGCCTCCTGCCTCCAACGGACCCTCTCCCGTGAGCAGCTCGCGCCGGTCTGGACGGAGGCGGAGCTGGCCTCTCCCGTCCGGTCCCGCGGGCTCACGCCTGCGGACTTTCTCGTGGCGGAGGGCGCGGCCGGCGAGGTGCTTGGATGCGCCGCCCTCTGGGACCAGCGCGCCTTCAAGCAGAGCCGGGTTCAGGGGTATCCGCCGGCGCTCGGTGCGCTCCGTCCCGTCCTGAATCCCCTCCGTTCCCTCGTGGGTGCCCCCCGGCTCCCGTCGCCCGGGGCGGTGATCCCCATGGCCTTCCTCTCGCACCTGGCGGTGGAGGGCGACGACCCCGCGACCTTCCTCGCCCTCGTCCGTGCGGCCCGCACCGCCGCCCGGGCGCGGGGGCTCGACTGGCTCGCCACCGGCTTCGTCCGGGACCATCCCCTCCTGGCCGTGCTTGAAGGTGCCACCCGGCCACGCAGCTACGAGACGGTGCTCTACGCCCTCCCGTGGACGCAGGCCACCGCAGCGGATCCCCCCCTCGCCGCCCTCCTCGGCGGAAGGGGGCCCAGGCTCCACGTGGAGGTCGCCACGCTGTGAAGGGGATCCTCGAGCGGGTTGACGGAGCAGGTGCCGGGGGTCAGCTCACCCCCGCCTCTTCGTTCCGAACGGCGGATCCGGCGCCGGGAGGGTGGAGAGCCTCACGCGATCGTACCCCCGGCTCTTCCTGTCCTCCGGGTGCGGCTCCAGGCCGATCACCGTGATCTGCCCGACCTCCGGACCGTAGACCCAGTACATCCGTCCCGCGGATGGCGTGTTGTTCTCGAGGTACGACTGGAACACCCTGCGTCCGTACCGCCGCGTCAGCTCTGAAATCTCGTGGGTGTTCAGTCCAGGGTGCGAGGGGTCCTCTCGCAGAAAGCGAATGGCTTTCGACCACTTCTTGAACAGCTCGCGATCCTCCTTCCCGATCGTCTCTGCCCTGAACTCCTTGAGGAGCCGCTTCCACAGTTCGAGGACCTCCGGAACCCCCTTGCGTACCACGTACGCCACACGCCACCCCCAGGCTCACGGTTCGTTGAGCAGATCCTCGATTTCGGTCAGGTCGAACTCATCCCCCACTTCGCCCGCGCGCATGCGGCGCATCGCCTCGTCCATATGACCGA
>JBJHCE010000226.1:0-4483 GCA_050485865.1 Gemmatimonadales bacterium | reverse complement strand
TGGAGGAGCCGATGAACGCGCTCATCCAGTCCTTCTCCCGCACGAAGGCCCGGAACCTGGACGAGTACCTCGAGATCATGCGGGCGCACACGAACTCCTCCAACAACACCCTCTTCGCCGATGCCGAGGGGAACGTGGCCTACCTGCACGCCAACTTCGTCCCGATCCGGGACGATCGCTTCGACTATGACAACCCCGTGGAGGGCTGGGACCCCGCCACCGACTGGCAGGGGGTGCACGCCATCGAGGAGTCGCCGAACGCCATCAACCCGCCCACCGGGTGGGCCATGTGCACGAACAACTGGCCCTGGTCGGCCGCCGGCGCGGCGAGCCCCCGGCAGGCGGACTTCCCCCGCTACATGGACCGGGGAACCGAGAATCCCCGGGGCGAGAACGCGCTCCTCCTCCTCGAGGGGTCGGGCGGGTGGACCCTCGAGTCGCTCCGGGACGCCGCCTACACGACGCACCTTCCCGCCTTCGCCCGCATGGTCCCTCCCCTGGTGCAGGGGTGGAGCGAGCTTTCCGCCGCGGGTGCGGCGCAGGAGCTCGTGGATGCCACCGCGGAGGCCGTGGAACTGCTGGGCGGGTGGGACTTCGCCTGGGACGTGGAGTCGGTGCCCACGGCGGTGGCCATCTTCTGGGGAACGGAGCTCCTCTCGAGAGTCCAGTCGCGGGCGTCCGAAGCGGACCGGGACGTGTACGTCTACGCGGCGGAAAACACGACGCCCGGGGAGCGCCTCGACGCACTCTTGGCCGCACTCGAGCGGCTCGAAACGGACTTCGGCGACTGGCGGACCCCGTGGGGCGAGATCAACCGCTTCCAGCGGCTGACCGGCGACATCCAGCTTCCCTTCGACGACGCGGCGCCCTCGCTTCCGGTGGGGTTCACCTCGGCGCGGTGGGGGTCGCTCGCGTCGTTCGGGGCGGCCACCCGGCAGGGCTCATCGCGCTGGTACGGAACAAGCGGCAACAGCTTCGTGGCGGTCGTCGAGTTCGGCGAGCGGCTCCGGGCGGTGGCCATCACGGCCGGGGGCCTTTCGAATGACCCCGACTCCCCCCACTTCGACGACCAGGCCGAGCGGTACGCGGCCGGCGACCTGCGCCCCGTGCACTTCCACCTCGACGAGATCGAGGCGGCGGCGGTGCGAAGCTACCGGCCCGGCGAGCGGGAGTAGGGCCGCGCGGGGGAGCGTGCCAGCGGGTTCAGCCCAGGGTCACGCGGTCGAAGATGTGGCGGGCGACGCGAGGGAGCCATCGCCCTCATCGGTGTGAGCGGTACCGTCGGCCTCGGGGTGCGGGGACACCGGGTGCACCAGCCGCTCGCGGGCCAACGGGTCGTCGGAGCAACGCAGTTGCGTTACCGCGCATTTCTGATTACAAACAAGTGTGACATCCCTCCCTCACGTTGCTGCGAGGAGTCCATGCGCACCCCCGGCTTTCGCACCTCCAGCTCGTCCGTCGTTGAACTCCCTCAATGTGCGGGCCTGTTGGCCCTTTTCATTGCCGTGACCGTCGCGGACCGTGAGATCCGGGCAGCGATGCAAGGCCGGACGCGCCGCGGTGTACAGGACGAGATCCTTCGCATCGAAGCGGGCGTGCCCGGTTTTGGCGGGTTCTACTTCGACCGGGATGAGTGGCGGTTTGCCATCCATCTGAGGGTTGCGGAGCACGAGGAAGCCGCCATTGCAGCCTCTCAACAACTCGCCTCCAGCGTCGTTACGCGGTTGCAGCTTGACGACGTGTCAAGCCAGGACATCGCTGTGCGGCAGGGTCGATTCGGGTTCTCCGAGATCGTGGCTTGGTCCGAACTCCTGTTCCCCCAGGTGCTCACGATCCCGGGCTTCGTGGCGATAGGAGCCGATGAACGTCGAAACCGCGTGCTCGTCCGCGTCGAGCACACCGGCGCTCGGCGCCAGGTCGAGGAACTCCTCGAGACTCTCGACGCTCCAGACGGCGTGTTTCACGTGGAGCTGGCCGCCCGGATCTACGCTGCAGCGTCTCTCGCTGACCGCGTTCGACCTACGGGCGGAGGTATCGAGATCATCCGGGAAGACGGCAACGTGCGTTGCACCCACGGCTGGGCAGTCGAAACCGGCCATGAGGAGGTAGGCCTCGTCACAACCGCGCACTGTTCCCTCTACGCACCGGGATCTGGAACGCCAGAGGATGTATTTCAAGGCTCTACCTCATCCGGCGACATGATCGGAGGAATCCACATCAACCCGGCGTGGGACGTACTGGAGGACTGCGAGGACGCCCCTTCTCAGACATGGTCCGGGGACTGTATCGAGGCGGATGCCATGTTCGTTTTGTCTGAAGCGGTTGACTACCGCGTAGCGCGCACTTCGTCGCTTGGAACCAACAACCAGGCCGGAAGCCTTACGGTCGATGGGTGGTGGGAATCCATCGATCAGCCGTTCTTCAGCGTAAGCGGGCTCGACGCCGACAAGGTGGGACGTACGACCGGGTGGACCCGGGGGGAGATCGAGTCGATCTGCATCAACACGGTGGTCACGCACCCACTACGGCCGGCCAGTATCTAGTCCTTTGCATGGATTGGGTGGAGCATGCAGGGGTAGGAAGGGGAGACAGCGGCGGGCCGGTGTTCTACCCCGCACCCACGAACGGAACAATCAACCCACTCGGGATCCTGGTGGGGTTTGCGGGGGAGGGCGATATCTGCTCGAACGATTGCTTTTATGCGTTCAGCGCCTTCGACATGATGGAATACCACTTGGGACGTTTTCTCGACCCCTCCAGAATCGTGATCACCGCCGCCATTGAAGGGCCCGGAGAAGTTGAAGAGCACCAGATCTGCGAGTGGACGGCCCACGTGACAGGTGGAAGCGGCTCACGCTCGTATGAGTGGCGCCGCAACGGCATCCTCGTGAGCCAAACGTCGTCCTACTCGACTTCAGACACTGGTGACTCAAGTTTCCAGCTTGAGCTTGAGGTGACAGATTCGAAGAGCCACTCGGGTTTCGACGTGTTGAACGTTGAGGTGCAGGGGTCCGGTGGGATCGTCTGCACCAGTTGAATCTGCGTCCCCGCCGCTTGCCCGCCCGGTACTCCTGGGAAAGGAGCACACTATGAGGTTTCGACGGTTCCTCGCGCTGGTACCGATCATCATCTCCCTGAGGTAGGATCAGGGGGTGTGTAAAAAGCGAGGCGACGTACCTTTCCGTTGGGTATCAATCAACGAGTCCGGGTTGGAGCCCGGGGAAAGGAGCGTCGCCTCGTGGGAAAGGATAGGCAGGCAGGGACCGGAGTGTCCAGCGAAGAGGTCTGGGATCGGCTGGAGGAGCTGGTGAGGGAGCAGGCCCAGGCTTTCGTGCAAAGGATTCTGGAGGAGGAGGTTACGGAGTTTCTTGGCCGCGGGAAGTCGGAGCGACGGGCCGAGGTGGATGGGACGAGCGGCTACCGAAACGGCTACGGCAAGCCGAGGCGGCTGGCCATGAGTTCGGGAACGATCACGCTCAGGCGGCCTCGGGTCCGGGGGCTGGAGGAGCGGTTCGAGAGCCGGGTGCTCCCCCTGTTCGCGCGGCGGACGAAGGAGATCGGGGCCCTCCTCCCGGAGCTCTACCTGCACGGGCTGGCGGAAGGGGACTTCGAGCTGGCCTTCCGCGGTCTCCTGGGGGAGGGGGCCCCGCTCTCCAAGGCGTCGATCCGTCGGCTCCGGCAGGGCTGGAATGACGAGTTCGAAGCCTGGTCCCGTCGCCCCCTCGGAAACCGGGAAGTGGTCTATCTCTGGGCCGACGGGGTGTACGTGAAGGCGGGACTCGAGAAGGACAAGGCGGCGCTTCTCGTGGTCATGGGCGCCCTCAGCGACGGAACGAAGGAGGTCCTGGCCGTGGTGCCCGGATACCGGGAATCCACCGAGTCCTGGGGTGCGGTCTTCCGGGACCTGAAGGCCCGGGGGATCCAGGCCCCCAACCTGATCCTGGCCGACGGGCTTGCCGGGATCTGGGCGGCCGCCCGGGAGGCCTGGCCCGAATCGAAGGAACAACGGTGCTGGAACCACAAGATGCGAAACGTCCTCGACCGGCTCCCGAAGCGGGAACAGGTCACTGGACGGGACCTGCTCCGAAAGATCGTCTACGCCCCCAGCCGGGACGAGGCGATGGCTGCCCGTCGGGCCTTCGAAAAACGCTTCGAGCCCTGGTACCCCAAGGCCGTCGAGATCCTCGCCGACGACTGGGACCGCATGGTCACCTTCTTCGACTTCCCAGAGCCCCACTGGAAGCATCTGCGGACCACCAACGTCGTGGAGAGCCCGTTTGCCAGCGTCCGGCTCCGGACCACCGCCGCCAAGCGCTTCAAGCGGGTCGACAGCGCCACCACCCTCATCTGGAAGCTCCTCACCGTCGCCGAGAAGCGCTTCCGCAAGCTCAACGCCCCGCACCTTCTCCGGCAGGTCGCGGACGGTCACATCTTCACGGACGGAAAGCCCGTCCACACCCCCCACGGGAGGGTCGCCGCCTGA
>JBJHCE010000225.1:0-4519 GCA_050485865.1 Gemmatimonadales bacterium | reverse complement strand
GCACGAAGGCGCCCGGGTCGAGGAGCACCGCCCTGTTCGCTTCCTCCAGTGCAGGGATCATGCCTGCCGCGTTCCCAGGGTGGAGAGGGCGTGGCGGAGGGCCGCGATGCCGGCCCCGACGCCCCGGGGGTGGCCGTATACGGAAGAGCCCGCCACGAAGGAATCGGCACCGGCCTCGGCGCAGAGGAGAATCGTCTCCGCATCCACGCCACCGTCCACCTGCAGAAGGGCACTTCCGCTCCCCCTGCGGTCGAGGAGGTCCCGGGCCCGGGCGATCCGTCCCGGCGCCGAATGGATGAACGACTGCCCGCCGAAGCCGGGGTTCACCGTCATGACCAGGAGGAGCTCGAGCTCGTCCACCACGTCGGCGAGGAGTTCCACCGGGGTCGAGGGGTTCACCGCCACCCCGGGGAGGGCACCGGCCTCGCGGATCGCGTTCAGCGTCCGGTTCAGGTGGGGGCACGCCTCCTGGTGCACGGTGATGCGGTCTGCGCCGGCATCGGCAAAAGCCCCGATGTAGCGATCCGGCGCCTCGATCATCAGGTGCACGTCCACCGGGAGGAGGGTCGTGCGGCGGACCGCCTCGGTCACGAGGGGTCCGATGGTCAGGTTCGGGACGAAGTGGCCGTCCATCACGTCCACGTGGATCCAGTCCGCGCCCGCCTCCTCGGCCGCCTTCACCTCTTCGGCGAGGCGCCCGAAATCCGCCGAGAGGATCGATGGGGCGAGGATCGCCGCCCTCCCCCGGGGGCGCCCCACGGCACCGGCCCCCATGGCTCCCCCCTCCTGCTCGGCTCCGTTCATCGCTCCGTCTCCCGCTGGGTTCGACTCGTTCCTGCCGAGGGGCGATCCAGGACCTCGACCCCTCCGTCGGCGGCGAGGTAGCAGCGCGCCGCCATGCCCAGGAAGAGCCCGGTCTCCACGATCCCCGCCCGGGCCCGGAGGGCGGCCTCCACCGCCACAGGATCGGGAATCCCTTCGGAAAACGCCAGATCCACCACCAGATTGCGGTTGTCGGTGAGGAAGGGCTCGCCGTTCGCCTCGACCACGCGGAGCACAGGCTCTGCGCCCAGTTCCCGGAAGAAGGGGAGGTGCGCGCGCCAGCCGAATGGGACGACTTCCACCGGAAGCGGCGCCTTCTGGCCCAGGCGGGTGACTCGTTTCCCGGAGTCGGCCACCACCACGAAGCGCTCCGAGGCCTGCACCACCATCTTCTCGCGGAGGTGCGCGCCCCCGAGCCCCTTCACGAGGTCCAGGGCGGCGGTCACCTCGTCGGCCCCGTCCACGGCCAGGTCGATCCTTCCCGCTTCGTGGAGTTCCACCAGGGGGATCTGGAGGCTCCGGGCCCGGGATGCGGTGTCCTCGGAGGTGGGTACGCCCCGGACCGCCTCGAGGGCGCCGGAGGCGAGGGCGGCGCCGAGTGCATCCACGAAGTGCCGCGCCGTGCTCCCGGTCCCGAGGCCGAGGGTCATCCCCGAGCGCACCTCCGAGAGGGCGGCGAGGGCGGCGTCCCGCTTGAGCGCGTCGGCCTGGGAGGCTGGCACACCCGGAGGCGCGCTCATCGCCCCGTTTCCTCGCCGAGGGCCTCCCGGAGCGCCTCCATCTGCTCCTCGATCCGGCGTCGCGCGGTCCCTCCCGGGACATCGCGGGCCTCCACCGACGCCTCCCAGTCGAAGGCGGCGCGGGCGGCACCGCCCCCGAGGACCGGGTGCACGCTCCCGAAGGTGGCGTCGTCCAGGTCGCTGAGCGGGATGTCACGCTCCTCGGCCATGCGCACGAGGGTACCCACGTGGTCGTGGGCCTCCCGGAAGGGGACCCCCGCCCGGACGAGAATGTCGGCCAGGTCGGTGGCCAGGAGCTCGGCGTCGCGGGCCTGCTCGATCCGGTCGGGGCGGAAGACCGTGGTCCGGAGCGCGCCGGCCATGGCGGGAAGGACGAGGGCGAGGGTGTCCACCACCTCGAAGACGAGGGCCTTGTCCTCCTGGAGGTCCCGGTTGTACCCGGTGGGAAGCCCCTTCAGGAGGGTGAGGAGGGCCGTGAGCCCCCCCACGAGGCGGCCCGACTTGCCGCGCACGAGCTCCGCCACGTCCGGGTTCCGCTTCTGGGGCATGAGCGACGACCCCGTCGAGTACCCGTCTCCGATGCGGACGAAGGCGAACTCCTTCGACGAGAAGAGGAGCAGGTCCTCGGAGAGCCTCGAGAGGTGGATGCCCAGGAGGGCCGAGGCGGAGAGAAGCTCCACCGCCCAGTCCCGGTCGCTCACGGCGTCCATGGAGTTCTCGGAAATCGAGTGGAACCCGAGCTCCCGGGCGAGGGCCTCCCGATCCACCGGGAAGGGACACCCGGCGAGGGCTCCGGAGCCCAGCGGGAGGACCCCCGCCGCGTCTCCCGCCCGCTCGAGGCGGGCCCGGTCGCGGAGGAGGGGCCAGGCATGGGACAGGGCCCAGTGGGCCGCCCGCACCGGCTGTCCCTGCTGGAGGTGGGTGTATCCCGGAAGGATCACCTCGACGCCGCGGTCGGCAAGCCCCATGAGGCCCCGGACCACTTCCTCGACCCGCTTTGCGAGCTCCTCCGACGTCCGCATCCCCCAGAGGCGGAAATCGGTGGCCACCTGGTCGTTCCGCGAGCGGCCGGTGTGGAGCTTCCCCGCCACTGGCCCCGCCTCCTCCCGGAGAAGCCGTTCCACCAGGGAGTGGATGTCCTCGTCGGGGGCGGAGGCGGGGAAGTCCGAGGCGAGGCGCGTCTCCACCCGGTCGAGCCCCGCGAGAAGGTCCCGGACCTCGGCGGAATCGAGGACCCCGGCGCCGCCCAGGGCCCGGGCCCAGGCCCGGCTCCCCTGGAGGTCCTCCCGCCAGAGGCGACGGTCCACGTCGAGGGAGCGGTTCAGGGGCTCCATCTCGGGCGCCATCCCGGTGGTGAAGCGGCCACCCCAGAGTCCCCCGGCCCGGGTACCCTCGCCGCTCCCGCCCGCCCCCCCCTCGGGGGCGCTCACGCCCTGGCTCCCGCAGCTTCCGCCACCGAGGAAATGGCCCCCTCGAGGATCTTCACACCCCGCTCGAGCTCGGCCTCGGAGACGATGAGGGGGGGAAGGAGACGGATCGTCCGCGGGCCGGCGCCCACGAGGAGGAGCCCATCCTGGAAGGCCGCCGACACCACCGGGGGAACGTCGAAGGTGAGCTCGACCCCGCGCATGAGCCCCCGCCCCCGGACCTCCTTCACGACCCCGGGATGACGCCCCGCAAGCCCGTGGAGGAGGGATTCGAGGTGGGCGCCCCGCCGCCGGACCCTCTCCAGGAACCCGGGGCGTCCGATCTCCTGGACCACGGCGTGGGCCACCGCGGTCACGAAGGGCCCGCCGCCGAAGGTGGTCCCGTGGTCGCCGGGCTCGAGCACCTCCGCCACCGCGTCGTTCACGAGAATGGCCCCGATGGGGAACCCCCCGGCAAGGGGCTTCGCCAGGACCAGGATGTCTGGGCGCACCCCGGACGGCTCGTGGGCCGAAAAGGTACCGGTCCGCCCCACCCCGCACTGGATCTCGTCGAAGACGAGGGTGATGCCCCGCTCCCCGGTCCACTGGCGGAGCCGCCGCAGGAGGTCGTCGGGGAGGGGCCGGATTCCCCCCTCGCCCTGGATCGGTTCCACGAGCACCGCCGCCACCCGGTCGGCCTCGAGGGCCCGGTCCACCGCCTCCACGTCGAAGGGGTCCACGAAGGCAACCCCGGGCATGAGGGGCTCGAAGGGCGCCCGGTACACGGACTTGTGGGTCGCCGCCAGGCTTCCGAAGAGGCGCCCGTGGAAGGCGCCCTCGAAGGCCACCACCCCGGTTTTCCGGAAGCCGGGAGGATCACCCCCACCGGGAGTCCAGCCGGAGGCGACCCGGGCCCGCTTCCGCGCAAACTTGAGGGCCCCTTCCATCCCCTCTCCTCCGGAGTTGCAGAAGAAGACCCGGTCCATTCCGGTCTTCTCCCGGAGGAGGACGGCGAGGCGCTCGTTCGGCTCGGTGCGGTACAGGTTCGAGGTGTGGATCACCCCCCGCTCGAGGGCGGCTTCCGCGGCGGCCCGGATCACCGCGTTTCCGTGCCCCAGCGCCGTGACCCCGATCCCCGAGGTGAAGTCCAGGTAGCGACGTCCGCTCCGGTCCAGGAGCTCGCACCCCTCGCCCCTGACGAAGACCACGTCGGGCTGCCGGTAGAGCTGGAGAAGGGAGGAGGCGGGATCGGTCGCCGTAGCGGGTGCAGGCGCGGAAGGCTCGTTCATGGGCAGCGAATTCCCCACTCGGTTGGCCACCCGTGGATGGCGTTCAGGTTCTGGACCGCCTGACCGGCGGCCCCCTTCCCCAGGTTGTCGAGGGCGGCACCCACGAGGACCGCCGGCTCCCGCACGTCCTGGAGGTCCACCGCGCCCAGCGCCAGCACGTCCGTGCCCACCACCTCATCGAGGGCCGGGAGGCGGTCCCCCACCCTCCGAATGGCCGGCTCGGCACCGTACCGCGCATCCCATGCGCTTCGGACCGCGGCCG
>JBJHCE010000224.1:0-4525 GCA_050485865.1 Gemmatimonadales bacterium | reverse complement strand
ATGTGCCGGCCGGCGCACCCAGCACCGGAAGATCCTCCACTTCGAGACATTCTCCCTCGGCCAGGACGAGGGCGCGCTCCAGCACGTTCTCGAGTTCCCGCACGTTCCCCGGCCAGGAGTGGGCCCGGAGCCGGTCGAGGACGGCCTCGGAGAGGTCCCGCACCGGTGAGCAGGTCCGCTCCCTCAGCTTTTCGACGAAGTGCCGCGCGAGCACGGGGATGTCGTCCGGGCGCTCCCGGAGCGGCGGGAGGGTGAGCGGCACCACGTGAAGCCGGTAGAAGAGGTCCTCCCGGAACCCGGACCCGTTCAGGAGCTCCTCGGGGGGCTGGTTCGTGGCGGCGATGATCCGCACGTCCACCTGGATCGTCTCCTCTCCCCCCACCCGCTCGAGCTCCCGCTCCTGGAGCACCCGCAGGAGGCGCACCTGGGTGGCCTGGGCCACGGTGGCGATCTCGTCCAGGAAGAGGGTCCCCCCGTTCGCGAGCTCGAAGCGGCCGCGGCGGCGCTTCTCCGCACCCGTGAACGCCCCCTTCTCGTGGCCGAAAAGCTCCGAGTCGAGGAGGGACTCGGAAAGGGCGCCGCAGTTCACCCGGACGAACGGCCCGTCGGCCCGGGGGGAGGCGGCATGGATGGCCCGGGCCACGAGCTCCTTTCCGGTCCCCGATTCCCCGTAGATCATGGCCGTCGAGTCCGACCGCGACACCCGGTCGATCCAGCGGAAGACCTCCTGCATCTGCGGGGATGCGCCGATGATCTCCCCGTACCGGGGTCCGTCACCCTCACCGTGCCCCTGCCTGAGGTACGTGTTCTCGACCCTCAGGCTCAGGTTCTCCCGTCTGAGCCGCTCCTTTTCCTCCCGGGTCTTCACGAGGCGCTCGACCTTGACCGCGAACTCCTCCGACGAGAACGGCTTCGTGAGGAAATCGGCAGCGCCCAGCTTCATGGCCTCCACCGCCTTCTCGATGGTGCCGTAGGCGGTCATCACGAGAACCTCGACGTCGGGCGCGCGTTCCCGCACCTGGCGAAGCACCTCGATCCCGTCCATCCGGGCCATCTTGAGGTCCGTGATGACGACGTCCGCCCCCTGCTCGGCCAGGAGCTCGAGCCCCCGGACTCCGCTTTCGGCCGCCAGGGTGCGGTGGCCCCGCCGGCGCAGCAGGAGCTCGAGCCCCTCCCGCATCGAGTCGTGGTCGTCGATGATGAGTATCTGCGCCATGCGGTATGCCCCTTGGGAAGCCCGACGGAGGGACCCTCCCCCGGCCTTACTCCCCGTCCAGGATCAGCTCTTCCGATCCCTGAAGATAAACCCGGAAGACCGCTCCGCCTCCCTCCGTCTCCTCGGGAGGGGCAAGCTCCACCCGGCCTCCGTTCACCTGCACCAGCCGCTGGACGATGGCGAGCCCGAGCCCGGCACCCTGCTCCTTGTCCGTCACGAAGGGCTCGAAGATCCGCTCGCGCATTTCCCCGGGGATGCCCGGCCCGTCGTCGGCAACCTCGATCCGGACCTCGCCGTTCCACCACGCCGCCGAGAGATGGACGACGTGTCCGGCATGGGCCGCGTTGCGCAGGAGATTCAGCACGATCCGCTTCACGTGGTCCGGGTCTGCCCGTGCGAGGAGGGGGTCCAGGGGGAGCTCCACCCGGATCTCCCCCCCGTTCTCCTCGAGCTCGATTTCCAGGAGGGCAGCGGCGTCCTTCAGGGGGAGCCGCACATCGTGGAGCTCGATCACCGGCTCCATGGGCCGCGAGAACGCCAGGAACTCCTGGATGATCTCGTTCAGCCCCTCGACCTCGTCGCGGATCCGTGAGAGGATCCGGTTCCGCTCCTCCGCATCCTCCGTCTCCGACGCTGCCGAGGCGAAGAGCTCGAGTCCCCCGAGGGGGTTCCGGATCTCGTGGGCCACCTGGGCGAGCATGAGCCGGAGCTGCTCGTCGCGCTGCACGATCCCGATCCGCATTCGCTCCATGGCCCGGGAGAGCCGTCCCACCTCGTCGCCCCCCTCCTCCTCCACCGGGCGGTCCCACTGGCCACGCTGGATCCGGATCGCCGCCCGGGAAAGCCGCTCCATGGGCCGGGCCACCCCGGCGGCCAGGAGGAAGGCCACGATGGTCGCGAGGACCGCCGCGAGAAGGGCGCCAAGCACGAGGTTCCGGCGGAGCTCCACGATCGGGTCGAGGAAGTCGGTGCGCACGAGCACCCCGAGCATGGCGTCGGAGTCGTCGAGGCGGTGGAAGGCGTACTTGTAGAGCGTCCCGTCGTCACCGCGGAAGAGCTCGGTCGTCGCCTGCCCCTCTTCCCAGGCCCGGGCGAGGGCCGTGGGGTAGGCGAAGAGTACCGTCATGGGGGTGCCAATGGGGAGCTCCTCCGCCGGGCGGGTGGAGACCAGCGCGTACATGTCGCGGTGGAAGACGAACGCCTCCTCCACGTAGGGGAGGAGTGCCTGCAGCTTTTCCTGCCAGAGGGCCCAGATCGCGGTCATCTCCATGCCCCGGATGAAGACCTCGGTGTCCGAGCCCGGAAGCGCCGTCTCCGCCACCGCCCCCACCGTCCAGAGAAGCTTTTCGTCGAGCTCCTCCTCGAGGGCCCGGGTCGTGACCCCGTGGGCGAAGAGCCCTCCCACCCCGGCCACGGCCAGGGCGAAGGCCACGACCACGAGGGCGAAGCGGTGCCGGAGCTTCATGTGCCGCAGGCGATCCGCTGGGGGAGGAGGTCGGCAAAGGTCACCGGAAGCGGTCCCCGGGGTGCCCTGACCAGGTGGAAGGGATACCGCTCGAGGGAGGCGGGGGTACAGAAGTCACCGGGCACCTCTTCCACCGCCTGGACCTGGGTCGAGACGCCCACGGGAAGCACCCGGCGCACCCGGACCTGGTGGCCCGCCTCGCTCCTCCGGCCGGTGGTGGCCAGGAAGACCACCTCATGCGCCCAGTCGATCCCCGGCGGGGCGACTCCCGGTCCCGCGTGCCGCTCCCAGAACTCCGCCCAGTCCGCCGGCTCCGCACCGTCGTCCGAGACGAAGGCCCGGGACGCCTCCTCGCGGCTCGGAGCGTCGATCCCCCGGTCGAGGGTGGCGAAGGGTACGCTTCCCTCGAAGACCGAGCGCTCCGCATCCCCCACGGTAAACGAGCGGGTGAGCTGGATCGCCGTGACCACCCGGGCCGCCCCCCCGTCGGGACCGGCGGAGCCCGGCGTGACGGTGAAGAGGTTTCCCGAAGCGCAACGCTGCCAGGTGGCGACCTCCCCCCGGAAACGGTCCACCATGGTGAAGGTCACCCGCGCCGCCCCCTCCGGGCAGGTGGTGGCCCCCCCCTGGGCCACCTCCCCGGGGAGGCGGAGGCCCGGCGTCTGGTTCAGCTGGGTCACCCAGGTGGCGTACTCTCCGGCCCGCTCCCCGGGGTTCGTGCGGCTCCGGCGCACCACCTCCTCGCCCAGGACGTTCCGGTAGTAGATGCGCTCGACGAGCACCCACCTCCCGTCGGACTGCCAGACGAGGGTCCCCTCGAGACGCCCCTCGCCACCCATGAGGGGGACCTCCACGTCGGCGCGAAGCTCGCCCTCCTGGGCAAAGATCGGCGCCGGAAGAACCGTCGTCTCCCCGTCGCACCCGGAGCCGGATGCGAGAATCAGGAGGAGCGCCGGCACCCCCGCCCCCCTTCGCCCCGCCCGACTCCGGGGGCCTCGGGGCTTGACCCGGCCCCCGGCCGGGGAGATCTCTTCGTGATGACCCACCGTGACCGCCTCCGTGACCTGCTCGTGGAACGCTCCCTCCGCCGAGGCGACTTCGTCCTCGCGAGCGGGGCCCGTTCAAGCTACTACATCGACGCCCGAAGGACCCTCTTCTCCGCCGAGGGACAGTTCCTCGTGGGCCACGAGGCGCTCCGGGCCATCCGCGACGCCGGCCTCCGCCCCTCCTGGATCGGCGGACTCACGATGGGTGCCGATCCGGTGGCCTACGCTGTGGCCCACCGGAGCTGGATCGAGGGCGACCCCATCGATGCCTTCTCCGTCCGGAAGGAGGCGAAGGCCCATGGCGCCGGATCGAGGATCGAGGGGGGCCTCCCCCCGGACGCCCCGGTCGTCGTGGTGGAAGATACCCTCACAACGGGCGGAAGCGCCCTCCGCGCCGCCGAAGCCCTCGAGGCACACGGTGCCCGGATCCTCGCGGTCCTCTCCGTGGTGGACCGGGAATCCGGGGGATCCGAGGCCCTCGCCGCCGCCGGTTACCCCCTCCTTCGGCTCTACACTGCCACCGAGCTCCTGGCCGTCAGTCCACCAGCCTGAGGGGCATCACCAGGCAGATGTAGTCCATCGCCTCGGCGTCGGCTGCCACCACCGGCTCGATGAGCGCCGCCCGCTCCGGCGCCTTGAAGCTCATCCGGATCTCGTCGGTGCCCACGTAGCGAAGGACCTCGAGGAGGTAGTTCGCGTTGAACCCGATGGTGATCGGCTCTCCGTCGTAGGAGACCTCGAGTTCGTCGTGCGCCTCGCCGAGGTCCGGGGTGAGCACGTTGAAATTCATCTTCCCCG
>JBJHCE010000223.1:0-4587 GCA_050485865.1 Gemmatimonadales bacterium | reverse complement strand
ACTCACCGAAGTCCCGGGGTTCCTCTCCTTCCGGGAGCGGGTGCTCGGCGACGGGGACTGACCCCTCCCGGGGTACCGACCCCACCCCTGCCGCAATAGCTTGAAGGGCTGACCGGGGAGAGGGCTCCGCCGCCCGCCCTCCCCCACGCGCCACGCCGCCTCACCACCGGAGCGAACGCACTCCATCATGAAGTCCGTCCTCATCGCGAACCGGGGCGAGATCGCCGTCCGGATCATCCGGGCCGCGCGGGAACTCGGCCTTCGCACGATCGCCGTCTACTCCGAGGCCGATCGCGCCGCTCCCCACGTCCTCCTTGCCGATGAGGCCTTCCTCCTGGGTCCCGCCCCCTCGGCGGAGAGCTACCTCCGGGTGGACCGGATCCTGGAGGTGGCCCGGGCGTCCGGCGCCGAGGCGGTCCACCCCGGCTACGGCTTCCTGGCCGAGCGCGCCCCCTTCGCCCGGGCGGTGGAGGAGGCGGGGCTCGTCTTCGTGGGGCCCACGGCCGACACGATCCACCAGATGGGCGACAAGACCGAGGCCCGCCGCCGGATGGAGGCCGCCGGCGTGCCCATCGTGCCCGGGACCACCGAGCCCCTCGCCGACGCCGACGAGGCCATGCGCATCGCATCCCGGATCGGATTTCCGGTGCTCCTGAAGGCCGCTGCCGGAGGGGGAGGAAAGGGGATGCGCGTCGTCGAGGACGCCGCCTCCTGTGCGCGGGCCTTCGAGGCCGCCGCCCGCGAGGCCCTCGGGGCCTTCGGTGACGGCTCGGTCTACGTGGAGAAGTACCTCTCCCGCCCCCGCCACATCGAAATCCAGCTCCTGGGCGACACCCACGGAAACGTGATCCACCTGGGCGAGCGGGAGTGCTCGATCCAGCGGCGCCACCAGAAGCTCGTGGAGGAGGCGCCCTCACCGGTCCTGGACGCCGCCACCCGCGCCGCCATGGGCGAGGCCGCCGTCACCGCCGCCCGGGCGGTGGACTACCGGGGCGCCGGCACCGTGGAATTCCTCTGGCAGGACGGTGCCTTCCACTTCCTCGAGATGAACACCCGCATCCAGGTGGAGCACCCGGTCACGGAGCTCGTCACCGGGATCGACCTGGTCCAGTGGCAGCTCCGGGTCGCCGCGGGCGAGCCCCTCCCGTGGAGCCAGGAGGACGTCCAGCTCCGGGGGCATGCCATCGAGTGCCGCATCACCTCCGAGGACCCGGACGGCGGATTCCTTCCCTCCACCGGCACGATCCGCCACCTGGAGCTTCCCGGGGGGCCCGGCGTGCGCTGGGACGGGGGGATCACCCGGGGGACCGAGGTGGGGCTCCACTACGACCCCCTCCTGGGAAAGCTCGTGACCTGGGCGCCGACCCGCTCCGAGGCCATCGACCGGATGGCCCGGGCCCTGGGCGAACTCGTGGTCGACGGAGTCGAGACCGCGGCCCCCTTCCACCGGCGTGTCATGGCCGAGCCCGACTTCCGCTCCGGCGACTTCTCGATCCGCTACCTGGAGGAGCACCCCGAGCTCGTTTCGGGGGATGCGAACGGGGTGGGCGGAAGTGACAGGGCTGCCCCCGCGCCCGCCGAGCTCGCGGCCCTCGCCACCCTCCTGGAGGCGGAATACCGGGCGGAGCGCCGGCCACCCCGCATCGGGGCGGACCGGGGCGGGCGCCCGCCCACGGCGTGGCAGGCCGCCTTCCGTCCGGGGAACGGCGCCGGCCCGGGTGCCCGGTGAGCCTCACGGCCCCGACGAGGTGCCCCCGGTGAGCACCGACCAGACCTCGAGGGTCTCGGTCCACGGGATCGCCGCCGGTGGGGCCGGGGTCGGGAAGCTCCCCGACGGACGGGCCGTCTTCGTGCACCGGACCGCCCCGGGAGACTCCGCCGAGGTTCGCATCACCCAGGAAAAGGCGCGCTGGGCCCGGGGGGAGCTCCACCGGCTCCACGAGCCCGGCCCGGGGCGGCGCACCGCACCTTGCGTCCACTATGGGCGCTGCGGCGGGTGCACGCTCCAGCACCTGGACCCCGAGGTGCAGTTCTCCCTGAGGGCGCGCCTCGTGGAGGAGGCGCTCCGGCGGATCGGGGGTCTCGACGGGCTCCCCCCGGTGGAGCGCGTCCCGGCCGGGCCCGAGTTCGGATACCGGAACCGGGCCTCCTTCACCCTGCGGCGTCTCGGGGTCCGAAGCGGACGCGCCCGCGTCGTGGCGGGTTTCCACGCCCTCGAACGCCCGGGCCAGATCGTCGACGTGGGCGAGGAGGCCGGGGGCGCGTGCCTCCTCCTGGAGCCGGGGGTGTCCGCGCTCTGGGACGCCCTCCGAATGGGGTGGGGGAGGAACGCCGGGAGGCTTCCCGCGGGCGCCGAGCTTCGCCTCACCCTCCGGGGGCTCGCCGACGGTTCGGGGATCCTCCTCACGGAGGGGGGCTCCACCCCCGGCGACCCCGAGGCGCTCCTCGCCGCCGTTCCCGGGCTCCGGACCCTCTGGTGGCGCCCCTCGGGCAAGGCGCCCCGGCTCCTGGCCGGAGACGAGCGCCCCCTCGAGACCTGGTTTGGCGAGAAGGTCCCGGTAGGCCCGGGGGCCTTCCTCCAGGTGAACCGGGAAATGGCGGCGGGGCTCCATGCCCTGGCCCTGGCCGAACTGGACCTCCGGCCCGGAATGCGGGTCGTGGACGGGTACGCGGGGTTCGGGGTCTACGGGCGGGCCGCCGCCCGGGCCGGTGCCAAGGCGGTGGGCATCGAGCTCGATCCGCACGCTGTGGCCATGGGACGCGCTCGCCCGGTGGAGGGTTTCATGCTGGAGGAAGGGGCCGTGGAGGCGCTCCTCCCCGGGCTCCTTCCTGCCGACCGGGTGCTCCTGAACCCGCCCCGTGCCGGGGTGGACCGGGGTGCCCTGGAGGCCCTCGTGGCCTCCCCGCCGGACCGGGTGGTCTACGTGAGCTGTGACCCGGCCACCCTGGCTCGCGACCTGGCCCGCCTCGCGCCGGCCTTCCGGGTCGCGCGCATCCAGGTGGTGGACCTCTTTCCCCAGACCGCCCACGTGGAGACGGTCGTGACCCTCGACGGGACCGGCCCCGGGCCGCATCCCCCGAACCCCTGACCCCGCTCGCTCCCGCGAGCCGGAGCCCGACCCCACAAGCGAGAGCCGGATTCCCATGGAATACTTCACCCGAATCGGAGAACGCCGCTTCCAGGTCCGCCCCACCGGGGACGGGGCCGAGGTGGACGGAACCCCGGTCCCCCTGGATCTCGCCCCTTCCGGGGGCGCGCCGGTCCGGAGCGTGCGGATCGGGGGGCGGTCCTACCGGCTCCTGGCCCGGCGGAACGGAGCCGGGAGCTGGTCGCTGGAGCTCGAGGGGCTGCGGTCCGAGGCCACGGTCCATGACCGCGGTCAGGACGCGGTTCTCCGGGCCCGGAAGGCCGCCGGGGCCGGGGGTGGGCTCGCCCCCCTCAAGGCCCCCATGCCCGGGCTCGTGGTCCGGGTGGAGGTGGCGGTGGGGGACCGGGTGGCGGCGGGGGAGGGGGTGGTCATCGTGGAAGCCATGAAGATGGAGAACGAGCTCAAGGCGCCCTCCGAGGCCAGGGTCCGGGCGGTGCTGGTGGAGCCCGGAACCGCGGTGGAGAAGGACCAGGTCCTGGTGGAGTTCGAGGGACTCGAGGCGGAGGCCGGGGACCCGGAAGCGGAAGGAGGCAAGGGATGACGAACGACGACGCGCGGACCGACTCGGGGCTCCCGGTGGAGGTGGTCTACGGACCCGAGCGGGGGGCCGTGGACCCGGAACGGGACGTGGGGGCTCCCGGGGCCTTTCCCTATACTCGCGGGGTCTACCCGACCATGTACCGGGGTCGCCACTGGACCATGCGCCAGTACGCGGGCTTCGGGACCCCCGAGTCCACGAACGCGCGCTACCACTACCTCCTGGAGCGGGGTCAGACCGGACTTTCCGTGGCCTTCGACCTCCCCACCCAGATGGGGTACGACTCGGATCACGCCATGGCTTCGGGCGAGGTGGGGCGGGCCGGGGTGGCCATCGACTCCCTCGAGGACATGCGGGTCCTCTTCCGGGGGATCGACCTCGGTGCCGTGTCCACCTCGATGACGATCAACTCCACCGCGCCGATCCTCCTTGCCCTCTACATCGCGGTGGCCGAGGAGAACGGGGTGTCCCGCGAGGCGCTCTCGGGGACGATCCAGAACGACATCCTGAAGGAGTACATTGCCCGGGGGACGTACATCTACCCGGTGGACCCGTCCCTTCGGCTCATTTCCGACGTGATGGCCTTCTGCGCGACGGAGGTCCCGCGCTGGAACACCATCTCGATTTCCGGCTACCACATTCGCGAGGCGGGGGCCACGGCCCCGCAGGAACTCGCCTTCACCTTCGCGAACGGTCTCGAGTACGTGAAGCGCGCCCTCGCGAGCGGGATTCACCTCGAGGACTTCGCGCCCCGCCTCTCGTTCTTCTTCGCAGCGCACAACGACTTCTTCGAGGAGGTGGCGAAGTTCCGGGCGGCCCGGAGGCTCTGGGCCCGGCTGATGCGGGAGCGCTTCGGGGCCTCCGACGCGGCGGCGCGGCTTCGTTTCCACACGCAGACCG
>JBJHCE010000222.1:0-4669 GCA_050485865.1 Gemmatimonadales bacterium | reverse complement strand
TGCGGTCCACCTCGGGCATGTCCTGGCGGTTGAAGTCGATCCCGATGTCCCGCTCGATCCAGGGGAAGGCCGTCTCCTGGCCAATGGCGAGGAGGACCTCGTCGCAGGGAATGACCCGGGTCTCCAGGACCTCGGCCCGGAGCCGCCCCCCCTCGCCCTCGTGCCACCGCACGATCTCGAACTCCATCCCCACGAGGGTGCCGTTCTCCACGATGAAGCGGCTCGGGGAATGGTTCTCGAGGATCTCGATCTCCTCCCCCTCCGCATCCTCGAGCTCCCACGGGCTCGCCTTGAAGAGGGCCCGGGGCTTCCGCGCCATGACCTTCACGCTCTCGGCCCCCAGGCGCACCGCGCTCCGGCAGCAGTCCATGGCGGTGTTCCCCGCCCCGATGACGAGAACCCGGGGGCGCACGGCGTCCACGTGGCCGAAGGCAATGGACTGGAGCCAGTCGATCCCGATCCGGACCTGCTCCGGCGCATCCCACCGGCCGGGAAGGTCGAGCTCCTTCCCCCGCGGCGCTCCCGTCCCGACGAAGACCGCGTCCCACCCCTCGTCGAGGACCGCGGCCAGGCTCGTGACCTCGTGGTCCGGCCGGAAGTCCACCCCCATGTCGAGGATCATCCCGATTTCCTCGTCCAGGACCCGGGGGGGAAGGCGGAAGCGGGGAATGTTGTTCCACATGAGCCCCCCGGCGCGGCCGAGCTTCTCGTGGATCGTGACCTCGTAGCCCAGGGGCATGAGGTCGTTCGCCACGGTGAGGGAGGCGGGGCCCGCGCCGATCAGGAGGACCCGTTTCCCGTTCTTTCGTTCGGGGATGCGGGGGAGGAGCGCCGTCACGTCGTCCCTGAGGTCCGCGGCGACCCGCTTGAGCCGGCAGATCGCCACCGCTTCGCCGTCGACGCGGGTGCGCCGGCAGGCGGGCTCGCAGGGGCGGTCGCAGGTGCGACCCAGGACCCCAGGAAAGACGTTCGACGCCCGGTTCAGCATGTACGCGTCGGTGTAGCGGCCGAGCGCGATCAGCCGGATGTATTCGGGCACGTTCGTGTGGGCGGGACACCCCCACTGGCAGTCCACGACGCGGTGGTAGTACCCGGGGTCCGAGACGTCGGTGGGATGCATCGAGGCGCCCTCAGTGCTCCGGCGTGCGGCGCCGGCGCTCCCGGGCGGCCTGGGCCTCCCGGGCATTCCGCACCTCGTCGCGGGCCCGCTCCAGGATCGCCTGGCGCTCCGGGGTCGTGCTTCGCCGCCGGTCCTGCTCCGCCTCGATGGCCTCCTCGAGGAGCCCCTCCGTGGGGAGGGTGGGGACCCCGAAGAGGGGGCAGAGCCACCCGGTACACCGGACCCCGTAGTCCAGGCAGCTCGAGAGCTCGATCCCGGACTCGGAGGGGGCGTCGTGCACGAGGACCGGCACGTTCCGGTCCCGGGCCGAGCAGAACGCTCGGGAGAGTCGGGTTCCTTCCGGTGTGCCCATGGTTCTTCCCCGGTTCAGGAGCAGGATGGCGACTGCGCCTGCAAGGTAGAGCCGCCCCCGCTCTTGCGACAGGAAAAAATTCAGCCCCCCTCGAACACCCCGCTCGAGAGGTAGCGATCGCCCCGGTCGCAGGCGATCGCCACGATGACGGCGTCCCGCGTCCCGGCAGCCACCCGGAGGGCCCCGGCCACCGCGCCCCCGGAGCTCACCCCGGCGAGGATCCCTTCCTCCCGGGCCAGGCGTCGCATCGCCCCCTCGGCCTCGGCCTGTCCGATCTCCAGGACCTGGTCCACCCGCTCCCGCTCGAAGAAGGCCGGAAGGTACGCGGGGGGCCACCGGCGGATCCCCGAGATCCGCGCCCCCTCCGCGGGCTCGAGCCCGACGATCCGGATCCCCGGGCTGCGCTCCTTCAGGTACCGGCTCACCCCCATGATCGTCCCGGTGGTCCCCATGGAGCTCACGAAGTGGGTGATCCGCCCCCCGGTCTGACGCCAGATCTCGGGGCCGGTGGTCCGGTAGTGCCCCTCGGGGTTGTCGGGGTTCGCGAACTGGTTCAGCACCCGCCCCTTCCCCTCCGCCTCCATCCGGAGCGCCAGGTCCCGGGCCCCCTCCATCGAGAGCTCGTCGCTCACGAGGTGGAGCTCGGCCCCGTAGGCCCGCATTGCCGCCTTCCGCTCGGCGGTGGCCCCCTCGGGCATGACCAGGACCATCCGGTAGCCGAGAACCGCCGCCGCCATGGCGAGGGCGATCCCCGTGTTCCCCGAGGTGGCCTCGATGAGGGTGTCTCCGGGACGGATCTCCCCCCGTTCCTGCGCGCGGAGGAGCATGGAAAAGGCGGGGCGGTCCTTCACCGATCCCGCCGGGTTCTGCCCCTCGAGCTTGAGAAGGAGGGTGTTCCCCACCCCGGCGGAGGTCCGGGCGAGGCGCACGACGGGGGTCTCGCCGACCAGGTCCGCGACGGTGGGAAGGCTCTTCAGGTCCATCGGATGCGGGAGGGGAGGAATCAGGAAAGGACGGGTTCCTCACCCTCGTCGGCGGCGAGCTCGTCGAGGGCGGCGGCGAGGGCCCGGGCCCGGGCCTCGGCCTCGCCGTCTCCTTCGGCTACCGCCCGGGTCAGCGCCCGTTCCACCTGCACCCTGAAGCGCGCCAGGTACCACGCCAGGTGCGCCGGGTAGGGATCCACCTCGTGGAGGAGGACCCGGAGCCCCACCCCCGCCACCGGAAGGACCAGCGCAAGCCACCAGGCCTGGAAGATCGCGACGAGGGCCGCGAGGAGGAGGAGGAGCCAGAGCTCGGAAGCCACGAGCGAGGTCCACCCCCGGGCCAGGAGCGAGCGTGCCGCCGCCACCGAGGCCGACGACGGGACCCCCGGGAGCCCGGCGCCGAGTGCCCGCGCCTCCGCCGCCCGGATCCGGTGTCCGAGGGGGGCGAGCGCCGCGTAGGCCAGCGTCAGGAGGAGGGCAAAGGCGATGGGCATCTCCTGAACTTCTCCCATCGGGCGGGCCCTCGCCAGATCCGCCCGCCCGGCGTACCATGGGAGCCATGAATCGACGGTGCAGGCGGGCCTCGGCCCTCGCGGTGATCGTTCCGGCCCTCGTGGTGCCGGTTTTCCAGGGATGCGGAGGGACCGCCTCGGCGGCGCCTCCGGCCGGGGCGGCGGCCGCCCCCGCACCCGCCCCTCCGGCCACGGCGCCCCGTGCCGCCGCCGACACGATCCGCGACGAGGGGCTCTTCGGGGTCCTCCGGGTGGACCGGAAGCTCCTCTTCGAGGTCCCGGACTCCCTCCTGGGGCGGGACATCCTCCTGATCAGCCAGATCGCCGGGTCGCCGGAGAACTTCTCGGGCTTCCTCAATGCCGGCACGAACGTGGCCGAGCAGGTCATCCGCTGGGAGCGGCGGGACGGTCGCCTCCTCCTCCGGGGGATCACCTTCGCGAACGTGGCGGACCCGGAGCTCCCCATTGCCCGCTCGGTGGAGGCGAACACCTTCTGGCCCATCATCCGGAGCTTCACGCCGGAGTCGGGGGCCCGCCCCGGGACCACCCTGGTGGACGTGACCCCCCTCTTCGAGACCGACGTGGAGGCGATCGCGGCGATCCAGGGGGGGCAGCGACAGCAGTTCGGGGTCCGGCGCCTCGATCCCTCCCGGACCTTCCTCGATTCCGCGAAGAGCTTCCCCCGGAACGTGGAGATCCGCCACACCCTGACCTACGAGGCGGGGAGCCCCCCCACCCAGGCCCGGACCGCCACGATCTCGGTCCAGATGGCCCAGTCCTTCGTTCTCCTCCCCGACGAGCCCATGCGCCCCCGGTACCACGACCCCCGGGTCGGGTGGTTCACCGTGTCGCAGATCGACTTCGGGTCGGAGGCATACAAGGCCGACCAGCGCCGCCTCATCCGCCGGTGGCGCCTCGAGCCCTCGGACCCGGCGGCCTACGCCCGGGGCGAGCTCGTGGAGCCGGTGGAGCCCATCGTCTTCTACCTGGACCCGGGGACCCCCGACGAATGGGCCCCCTACATCCGGCAGGGGGTGGAGGACTGGCAGCCCGCCTTCGAGTCGGCGGGCTTCCGGAACGCCATCCTCGTGCGGGACATCCCGAGCCCGGAAGAAGACCCGGATTTCTCGCCGGAAGACGTCCGGTTCAACATGGTGCGCTACACCGCGAACCTGACCCGGAACGCGGTGGGTCCGAGCGTGTCCGACCCCCGGACCGGCGAGATCATCGCATCCGACATCATCTGGTACCACAACCACCTGCGCTCGTACCGGAACCGGCTCATGATCGAGACGGGTGCCGCGAACCCGGCGGCGCGCTCCCTCATGATGGACCGGGACTACATCGGCGAGGCGGTGCGCCAGGTGATCGCCCACGAGATCGGCCATGCCCTGGGGCTCCCGCACAACATGATCGCGAGCTCGGCCTTCCCGGTGGACTCCCTGCGCTCCCCCACCTTCACCGCCGAGCACGGGGTCGCGGCCACGATCATGGACTACGCCAGGCAGAACTACGTGGCCCAGCCCGGCGACGGGGTCGAGCGCTTCATTCGCGGGATCGGGCCCTACGACCACTACGCCATCGAGTGGGGGTACCGGCTCTTCCCGGGCACCACCTCCCCCGACGACGAGCGGGGCGCCCTCGACGCCTTCGTCCGGGCCCACGCCGACGACCGTCGCTTCCGTTTCGGCGCCGGGAACTT
>JBJHCE010000221.1:0-4689 GCA_050485865.1 Gemmatimonadales bacterium | reverse complement strand
TCAACAAGGTGGCGCCCATGTCCGCCCGGTCCCTGGCTTTCCTCACCGGTCTCCTCCTCCTTTCCGCGGGGTGCATCGACCCCATCGAGATCGAAGAGGTCGAGGATCCGCCCATCGAGTCGGTGGAATTCGACGAGAGCCTCGGCATCGATCTCGTCGACTTCCTGGAGCGCTCCTCCGGCATCTGGACCCGGGACCATCTCGACGGCGAGGGGAACGGCGTCGAATACGGTGACATGATCCACATCTACTACTCCGGGTGGGTCTGGAGCGGGTTCCGGTTCGATCACGCGGGTCCCGAAGACGGCGACCCGGTTCCCCTCATCCTGGGCGACGACCGGATCATCGAGGGTCTGAACCTCGGCATCCAGGGGATGCGCGTCGGGGCGGAGCGGACGATCCTGGTTCCCCCCAGCCTCGGGTTCGGGGCGGGGTCGCTCCCCGGGATCCCGGCCAACTCGTGGCTCGTGATCTGGGTACAGCTCGTGTCCGTGGAGGCCTGAACCGGATGAACGCGGCACGGGGCCGCATGGTCGTGCCCTTCCTCGTGCTGCTCGCCGGCAGCGGGGGATGCTCCGACTTCCCCCTGCCGGTGGAGCCGGAGACCCCCCTCGACTTCGAGTCGGTGACGTTCGCCCCCGAGCTGGGCATCGACCGCAATGCCTTCACCTCCGCGAACCAGGTCTGGATCCGGGTGGACGAGGTGGGGAACGAGGAGGCCCCGGCAGCCGCCCCGGGCGACGTGGTCCGGGTCTGGTACGAGGGGTGGACCTCGGCGGGACTCCGGTTCGATGCCCACACCCGCGACGACGGGGAGGCTCGGGCGTTCCTCGTGGGGTCGCCGGCCGTGCTCCCGGGGCTCTCCCGGGGGGCCACCGGGATCCGGGCCGGCGGGGTCCGGACCGTGATCGTGCCGCCGGCGCTGGGGTTCGGAAGCCGGGGCGCGGACCCGGTGCCTCCGGCGGCGTGGCTCGTGATCCGGCTCGAAGCCGAGGCCGTGGTCCCGACCGACACCGCCTTCAGTCGTTAGCGGCCTCTTCGCCTGCGGGGACGCCGGAGGGTTTCCGGAGCCGCGCGCGGAGCACCTGCGTCTCCGTGGCTTCGAGGATCTCGATCTGGAGTCCCGGGAGTTCCAGGGTTTCGCCGGATCCCGGGACCCTTCCCATTTCCTCCAGGATGAAGCCGTTCAGGGAACGGTGTTCGAGCTGGGGAAGGGAGAGGTTGAAGGCGTAGTTCACCTCGCGGAGTTCGATCCCCGCGTCCACCTCGATCTCGTCCTTCCCCACCCGGACGATGGGCTCCTCCGCCACGTCCCGCTCGTCCTCGATCTCCCCGACGAGCTCCTCCAGGACGTCCTCCAGGGTCACGAGTCCGTCGGTTCCCCCGAACTCGTCGGCCACGATCCCCATGTGGAGGCGCCGGGTCTGGAAGTCCTTGAGCAGGCGGGGAAGGGGGAGGGACCCGGGAAGGAAGAAGGGTTCCCGGGCAAGCTCCGCCAGCCGGAGGGAGCCCCGCCCCGCCACCCAGGCCTCGTAGGCCTCCCGCACGTAGAGGATGCCGGTGATGTCGTCGATGCTCTCGCCGTAGACCGGAACCCGGGAGTAGGGCACGCCGTGGAGCTCGGGAATGATCTCCTCCAGGGTGAGCGCGTCGCGCCAGGCGAAGATCTCCACCCGGGGCGTCATGATGTCCCATGCGGCGAGTTCGTCCATCCGGAAGGCCCGCTCCACGAGCTCGTGCTCCTCCTGGCCCACCACTCCCTCCTTGCGTCCGAGCTCGGAGAGCTCCCGGACCTCACGGGCGTCCGGGGTCTCGGGCTCCTCGCCGTTCCGGCGCTGGAGGAGCTCGTCCAGGCGGAGAAAGGGGGCGAGGACCGGTCGGGCGACGCGCTCGAGGGCAAGGAGAAAGGGCGCCGACGCGAGGGCCATGCGGATCGACCGGCGCGAGCTGATGAGGCGGGGGAGGGCCTCGGCCAGGAGAAACACCACGAGGACCGCCAACGGGAGACCGACGAGGAGCCCTGAGAGGCCCCGGTCCAGGGTCGCGAGCGCCACGATCAGGCCCACGGCAGAGCTGTTCAGGATCGTGTTCACGAACAGCGCCGAGGCGCGGACCGACCCCGCCCGGTCCCTCGTCTCCTGAAGACGCTCCGCGCCCCGGAACCCCTCCTCCCGAAGGGTTCTCAGGCGCGAGGGCCCGAGGGCGAAGGTGGCCGCCTCGGCGGCCGAGAGGAGGGAGGAACCAAGGAGGAGGAGGATCGCCGTCGCGGCGAGAAGCCCGGTCATCGGGCGCCTCGACTCGGAGGGCGGTCGTCCCCCTCGGGTCGACTTCGTGGTTTCGTCATCCGTTCATTCTTCCCGTGATGCGGCTTCCGGCCTGCACCTCGGCCAGGAGCTCCTCGATGATCTCCCGCGCGGAGATCCCGTCTGCTTCCGCCTCGAAGGCGGGAAGGACCCGGTGCGCCAGGACCTGGGGTGCCACGGCCCTCACGTCGTTCACCGTCGGGACCGGTTCGCCCCGGGAGGCGGCCCGGGCCTTCGCCCCGAGGACGAGGGCCTGGCTCGCCCGTGGGCCCGCGCCCCACGCAACGTAGCGGTCGGCGACCTTCGCCGCCTCCCCGCTCCCCGGACGGGTGGCCCGGACGAGCCTGACGGCGTAGGACGCGACGGAGGGCGCCACCGGGATGCGGCGCACGAGCCCCTGGAGCTCGAGGAGCCGGGCCGCGTGCACCACCGGACGGATCTCCGCCACCTCGGAGCCGGTGGTGAGGAGCGCCACCGACTCTTCTTCCTCGAGGGAAGGATAGTCGATGCGGAGCTCGAACATGAAGCGGTCGAGCTGGGCCTCGGGGAGGGGGTAGGTTCCTTCCTGCTCGATGGGGTTCCGGGTGGCGAGCACGAAGAAGGGGCGGGGAAGGGGGTGCGTCCCCCCTCCCGCGGTGACGGCCCGTTCCTGCATGGCCTGGAGGAGCGCCGCCTGGGTCTTGGGCGGGGTCCGATTGATCTCGTCGGCCAGGACCACGTGGGCGAAGATGGGCCCGGGCACGAAGCGGAAGGCACGTCGACCGGTTCCCCGGTCCTCCTCCATGACCTCGGTGCCCGTGATGTCGGTGGGCATCAGGTCCGGGGTGAACTGGATCCGCGAGAAATCCAGGTCCAGCGCCTCGGCCAGCGTCGAGATCAGGAGGGTCTTCGCAAGCCCCGGCACGCCGACCAGGAGGGCGTGACCCCCGGAAAGGAGCGCCAGGAGGAGCCCGTCCACCACCTCGCGCTGCCCCACGACCCGGCGGGCGACCTCGGTACGGAGCGCCTCGGCGATCCGGGCGGTGTCGGCCAGGAGGGCCACGTCGGGATCCACTTCATCCAGCCTCGGTGCAGCTTCCGCCACGGAACGTCCGGTCCTTTCACGGGCCGCGCCGGGAGGCCCGTTGAGCATGAGGTTTCGACCTGTTGGTTCAGCATCCCTACCCGCCCGGAGACGCGCGGGATCCCGGTTCTCCGGGGGCGGGTCGGGGCGGCAGGGTAGCGTGCCGGCGCGAATGGCGCCAGACGGCGTTCCGGGGGCACTCCGGACCGCTTGCGAAATTTTTCACAAGCGCCTACCTTTGCAGGCTGCGAGTTGTCTGGAAAAGGAAGATGATGGCAGAACGGCGCGACGGGGAGGGGGGCGAGCAGGAATCCCCCCTGGTCCACCTGGCGAGGTACTCCGGGCACGGGCTCACCCTCGCGCTCTCCACCGGGCTCTTCCTTCTTGCCGGGTGGTGGCTCGACGGAAGGGTGGGCACACGTCCCCTCTTCACCATCGTCGGGGCGCTGGTCGGTGCGGCGGGTGGATTCTGGAGCATGCTCCAGCACCTGCTCTTCCTCCCGCGGGAGGAGGAGCGGAGGCGCAGGGAAGCCCAGGCGAGGAGCGAGGGCGAAGGGTGACGGGAAGGCTCGCGCTCTTCGCACGGTACGCCGTCGTCGCGGTGGGGATCACGGCGGCGGTCCTGGCCGGGGCCCTTCTCCTCGACGGAGAACGGCAGCGTGGCGTCCTCCTTGCCGCCGCGGTGGCGCTCCCGGTGCAGCTCGGGGCCTTCGGGCTCCTGCTCCGGTGGCGGCATCGGCCGAACGGGTTTCTCGCGGCGTGGGTGGGCGGCGCGCTCGCGCGCCTCCTCGCCCTCGGGGGGGTGGCCGTCCTGGTGTGGCGGTCGAGCGGGTTCGACCCCCTCTGGACGTTGATGGGAGTTGCAGGGCTGTTGTTCGTGCTGCATCTCGTGGAGCCCCTGGTGCTCCGAGGTGTGGCCCCCGAACCGGGAACCGGAACCGAGAGCGGATGAACGCCACGGCAACAGAGGCCGCGCAGGCCGCGACGCAGGAGTCGACGAACGAGGGAGGCTTCGACCTGGGCAGCATGCTCATGGGGAAGGTCTCCGACGGCAACTACATCGACTTCGCCGGCTGGAAGCTTTACCTCCCCCAGTTCGACCCGATCCAGCTCGGCGCGCTGACCCTCGATCTCTCCCCGACGAAGAATGTCGTCTTCATGCTCCTCGCGGCGGTCCTCTGCCTCGTCAGCATGGTCGCGATCGGTCGGGTCTACCGGCAGATGGAGGCGGGGGACGCCCCCACCGGGTTCGCGAACGCCGTCGAGGTCCTGATCCTCTTCTTCCGCGACAACGTGGTCCGGGCGAACATCGGGCACGGGGCG
>JBJHCE010000220.1:0-4706 GCA_050485865.1 Gemmatimonadales bacterium | reverse complement strand
CTCGCCCGAGCCTCCGCGGGCTCGCGCCACGGCCTCCGCCGCCAGGGCCCCCAGCTCCAGTGGTTCCCGCTGGAGCTCGATGGCTCCGGCATCGGCCCTCGCCAGGGTCAGGAGACCCTCCACGATTTCCCCCATCCGGAGCACCTCCTCCAGCGCGCTCTCGAGGGTTTCCCGATAGTCGTCCGGGTCCCGGTCCCGGCGGAGCGCCAGCTCGATCTCGCCGCGCAGGGAGGTCAGGGGGGTGCGGAGCTCGTGGCTGGCGTCGGCGGTGAAGCGCCGCTGCGCCTCGAAGGAGCCCTGGATCCGGTCCAGCATCGTGTTCAGGACCATGACCAGCCGCTCGTATTCCGCCGTGTCGGCGTAGGCGCTGATGCGGTGGGCCAGGTTCGCGGCGCCCACCTCCTCCGCCTGCCGGATGATGGCGTTGACCGGGCGGAGGGCCCGGGATGCAAGCCATCGACCGCCCACCATCCCCCCCAGGGCGGTGAGAAGCACGAGCCCCACCCCGAACCCGGCCACGCGGCGGAGCATGGTATCGCGGGTCTCGAGCGGGGCTGCGACCTGGAGAACATGCTGGTCGTGAAGGTCGCCCAGTCGCACCAGGGGGTAGAAGACCGACCGGATCCGGTATCCGCCGAACTCGGCGGTGCGCCAGACGAGCTCGCCGGCGGCGGCCCGCTCCAGCGCCTCCGGGTCGGTGGGGAGGTCCCGGACCATGTAGCGGCTCCTGAGGAGGCTCGCCCCGGACTCGTCCCACACCTGGGCATACCGGATCAGCTCCACGACCGAGGTCGCCTCGTCCGGGGTGAGCTCCCACTCGTGGAAGCGCATGACCCCCTCCGCGTGGTCGGTGACAGCGGCGGCCTGGATGGAGGCCACGTTCAGGATGCTCGCATTGAGCTCGGTGTCGAGCATGTGCCGGAAGGCGAACCAGGTAATGAGTACGCAGAGACTCATCCCGGTCGCGGCCAGGAACCCGAAGCGCAGGGCGAGGAGTCCCCGGAAGGAGCGCGCCATCAGGAGCCGCCTGCCTCGGGATCGTCCCGGAGGGTATAGCCCACTCCCCTCACCGTATGCACCAGGGGGCTTCGTCCTCCGCCGCGCAGCTTTCGGCGCAGGTTCGCCATGTGCACGTCCACCACGTTCGACATGGGGTCGAAGCTCAGGTCCCAGACCTTCTCCAGGAGCTCGGTTCGACGGACCACGGCTCCGGCGCGCTGCATCATGTGATCGAGGAGCGCGAACTCCCGTGGGGTGAGGTCGAGGCGCTCCCCGTCCCGAAAGACCTCGTGGCGCACCCGGTCCAGGACCAGGTCGGCATAGCGGAGCTCGTTCGGCTGCATGGGGCCGGCCCGCCGAAGGAGCGCCCGGGCCCGGGCCAGGACCTCCTCCAGACTGAAGGGCTTGGTCAGGTAGTCGTCGGCGCCGGCGTCCAGCCCCGCCACCACTTCGGGCGTGGAGTCCCGGGCGGTGAGAAGGAGAATGGGCGCCTGCACCCCGTCCTTGCGGAGGGCCCGGGTGATCTCGAGCCCGTTTCGCCTCGGGAGCATGATGTCCAGGACATGGAGATCGTAGGCATGGATCCGGGCCTTGGCCAGCCCGTCCGCGCCGTCGAGCGCCGTGTCGACGGCGTACCCTTCCTCCCGGAAGGCCCGTTCCAGGAAGCGGCAGACCTTTCGGTCATCTTCCACGATGAGAATGCGCATGGGGACTCGAGGAGTGGGTGGAGGCGTGCCAGGGCGTTGCACCTCCGGCAGGGACAATCGTGAGCCCCCGGGCGCTCCGGGGCAATCCGGTCCCTTGCGGCGGTCGCAGGGCATCGCGTACGATCGCGGCCCGGCGCCGGCACCCAGGAAGGACACCATGACCAGGAGACGTTCCCCATGAGCCTCACCCGACGCGAGATGCTGAAGGCCTGCGCGGGCGCGGGTGCCGCCCTCGCCCTTGGACGCATGGAGGGTGCAGCGCAGGAGCCGGGCCCCCTCCTCACCCGGACGATCCCCTCGTCGGGGGAGACCCTTCCCGTCATCGGGCTCGGGAGTGCGGGAACCTTCGGCGGCACCGGCTCCGACGGCCGGATCGAACCGCTCCGGGAGGTCCTCCGCCTCTTCCACGCACGCGGGGGCCGCTTCTTCGACACCGCGCCCACCTACGGCGAGGCCGAAGAAGTCTCGGGAGCCCTCGCCACGGAACTCGGCATCCACGAAGAGCTCTTTCTCGCCACCAAGGTCTCCACCCCCCTCATCGACGGGAACGAAGCCCTCTCCGCCTGGAGCATGCAGGAGGCGGCGGGGCAGCGGGCGGCTTCCCGACGGGCCTGGAACCGCGACACCCTGGACCTGAACCAGGTCCACAATCTCTACGGGGTGGATCGGCACCTGCCGGCCCTTTACGAGGCCCGGGCGGAGGGCCGCACCCGCTACGTGGGGGTCACGGTCCAGGCAGAAGCGCAGTACGCGGAGCTGGAACGGGTCATGCGCCGCGAGGAGCTGGACTTCATCCAGGTGAACTACTCGCTCTCGGAGCGCGAGGCGGCGGACCGCATCCTCCCGCTGGCCCGTGACCGGAACCTGGCCGTCGTGGTGAACAAGCCCTTCGACGGTGGCCTCCTCTTCGGCGCGGTGCGAGGGCGCGAGCTTCCCGTCTGGGCGTCCGAGTTCGACTGCACGAGCTGGGGCCAGTTCTTCCTCAAGTACATCGTCTCCCACCCCGTCGTCACCGTGGCGGTGCCTGCCACGTCGAACCCCGAGCACCTCGTCGACAACATGGGCGGCGGGGTCGGGCTTCTGCCGGACGAAGGGATGAGGGCCCGGATGGAGGCCTTTCTCGACGACCTCCGCTCGGGAGGGTGACCGAAGGGCCCCGGCCTCCCGCGCCTGCCGGCCTCAGCGCGGCACGAGGACCAGGCGATGCGCGGCGTTCCGCTCCACCGCGGGGCGGGTGTAGACGAGGGGGAAGTACTCCCCGCGGCCCCAGGACTCGACGAGGTTCCCGTAGAACGGGCTACCCGGCTGCGCGGACTGCCCGGGCGCGTTCGTGACCACCGACCGGTCCAGGTCGGCGAAGTCGATGATCTGCCTGAAGGTCGCGCCGGTTGCCGCCACCGTTCCGGCGCCTCCGTCCCGCTCCACGGCGGGTAGGTCGTACGCACCCACGAGGGCGTGCGGAAACTCGCTCCGGTGGATCCGGCCCCAGCGCCACTCGGTCGGGTCCTCTCCTTGCGCCTCCCGGAGGTCCGCGAGCCCCGCCTCCAGCGCCCCTTCCAGCGCCTCCTGGCGGTCCGACCCCGGCGCGGCAGCGCGCACCGCTGCCGTGAGATGGCGGGCCACGTGGTGGTAGAGCGCGGCGGGCGCGCTCTCCCTCCGCCGGTGCGCATCCCACCCGGCGAGCAGGGCACGGGCGCGCTCGAGGTCCGCGTCCGCGCTCGTCCAGCCCCGGAAGAGGGGAAGGTCCGCCGCCGCCGCGGGGAGCCACGCATCCATCTGCATCGCCTGCATGTCCTCGAGGGTGAAGGCGCTCCCCTCGGTGAAGAGGTGCTCGAGCCTCCGCATCCGTGCGTCCTGGGGCCCGGCCTTGAAGAAGAGGGGCGGGTCGTATCCCGGCGGGTGGATGTCATGGTTCGCGGTGGCGATCCAGCCGCGATCCGGGTTGAGCTCGCGGGGGAGGTCGTCGCGGAAGCCGTCCCATTCCCAGGCTCCGGTGTGAGCGGGCACCGGGAGCCGACCGTGCCAGTTCGGGCGGCGCGGGGAGAGGGCGGATGCCTGCCAGGCGATGTTCCCGTGCACGTCGCCGCACACCATGTTCTCGGTGGGGGCGTTGTAGTGGACCTGCTCATCCAGGAACTGCACGCAGTCCTCCACCGCGTTGTAGCGGAGGGCCCCCAGGTACCCGGCGGTCCCGGGCTCGTGCATCGTGGACCGGATGGCATACGCCAGGTGCCGCGTGCTGTCCACGTGGAAGACCGGACCATGGCGGGAGAAGAGGTGCTCCACGATCACGGGCTCGGCGTCCCGGACCAGGATCGTGTCCACCTCCACCCGCAGGGGCTCCCAGCGGCCACGGTACTCCGCCTCCCGGAGGTTTTCGGGGTTCAGCCGCTCCACGTAGACGTCCGACTGGTCGGTCCCGACGATCGTGAGCCCCCAGGCGATCCGGCCGTTGTGACCGATGGCCACGCCGGGGAGCGGAGCCTCCGTGGCGCCGATCACGTCCCATCCCGGAGCATTCAGGTGGACGATGTAGCGGATCGAGGGGTTCGCCACGTTCCGGTGCGGGTCGTTTGCCATCATCACCCGGCCGCTGGCGGTCAGGGCACCGCTCACGGCCCAGTTGTTGCTCCCGGGGGCGTCCTCCTGCGCCCCGGTGTTCTCCGACGGAAGCGCATCGCGGAGCTGCTGGAAGCGGGGGAGGAGGGGCGGGCGCGGAGTTCCGGTGCGGAGGCCTGAAAGGCCCGCGACCACGGCATCGTCAATGGCGTGGACGTCCAGCCCCTCGGGGACCTCGAGCTCCCGCCACGGGCTCGGCCGCGCCCGCCGGTTCGCCTCTTCGGCTCCGAACTGGGCCACCGAACGGGCCAGGTTCAGCTCGGCGCGGGCATCGCCCAGGGGCATGGCGGTCTGGGTCCTGAGCACCGAGACCTCCGGGCTCCACGGCCCCGGACGAAGCCCGGTGAGCACGAACTCGACCGGGAGGTTTTCGCCCGCCTC
>JBJHCE010000219.1:0-4725 GCA_050485865.1 Gemmatimonadales bacterium | reverse complement strand
CGAGGGGAATGAGGCGGAGGAGCCGGAGGAGCTGCTCGGCCGAGGGGCTCGTGTCCTGGGCACTCACGGCCTGGGCCCCCCGGCGTAGAGCGCCGCCACCCGGGCGCGGAGCCCCTCGAGCGCCCGGTCAAGTTCGACCGGTGCCTCGATCGACGCCTCGCCCCCGAGGCTCAGGATCCAGCGGAGAAAGGCATCGGCGCTTCGGACCTGGAAGCGCCGCACGGCGCTTCCGTCCGCATCCTCCGAGACGAGGGTGCCCCGGTCGTTGCGCTCGGCCCAGAGGGAACGGGGAAACTGGAAGCGCACGTCCACGGGCTCCGGGGGTGCGTCGTCGCCCGGCAGGGCCCAGGCCTCGGCCTCCTCCCACCGGGAGAGGTCCACCTCCGGGGGGTCGAAGGCGCCCGCGGGGTCCTCGAGGGTGACCTCGCTCGCCCGGCTCACCCGGAAGACCCGGTCCCCCCCGCGGGCGAGGTCGTGGCCCACCAGGTACCAGCGGTTCAGCTTGAAGAGGAGGGCGTGAGGCTCCACCTGGCGCTCCTCCACCGCATCCCGCTCCATGGCGCGGTAGCGGAAGCGCGCCCGGCGGCGCTCGCGAAGGGCCCGGGAGAGGAGCTCCACGTGGGCGGTGGTCCGGGCGTCGTCGGGGGTGAGGATCACCTCCACCGGGTCCAGGCCCGCCTCGGGGTCGGCCAGGTCGAAGGTGAGCTTCCGGAAGGCGGACTCGGCGGCGGCAGAGCGCGGAAGGGCGGGGTTCTTCCGGAGCCGGTGGAGCGCCTCGGCCGCCACCCACGCATCCTCCGGCGCGATCCGCCCCGCGGGGGTCGTGGAAGGCTTCGGGCGCCCCTCGAGCTCCTTTCCTTCACGCACGAGGCGCAGGTAGGGGAGGTGGACGTCGCGGTGCGAGAGGCGGTAGCGGAGCCGGTCTTCCGGGTCGGCCCCAGCGTCTTCCACCACCTGGAGGGGAAAGCCGAGCTCGAGGAGCGTCTTCTTGTCGCGCTCGAAGGTGCGGCGCACCGAGGCCTCGTCCGCCCCCCGGGCCAGGGGGGCGCGGTACCCCTCCACCTCGTCCCAGAGCTGGGCCCGGGTCAGGGGGTAGTGCCGGGTGGTGAGCAGGGCAATGAGATCCAGGAGGCGCTGGACCTTGGTGGGGTCCTTGGGCTGGGGCATGGGCACCGTTTCCGGGGTGGGACGCGTGGGGCAGGTTCCCGAAAGAATACCGAAGGGGTGCGACATGCCCATTCTGGGACGCGGGGGGCGGTGGGGCAAGGTGGGGGGAGCGCGGGCTCAATGGGCGCTCCTCGTCGTCGGTGTCCCGCTTCCCGGCCGGGCTCCCGGTGCCTTCAGCCTCGAGCGCGGAGGATCGCGAGGAGCTCGGAGGGGGATACGACCGGGACCGGCGAGGCCCTGAAATCGCTCGCGTTGCGGGTCACGAGGTAATCCGCGTTGGCCTCGGTTGCAGCCACCACCTGGATCGCATCCTCGAAGTCTCCCCACCCCAGGGCGATCGCCTTCAGGATGAGTTCCTGGTCGAGGGGGGCGACGGAAACGAGCCTCAGCAGGGACACGAGGGCTGCGGTCGCCTGGTCTCGCCCCAGTTCCTTCGCGCAAAGGTGGTGGAGCGTCGTGATCGAATGCGCGGCAAGGATCCCATCGAACCCGTCGGTCTCGAGCAGCGAGAGCACGGTCGCGGAATCGTGGAGCCAGGGCTGTCGTCCTGCCAGGACGTCGAGCACGACGTTGGTGTCGAGGAAGAGCCTCACCGGAGGTGCTTTTCCTCGAGGTGCCGGTAATACTGCTCGACGTCCGTGTCGCCTGGGAGGATGCCGAGGAGTCGCCGGACCGTCGGCGAGTAGGCATCTTCTCCTTCGGTCGCGTCGAGCTGGGCAAGGTAGTTCGACACGAGCTGGGAAATGCTGGTGTTGTGCCGGCGGCTGTACCGACGGGCCCGCTCGATCACCTGCTCGTCGACGCTCAGCGTGAGTTTCTTGCGCGACATGGAAGCCTCCGGGCTGTACGTACGATGCATGAATTTTACCACGTACGCACTCGGAAGCAAGGAAGCGCTCCCCGGGTAACCGGCGGTGGCGTCACCTGAACATGTGCAGGAGCGAGCAGGGAAGTCCCGGTTCGTTCACACCCGGTTCGTTCACAAGGGAGATGGGATGAGGCGGATCCAGCGTGCCGGGGACCTCCGGGGAAGCTTCCGAAGGGAGCTCCTCTCCATGCGCGCAGGGGTGCTGCTCGCGGGCTTCGTCGCGGGTGCCTGCGCTCCCCGGGGTGAAGCTCCGGTCATCGCCTACGAGAACGGGCACTGGTTCACGGGCTCCCGGTTCGAATCGCGTACGATGTACGTGCAGGGGAACCGGTTCGTCGATCGACCCCAGCGGGCCGATTCCGTGATCGATCTCGAGGGCGGGTACGTCGTGGCCCCCTTTGGCGAGGCGCACAACCACAACGTGGATCCGGTGAACCGGGATGCGCTGGCCGCCACGTACCTTCGCTCCGGTGTCTTCTACATCCTGAACCCCAACAACCTGCCGCAGGCCAGAGACGGCCTTTCCGGGGCCATCAATCGCCCGGAAGCCCCCGACGTGATCTTCGCCAACGGGGGAATCACGGGGCCGGGAGGGCACCCGATCGGCGTCGTGGAGCGCAACGTAGGCCGGGGCGTCTGGACGGCCGCCGAGGGTGAGGGCGCGTTTCTCTTCTCGGTGGCCGATGTGGAGGGTCTCGACGAGGCCTGGCCAGACCTGGTGGCGGCCCGTCCGGATCTCGTGAAGGTCTATCTCCTCTACAGCGAGGCGTACGAGGCCCGCCTGGCCGATCCCGCGGCGGTCGGTTGGCGCGGCCTGGACCCGGCCCTCGTGCCGGAAGTCACCCGGCGCGCACGTGAAGCCGGGCTCCGGGTGGCGGCCCACGTCGAGTCGAGGGAAGACTTCCGGGTGGCCGTCGAGGCCGGCGTCCAGGTGATCGCGCACATGCCCGGCTTCCGGGGCGACCAGGATACGGCGCTCCCCGACCCGGCGCGCTACGAGATCTCGGAAGCGGACGCGCGGCTCGCCGCACGGCAGGGCACCGTGGTCGTATCGACCCTGGCGGGGCTCGCCGAATACGCCATGGAGCGGGGGGACACGCGCCTCCGCTCCACCGTGGATCGCCTGAACCGCAGGAACCTCTCGGTCCTTCGGGACGCCGGTGTCGCGATCGCGATCGGAAGCGACATGTACGACGACACGTCGGTTCGCGAGGCGCTGTACCTTTCGACCCTCGGGGTGCTGGATCACGCGGCCCTCCTTCGAAGCTGGTCGGAAACCACGCCGCGGTTGATCTTCCCGGACCGGGACCTCGGCCGACTGGCGCCCGGCCATGAGGCGAGCTTCGTCGTGCTCGAAGGCGATCCGCTCGCCGATTTCGAGAACGTGACGCGCGTTCGCTTCGCGGTGAAAGAGGGACATCGGGTCGTCTGGCCCTGACGCCTGCGTCGCGTGTCCGGGGCACGCCCCGGGGCACGCCCCGGGCGACGGCGGACCCTCGACGAGGGAAGTCCCGGTTCGTTCACAGGGGTTCGTTCACAGGGATTCGTTCACAAGGGTTCGTTCACAAGGGCCCGTTCACAGGGGTCCGTTCACAGGAGAGATGGGATGAGGCGGATCCGGTACCAGGTGGCGTGCAGTCTCGACGGGTACATTGCCGACCCGGAGGACGGCTTCGGGTGGATCACCCCGGAGCCGACCTTCGAGTTCGACGCCCTTTACGCTCAATTCGACACCCTGGTCATGGGAAGGCGCACCTACGAGATCGTGCGCGGGTCGGGCGAGAGCTTCCGGGGGAAGCGGGTGATCGTGGCCTCCCGGTCGCTCGAGGCGGCCGACCACCCCGAGGTCGAGGTCGTGGGCGAGCGCCTCGAGGAGCGGATCCGCGCGCTTCGTGATGAGCCCGGGGCCGAGCCCGGGGCCGAGCCCGGCACCGACATCTGGCTCTACGGGGGCGGTGCCCTCTTCGCCCAACTCCTGGCCTGGGACCTCGTCGACACGGTTGAGCCCGCGGTGATCCCGGTGCTCCTCGGCGGCGGCGTCCCCCTGCTTCCGGCGCCTGCGGTGCGCCGACGGCTCGAGCTTCTCGGCTGTCGACCCTACCCCAGCGGAATGGTGCTCCTCGAGTACGGGGTGGTGGGGGCGGGTGACCGTGGCGCAAGCGGAGCTGGGGGTCGATGATGGCGGGAGTGCGGCGTGGGGGACGCGGCCTGGGGGATGCGCTGGGGCGGAGTCGAGTTCGAAGTTCGCACCTCCAGCCGCACCAGGGCCACGCAGGCACATGAACAGGGATCATGCATCCAATCGGGAGGAACGAGGCTTGGCGATTCCGGAGACCGAAATGGCTCGCGTCCGGAGGAGACTGGAGCAGTTCTGCGACCGGGTACCGCCGCACGCCCGGGGCAAGGTCTGGTACGACTGGCGTGTGCGGGGGAACCAGGTGACGCTCGCGGAGAAGCGCCCCGCCTGGTGGGCCGGGGCGAAGCCCGATGAGATCACGATCCACGAGTTCGCCCGCTTCCAGTATGATCCAGCGAGCCGTTCCTGGATGCTCAAGTGGTCTGACCGGAACGGCAGATTCCGTCCGTACGAGCTGCTCGAACGGTCGCGTTCCTTCGATCGCCTGGTCGATGAGGTCGAGGCCGACCCCGTCTGCATCTTCTTCGGGTGAGCGGGCCGCATCGCGGCTCCC
>JBJHCE010000218.1:0-4782 GCA_050485865.1 Gemmatimonadales bacterium | reverse complement strand
TCCGCATGTCCAGGGGGTCGAGCCCCGCGTGGGAGGACCGGAGGCACTTCTTTGCCGTGGCCTCGCGGGCCATGCGCCACGTCCTCATCAACTACGCCGAGATGCAGCGCGCGGCCAAGCGGGGCGGCGGGGCGGAGGACCAGTCCCTCGAGGACCGGCACCTGGCGGCGGCCGGCGCGGCCCCGAACCCCGTTCCCGCCGAGGCGGTGGACGACCTGCTGGCGCTGGAAGGGGCCCTCCGGCGCCTCGAGGAGGAACACCCCCGGTGGGTCCGGGTCATCGAGTGCCGCTTCTTCTCCGGGCTCCCGGTGGATGAGACCGCGGAGGCGCTGGGCCTCTCCACGGCCACCGTGAAGCGGGACTGGAGCCAGGCAAGGGCGTGGCTCGGGCGGACCCTCGCCGAGGCGGGGGTGGAGGGCGGGCCCTCGGGGTGAGCCGCGGCGGCCCCGGATCCGGTCTTTCCCCCGGGGACACGCGCACCAGCCGCCCTCACCGCCACCCTCCGAGCCCACCTCCATGTCCGACGCTCCGCCTCCCCCTTCCCGCCCGCCCTCGGATTCATTCCCGGAGGACCCCGGACCCGGCGCCCGGATCGAGGCGCTCTACCTGGAGCTCGTGGACCTCCCCGCCGGGGAGCGGGAGGCACGCCTCGAGGCGCTTGCGGGGGCGGACCCGGCGCTCCTGGCCGGGGTCAGGGCCCGTTTCGGGGATGCGGAGAAGGCCGACCGGTTCCTGGGCCGCCTGGGGGGGCTCCTCCCGGGGCTCGGGGAGGGGTCGGGGGGCGATTCAGGCGGGGGCGGGGGAAGCCCACGGCCCGCCGCCGAGCCCCCACCCCCGGTGGTGGGACCGTGGCGGCTTCTCCGGCTCCTGGGCGAAGGGGGAATGGGGACCGTGCACCTGGCGGAGCGGGCCGACGGCGCCTTCGAGAAGGAGGTGGCGGTCAAGATCCTGCCCCCGTCCTGGACCCGCCGGGGCGCCCGGGAGCGCTTCGAGCAGGAGCGGCGGATCCTGGCGCGCCTCGAGCATCCGGGGATCGCCCGCCTCCTGGACGGGGGGGTCACCCCCGAGGGGGTGCCCTGGCTCGCCATGGAGTACGTGGAGGGGGAGCGGATCGACCGCTACTGCCAGGAGCGGGACCTCTCCCCGGACGACCGCCTCGCCCTCTTCGACCAGGTCCTCGCGGCGGTGCACTACGCCCACGTGAACCTGGTGATCCACCGCGACCTCAAGCCCTCGAACATCCTCGTGACCCCCGAGGGCACGGTGAAGCTCCTGGACTTCGGGATCGCCCGGATCGTGGACGAGGAGGCGCTCCGGGGCGAGGCCACCCTCACCGGGCTGGGGCTCCGGGCCCTCACCCCCGCGCACGCGAGTCCCGAGCAGCTCCGGGGGGAGCCGGTCACGACGGCGAGCGACGTCCACGCCCTCGGCATCCTTCTCCACCTGCTCCTCGTGGGGCTCCACCCCTTTCAGCGGGAGGGGGGGCGCGGCGGCGATCCCACCCCCACCTCGAGCATCCCCGAAGGGATCCTGAAGGGTGACTCGGTCCTTCCGTCGCGGCAGGCGGCGGCCCTGGAGCGGGGCCCGGGGGGAATCTCCCCGCGGCAGCTCGCCCGGCGGCTCCAGGGCGACCTCGACACCATCGTGCAGGTGGCGATCCGGCCGGAGCCGGCCCGGCGCTTTCCCTCGGTGGATGCGCTCCGGGAGGACCTCGCGCGGCACAGGGCAGGGCTTCCGGTGCGCGCCCGTCCCGACCGGTGGAGTTACCGGGCGGGGAAGTTCCTGGCGCGGCACCGGGCGGGCACGGCGGCGGCGGGGGTGGCGGCGGTGGTCCTCGCAGGCGGTACCCTCCTCCACGTGAACCGCCTCGAGGCAGAGCGCGACCTGGCCCGGGTGGCGCAGGCGAACGCCGAGATCGAGGCCCGGAAGGCCCGGGAGGTGGCGGAATTCCTGGGCGAGCTCTTCGAGGCCGCGGACCCGGCCGAGCACCGGGGTGAGGAGCCCACGGCCCTCATGCTCCTGGACCGGGGTGCGGAGCGGGTGGAGCGCCTCGCCGGGGACCCGGAGCTCATGGCCGAGCTCGCCCGGACCCTGGGGGGCGTGAACCACCAGCTCGGGCGCTACGACGAGGCCGAGCGGCTACGGCGCCTCGCGGTGGAGACGCTCCGGGGCCTCGCACCCCCGACCCCCGGGCCAGGAGCCGGGGGGATGCACCCGGACCTTCCCCTCGCCCAGTCGGAGTGGGGGCTCACCCTCGAGTCCCTGGCCCGTTACGAGGAGGCGGAGGCGGCGCAGGCCGAGGCCTTCGCCCAGGCCCTCGCGCTGGGGCGAATCGGAAGCGACCCGGAACTGGAGGCCACCCTCCGCATCAACCGCGCGTCGATCCTCGGGACCCGGGGCGACCTCTCCGCATCCCTGGAAGAGATCGAGCGTGCGGTGGTGCTCAGGCGGGAGGCGCCGGAGCCCGACCCGGTGCGCCTGGCCTCGGCGCTCCACCAGGAGGGGATCGCGCTCTGGCGGTACGGGCGCTCCGCCGAGGCGGAGGACCGGTTCCTGGAGTCCCACCGGCTCCGCCTCGAGCACCTGGGCGACGACCACCCCCTGACCGTGGGGGCGCTGGCGTCGGCGGCGGGGATGCGGGGAAACCAGGGAGACGCGGAAGGGGCCCGGGCGCTCTACCTGGAGGTGCTCGAGGCACAGCGCCGGGTCCTGGGCGAGCGCCACCCCTCCGTGGCCACGAGCCTGAACCAGCTCGGGTTCCAGCACTGGCTCCTGGACGACATCGAGGGGGCGGAGCGCTACTGGACGGAGGCGTACGAGCTCGGGGTGGAGCTCATGGGGGCCGACCACCCCGACGTGGCGCTCCGCCTGAACAACCTGGCCGGGGCGGCCCGGCGCCAGGGGGATCTCCCCCGGGCCGAGGCACTCCTGGCCGAGGTCCTCCGGGTCTACCGGGCCAGCTACGGGGCGAGCCACCCCCGGGTGGCGACGGTGCTCCAGAACCAGGGGATGGTGGCCTTCCACCAGGGGCGGCCCCGAGAGGCGGAGGCGCGCCTTCGGGAGGCGCTCGAGATGTTCGCGGAGCTCGTGGGCGAAGCGCACGAGGACACGGGGTGGGCGCTGGTGCAGCTGGGGCGGATCGTGGCCGGGGCGTCGGGGCGCCACGCCGAGGCGCTCGATTTCGTGACCCGGGGCCACGCGATCCTCCTCGACGCCGGGGGCGCCGGGAATGCCTACACCCAGGACGCGGCGGCCCTTCTCGAGGAGCTGCGGGGAGGGTAGGGAGCGGGTCGGTCGGGGGGGGCGTGATCCCCCGATCCGGGTTTTCCGGTCAGTGGATGTGCATGGCGGAAGGAGGGTCCCGGCGGGACCGAACCACACCGCCCCGATTCATCCGCTCATTCCGGGGGAACCATGTTCGCGCCCACGCCCATTCCACGCCGGCCCCGACTCGCCGGCGCCCTCCTTTTCGGCTCCGTCGCCCTCCTGGGCACGGGGTGCACCGAGGCTTCGGCACCGACCGACGCCTCGCCTCCCCCCGTTCCGGCAACGCTGGACGCTCCGGCGCCCACGGGAACCGGGCCGGCTTCGTCCGAGGCCGCATACGCCTTCGCCTTCCTCGCGCCCCTGGGGGAGGGACCGGGTGAGGGCGCAGGGGCGCTGGCCGCGCACCTCGCCCCCGAGGTGGACGTCTGCGCCGACCCGGCGTGTGCAGGTCCCATGGCCACCTTCTCCACCGCGGGGTCCGGGAACGCCCGGGTCCGGGTGGATTCCGAGGGGGACCACTTCGTCGTGCACTGGCGACCGGCCGACACCGGTACCCCGGCAGGGAGCACCGTCACGATCCGCGTACGGATCGGGGATGCGGTGCTTGGCGCCGCCGAAGCCCACGTCGTGGCTCCCGGCCCGGTGGCGGGGGGAGCCGGGGGGCCGCCCCGGGTGCTCCGGACCCAGGCCTTCGCGATCCGGTTCGCGGTGACCGGAGCCCCGGCAGGGCCGGAGCCGGATGGGGACGCGGTCTCGGCCATCATCGGCGAGGCCGGCGGCACCCTCTCCCTGCAGGGGGCCACCCTCAGCATCCCGCCGGGGGCCCTGGACGGAGCGGTGGAGATCGGGATGACCCGCCTCGCCGACCCCGAAGACGCCGGGTACGCCTTTCACCCCGGGAGCTGGGTCTTCCTCTCGCCCTCGGGGACCACCTTCCGGGCTCCCGTCTCTCTCCTCATGCGCTTCGATCCGGTGGATCTTCACGCCGGTGCCACCGAGGAGAACGTGGTGATCTTCCGGGGGAACCCCGACGGGACCCGCACCCCCCTCTCCACCACGGTGGACCTGGCGTCGGGCGTCGCCATCGCCTTTCTCGACAGCTTCAGCCCCTACTTCCTGGACCTGACCTTCGAGAGTCCCATTCCCGGGACCCTCGTATGGGTCGGGGGTGCGGCGGAAGGCCCCAGGAACTGGCACCTGCGGGCCAACTGGTCGCCCGCGGCCGACCCGTCGGAGGCCTGGGACGCCATCATCCCCGCCGGAGGCACGTACCTTCCGCAGGTCCAGGCCGCTGCGCGGATCCGGGGGCTTCACATCCTCGAAGGAGCCTCGCTGGAACTGGCCGGCGCGGGGATCGAGGTCCACGGAACCCTGGCGGGGAACGGCCCCGTGGTGGGCGAGGGGCGCTCGGTGGTCCTCGAGGGGGGAGGGGTCCAGTCGGTCTTCGGCACGGTCCCGGACCTCCTCGTGCCCCGGGGCGAGGTGCGCCTCACCGGTCCCCTCACGGTCACCGGG
>JBJHCE010000217.1:0-4839 GCA_050485865.1 Gemmatimonadales bacterium | reverse complement strand
GGCACCCCCATCATCCAGGCGAGGGGGGCGAGGATCCACCCCAGGAGGAGCTGGAGCGAAAGCTCCGGTGCCCCGACGAAGCCCCCCATCCACCCGATCCCGGCGTTCACCATGGCAATGAGCGCAATGAACGCGAGGAGCATGGCCCCCACGTTGAGCGCCAGGTGGAGCCCCTCCGCCGCGCCACCCGCCGCGGCATCGATGGAGTTCACGTAGCGCTTTTCCGGGTCCACGGCGAGCCCCCCGGCGGTCTCCGGCTCCCCGTCTTCCGGAACCATGATCTTCGCCACCACGAGGGCCGCCGGCGCCGACATGACGGACGCGGCAATGAGGTGCCCCGCAATGTCGGGGAAGTACGCCACGAGCATTCCCACGAAGGCGGCGAGCACCCCCCCGGCCACCGTGGCGAACCCCCCGGTCATGACGGCCATGAGCTCCGACTGGGTCATCCGCGCCACGAAGGGCTTCACGAGGAGCGGCGCCTCGGTCTGCCCGACGAAGATGTTCCCCGCCGCCGAGAGGGTCTCGGCCCCCGAGGTGCCCATGGTGCGCTGCATCACCCAGGCCATCCCCTTCACCAGGAGCTGCATGACCCCCACGTGGTACAGGAGGCTCATGAGCGACGAGAAGAAGATGATCGTCGGGAGCACGTTGAAGGCGAAGAAGGCCCCGGTGCGCGCCACCTGCCCGGGCGACTCGGTCATGGGCGCCATCCCCGGCTCCCCCTCGCCCACCGGCACGGTGTTGAAGACCAGGTCGCCGAAAATGAAGCGCGCCCCCTCGACGGTGAAGCCGAGCAGGGCCACGACCAGGGTGTTGAGCCCCGCGAAGATCCCCGCCCCGATCGGCGTCTTCAGAATGAAGAGGGCGAATCCGAGCTGGAGCGCGAGCCCCCAGAGCACGACCCGCCACGGGATCGCCGCCCGGTTCACCGAGATCCCCCACGCGATGAGGCCGATCAGGAGGAGCCCGAAGACGGAGCGGAGCCGGTCGAGGAAGGGGGTGTCGAGGGCGTCGGCGGTGAATCCGGGCTGGAGTCCGGGCGCTTCCTGCCCCGGCGTGGGCTCGAGCACCTCGGCCACCGTGTCGGCGGGAAGGGGGAGGGGGTCCTGGGCGATGCCGGCCCAGGCACCCGCGAGGAGGAGGACGGCGGCCAGGCTCCAGAGTACCAGGATCGAACGCGAGGGTCGGATCATGTCGGAGGGGGAAGGGGTGGGGGATGCGAAGGGGCCGGCTGCCCCCGGGGCGGTCGCCCGTCCGGGGGCGTCCTCCCCCCGGGGCCGGAGTCGCCCAACGATACGCCTCCGGCGCGGGCTCTGCCACTCCGGCGCATCCGGCGGGTCGCCCCCCGCGCCCGACGTGCCTTTCTGACGCACCCCGGGGCGGGCTTCCGGGCATGGACGTTGCAGTCATGGGGCCCGATGCGCCGGACCCGTCCGCGCGCCCCCCGGGCCACGCGCCCTCGGGGACGCATGCGGGTCCTGCGCCGGAACCAGTGGACTCGACCTGTCGCGCACCGCCGGGTGCGCAGGACCCCAAGGCTCAAGGAGCGGACATGGGCAAGGTGATCGGCATCGACCTCGGTACCACGAACTCCGTCGTGGCGGTGATGGAGGGAGGGGAACCGGTGGTCATCCCCAACTCGGAGGGTGGTCGCACCACCCCGTCGGTGGTGGGCTTCTCGAAGGATGGGGAGCGGCTCGTGGGCCAGGTGGCCCGCCGGCAGGCCATCACGAACCCCAAGAACACGGTCTTCTCGATCAAGCGCTTCATGGGGCGTGCCTTCGAGGAAATGGCGGGGGAACGGAGCATGGTCCCCTACGAGGTGAGCGCCGACAGCCAGGGGCGGGTGCAGGTCACGGTGCCGAACGCCGACAAGCCCATGACGCCGCCGGAGATCTCGGCCATCGTGCTCCAGAAGATGAAGCAGACCGCCGAGGACTACCTGGGGCAGAAGGTGACCCAGGCGGTGATCACGGTCCCCGCCTACTTCAACGACGCCCAGCGGCAGGCCACGAAGGACGCCGGGAAGATCGCGGGGCTCGAGGTGCTCCGGATCATCAACGAACCCACCGCGGCGGCCCTCGCCTACGGCCTCGACAAGAAGGCCGACGAGAAGGACGAGACCGTGGCGGTCTTCGACCTGGGGGGTGGAACCTACGACATCTCGATCCTGGAGCTCGGCGACGGGGTCTTCGAGGTGAAGGCCACGAACGGCGACACCCACCTGGGGGGTGACGACTTCGACCAGCGGGTCATCGACTGGCTCGTGGAGGAGTTCCGCAAGGACCAGGGGATCGACCTCTCGCAGGATGCCATGGCGCTCCAGCGGCTGAAGGAGGCCGCCGAGAAGGCCAAGATGGAGCTCAGTTCCACCATGTCCACCGACATCAACCTTCCCTTCATCACGGCGACGCAGGAAGGGCCGAAGCACCTGAACGTGAGCCTTTCGCGGGCGAAGTTCGAGCAGCTGGTGGACGACCTGATCCAGCGGACCATCGAGCCGATGAAGGCGGCCCTCAAGGATGCGGGCCTCGAGCCCTCCGACATCCACGAGGTGATCCTCGTCGGTGGGTCGACCCGGATCCCGAAGATCCAGCAGGTGGTGAAGGACTTCTTCGGGAAGGAGCCGCACCGGGGGGTGAACCCCGACGAGGTGGTGGCCATCGGTGCCGCGATCCAGGGCGGGGTCCTCTCGGGCGACGTGAAGGACGTGCTCCTCCTCGACGTGATCCCCCTCTCCCTCGGGATCGAGACGCTCGGCGGGGTCATGACGACCCTCATCGAGCGGAACACCACGATCCCCACGAAGAAGCAGGAGGTCTTCTCCACCGCCGAGGACAGCCAGACCACGGTGGAGATCCACGTGCTTCAGGGCGAGCGGAAGATGGCCCTCGACAACAAGACCATCGGGAAGTTCCAGCTCACCGGGATCCCGCCGGCACCCCGGGGGATGCCCCAGATCGAGGTGACCTTCGACATCGACGCGAACGGGATCCTCCAGGTGTCGGCGAAGGACCGCACCACCGGCAAGGAACAGTCGGTGCGGATCGAGGCCTCGTCCGGGCTCTCGGAGCAGGAGATCGACAAGATGGTGAAGGACGCCGAGGCGAACCGCGAGGAGGACGAGAAGCGGCGCCGGGGTGTGGAGGCGCGCAACCAGCTCGACTCCCTGGTCTACTCGGTGGAGAAGGACTCGGGAGAGTGGGGCGACAAGGTCGACGCCGAGCACAAGGCCCGCCTCGACAGCGCACTCCAGGCGGCGAAGGACGCCCTCAAGGGGAACGACCCCGACCGGATGACCTCGGCCCGCGACGAGCTGGCCCAGGCCTTCAGCGCCGCCGGGCAGCAGGTCTACCAGGCGCAGGCCGCCGAGGCGGCGCCTGCGGCGGACGAGGGACCGGTCATGGAGGAGGAGACGGCCGGGGGTGCGTCGGAGGAAGACGACGTGGTCGAAGCCGACTACGAGATCGTCGAGGAAGAGAAGAACTGACCCGGCCCGCCGGGTAGGGAACGCGGGGGCCCGGGGCAACGCTCCGGGCCCCCGCCTGCATCGTACCCGGTGAGGCGGACGGTGCGGGGATCCCGACTCCCCCCACCGGGTAGGAGAAGGCCGATCCCCCGCACCGATACGCTCGGATCACGTGGACCCGCACGAATCATGAGGCACTTCCATGGTTGACCCGCTCAAGACCAAGCTCAAGGTGGCCTCGACGGCCCTCATTGCCGGCACCGTCGGCTTCGTGGCCGCCGGGGCGCTGGGGTGGACCGCCCTCACCGCCATGCCCTCGATCATGGACCAGCCCCAGGTGTCCGAGGCGCTGGTGGCTCCGGCGGTGGATCTCAGCAACGCCTTCGTGAACATTGCCGAGGCGGTGACCCCGGCGGTGGTCCGGATCGAGGCGGAGCGCTCGCAGCGCGTGGCCTCGCCCTCGCAGGGGCAGCAGATGCCCTTCGACGACGACCTCCTGCGCCGCTTCTTCCCCGACATGCCCGGGGGCGGGGGTGGGCAGGAGCGGTCCCCGGCGCCGCAGGAGCGCCTCCAGATCGGGGGCGGAAGCGGGTTCATCGTCTCGCCCGACGGGTACATCCTCACGAACGACCACGTGGTGGCGGGGGCGAGCCGGATCACGGTGACCCTCCCCGACCGGAGGCAGTACAGCGCCGAGGTGGTGGGGACGGACCCGACCACCGACGTGGCGGTCCTCAAGATCGAGGACCGGAACCTCCCCACCATGAGCTTCGGGTCGTCCGAGGACGTGCGGGTGGGCGAGTGGGTCCTGGCGGTGGGGAACCCCGGGTTCGGGGGTGGATCCTCCCTGGACTACACGGTCACCGCCGGGATCATCAGCGCCGTGGGGCGCCCCCTCGACCTGCTCCGAAACGAGCTCGAGCGCCAGGGGAGCGAGTCCTCGCAGTTCGCCATCGAGGACTTCATCCAGACCGACGCGGTCATCAACCCCGGAAACTCCGGGGGGCCCCTCGTGAACGTCCGGGGGCAGGTGATCGGGATCAACTCGGCCATCGCCTCGCGGACCGGGTTCTACCAGGGGTACGGCTTCGCCATTCCCATCGACCTGGCGCGCCGGGTCATGGAGGACCTGGTGGAGTACGGCCAGGTGCGCCGGCCCCTCCTCGGCGTGGTCATGCGGAACGTGACCCTCGAGGACGCCGAGTACCTGGGGCTTCCGCGGGCCACCGGGGCGCTGGTGAGCGGGGTCACCGAGGGCTCGGGAGCCGAGGCTGCAGGGCTCCGGATGGAAGACGTGATCGTCTCCGTCGACGGGCAGGCGGTGGACCGTTCGGCCCAGCTCCAGACCCGGATCGCCCAGAAGCGCC
>JBJHCE010000216.1:0-4847 GCA_050485865.1 Gemmatimonadales bacterium | reverse complement strand
CCGGCCAGCCCGAACCAACTCCACCATCCGACGCTTGAACTCCGCCGGGTACGTCTTCTTCACTTGTGCCATGCGGACACCTCCTTTACCTCAAAAGTGGGGTGTCCACCGAACCGGGGGAACTCCAGATGCGACCGTGGAGCACCGAATCGGGTGCGTGGAGCCAGATACCGGGAGCGGAGGCATCGGAACTCATGACCATCGGAGAAGTCGCACCGGCGGGCGCTGCGGCGAAGCTGCCCGAGACCGCGAGGAGCATAAGTGCGCGCCACAAGCTCGGGAGTGCTCTCTGCCCGGGTCTGTTGGAAGACATCATGAAAACCACTCCGAACGAGAAGGTTCGCTGTCAGTTCCGCCTTCCCGCGAAACCCCGAGCGCTCCGAGAATGCCTCCTCCGCCGCACCGAGGAGATGTATCCGAGGCAATCCATCGTGCTTCCACCGAACTGCCCGCAGAATGGGCCCCTCGCTGCAGAATCGGCCCCTCGCGGTCGAGATGCCTACGCAACGGGGTACGCCAGACGCCGATTACCCTGGTTCCAGGCCCTGGAGGACACTGGTCAGCCCGAGCCGGAACCCAACCACTGTCCGGAACCGGATCTGAATCAATGTGGGCCCCACTCGGATCGGAATCAGTTCCCTGATCTGCTCTGCGATGATCGGGTCGGCAATTGGGAAGTCCGGATGGCTCGCGGTGATCCATGCCTCATCCTCCGCTGCGGAAACCAACACGACCTCCCGACCGGGTGGACTGCGGTGTCGCACGCTGTCGATCGCCTGGGCCGACGGGACACAGTTGGGTGAGACCAGGAGAATATCGACCGGTTCGGACCCGCGGAGCCGATCGAAGACCCCGGTTTCCTGGAAGGACCGGTCGAGAATCTGGACAAACGAGTCGCGAACGTACGAATCCAGCGCATCCCTCGACATCCCCGCAGCATCTACGGTGGGCATGGGATCGTCAGAAAAGGCCCTCGCTCCCGTCACCAACCCGACCGCGAAGGCGGCCAGGATCCAAGGCCCCCACGTCTTCACGCGGGCTCCTGGGCACGTGATCTATCATCCTCAAGCCGGTCGACGAGGTTCGCGGTAGAGCCGTCTTCGCGGTCGGAACCCTCCACCCGCCACCGGATGAACCGACGATCATCGAGGGAGATCGTCCAGATCTCGGACCGGGACGCCATGACGAGCCGGCTGCGTTCGGGGAGGCTGATTCGGAAGAGAGGTACACCGTCGGGGTCGAGGGCGATCCAGGTGATCGTTCCGGACTCCTCAAAGTCCCCTCCCAAGTAAAGGGGGGATGGCTCGTCGCGAAGGAGCCAGATCGTTCCATCCTCGCCGGAGTGGACGGCCCGAACGCTCGGCATGAAAACGGGGAAGTGCACATAGTCCTGGAGAGCCTCCGCTCCTCGCTCCAGGGCCGGAAGCGCGGGATCCCATCGACCTCGGCGGTCTTCCATTCGATCCAGCGCCTCCACTCCCACATCGACTACCCGGGAACGAACGTTTTCAGGCATGCGAAGGCGGGGAAGGTCGACGCTCATGAGCTGCACCTCTCCGGTCCGAAACGACCATACGCGGATCTCCAGGTCTGCGGGTTCCTCCGCGTCCCAGTCGACCACCACCATGCGGTCCCCAGTGGACGCAAGATGGTGAATCGGCGGGTACCCGAAGGGCTCGAAGGATGCTGAAAAGAGGCCGGCTCGCGTGAAGGATCCTCCGGCCAGGCCGGGGCGGACCTCGGTTCCGCGAAAGAGCGTGTCGCCGGGAACACCAGGCTCGAGCTCAACGATCATGGCAGAACGGGGAAACACTCTCCGTGGAAGCGGCGGAAGAGAAGGGGATGTATATACGAACGCCACCCCCCCCACCAGGATCCCGGTCACGGCGTCAGTCGCTCCCTCCTGAAAGGCCGAGCGGAAGTCCACGGGGGCCACGCGGCGCCCCAATTCGTCACCGGCAAGGGACCGGAGAATCAGTAGATCACCGGTCCGATCCGAGGCGAAAATCCAGACCGAATCACCTGACACCCCGAAGTTCGGAATCCTGCCCCTAGCGACCGCTTGAAGCTCCCGTGCACTGGCGACCCACGAGACGACCCTGCCGCCAACGGTCACGTGCGCGATTCCGGAAGCCTCGGCTCCGGGCTCACGAACAAGTGCCACGAACGAGGTATCCGAAACAGGCGCGACCGTCCAGGCCCATCCTACGGAGAAGGGCACACCTTCGCTCCCAAGTGAACCAAGTTCCTCGAGGCGCGCCTCCGGGAGGAGGTCGAAAGGGTGTTCCCCCGGCTCCACGACTTCGAATTCGGAGGCATGGTCGGTCGGCCCGCATGCGGCAACGCTCAGGGCGAGAAGCGTAGAAAGCCACGCGCCCCATCTTGGTGCACGGCCGCGGTGGACGTGGTCACGGAGCCATCGGGACATCGCCATCAACGGTCGGGGAACAGGTCGCGGGCGTCGCCACGGAGTTCGCCGAATGCGAGCCTGAGCCCCGGCTGATCGCGGTATTCCTCGTGGTCCCGGAGCCAGGGGGCGGCAACACGAACGCTGGTGCCCCAAACACTTACCTGTCGAGCCGACCGCGCACTGCGTTGCTCAGGGCTCATCGCAAGGTTTGCCGCCCAGGACAGCACGACCGTATTCAGCACCGCGAGAACCAGCCCGGGAGTGCCGGGGCCGCCCAACTCTTCGACCTGCGAAAGATACCCAGGGTCCAGGGGGACCGTCATGAGCTCAATGCAGAGTCCGCCCGCCGCCGGCGCGGCGGACCCGCGGCGGACCAGTTGGATAATCGTGGATTCCTCGCCGCTTCCCAGGACCCATGCCGTCTCAATGGCACCCAGATCCACGCCCGTCACAGCACTTGGGACGCCCGCGGGGAGGGGCTCCCCGTCCACCGCGTATCGCAGACCGATCGGGGCCTCCAGAATCACACCAAGGATGGATCGGCCTTCGAGGTTCCCGCCGTACGCATCATGGATCATGATCTCCTGAAACGCCTTTCGGTCAATGGCAATGGGCGGAGCATCGGTCGCGGGGCATGGTCCCGAGAGCACGCCCGCGAGGACGGCGCCGGTGGCGAGGGTCGCAATCATGATCGGATCTCCGCAGGCAAGGCTTCGTCATTAGCGGCCATCATAAGCCCTATCGGCCGCCTCAGCCCAGTGGATTCGGTACTGGACAACCTGCGGCTCAGCCATAGAGCCGAAGGTCCGCACCCAAAACCGGTCTCCCCGGGCGGTCATCCAGATGTGCATCGGAGGGAGTTCAATACGCCCGAGCATGCTCCCCTCGGGGGACCAAACGTCCCATACGCCTCGTTCCTGCCACCGAAACCCTGATCGGTCCGGAAACTCCTCGGCCTCGGCTCGAAGTTGAACCCAGAGTCGGCCATCCTGGTCCACCGAAAGGTCTTGCAGGGTGGGCTTCTCCGAATCGAGGCTCGGGGGCCGTGAGGAGTTCATCGCCTCCTGAATGCGATCCTCCAGCTCCCTCCGTTCTCCCGGGGTCTTGAGCACCGGCTGCGCCGCCACCACCCCGAAGGTGTCTGCGATCGCTGGGTCGGTAGCACCTCGACGAAGCACGTAGCTGCGGTTGCGAGCCCAGAGGACCTCGCCCGTGCCGCCGAGCGCCTGCAGGGTACGAGTCAGGTTCGGCGCCACCGGCCCCGTCGGAGTGCCAAATACCATGACTACTTCGGTGTCTTCAGGCGGGATGGGGAGCCGGTGCCCCACCGAAAGGTCGCCATACAGTCGAAGCCACACGTAGGACGGCGAGCCGGGCCGTCGGGTGGCGTCAGAGAGGTCCTGCGCGCGCAAATAGAGGTGGCCCGCCAGGTCCTGTCGGATAGGACCCGACGAAACCCCCTCCGGAAGAGGAACAGTACCAAGCAGCGTGCCATCGGGCCCAAACCTCGTGAGCCTGCGCACCCCCGTATCCAGCACGACCACGTCGCCTCCCTCAAGCGCCAGCATCCCGCGGACCTGAGAGAACTCGCCCGGGCCCTCGCCTCCGCGACCCAAGGTGCCGAGGGGCTCGCCGTCAAGTGTGAAGCGGTGGATCCGCGGCGGGAGGTTGTCGAAGAGCCAGAGCTCGCCCCCTTCTGTGACTGTGGCCTGCTCGATCCGGCCGAACAGTTCTGCGCCCGGCCCCTCAGCCACGCCAATCCGGAACTCTTCGTCGACCTGCAGCCGCGGGATCGAAGAGGGGTCCAGAGCGGAGCCTGGTGCTGGATCCCCGCAGGCCACAAGGAGTAGGGCCGATAACACCAGGACCACGGGTGACCAGCCGATCAACCGGAACCGGTCATCCAGGCGCACGAGAGTCCCCACAACGCCCCGATCAGTTGACGATTCGGCAGGTGACCCAGTTAGTCATGCACCCATCGTCCAAGAAGGTCGTCCCGCATTTCTCGTAGCCATCGTCCCTCGACACGCACTCTCTCTCCGTTGGGACGGGTCCATGCGGGTCATCGATGAATTCGCAAACGCAGCAATGCGAGCCAGAATCCCAGAAGTTGCACACCACCACATCCGGATCGTCCACGGAGTCGGGCACCTCGGCCACCACAAGGGGTGCGACGAATACCATGGCGATCACCACCACAAACCACGGCGTCAGCCGTCCAGTGGTCCGGAGCATCTCAACCTCCCGGTTCAAATGGTCCATCTCCTACCTCTTGTTCGACAGTCTACAGACCGTGCTCGGGATGCGCAAAGGGATAGGAAATCCAAACGCCCTCTGAGGGGCGTGAGGCAAGGTGGGGCGTGGCGTCTGGCCGAGCAAGGTGCCGAAGAGTCGGGGATGGCGGGGGCGGCCGTGAGCCCGGGAGGCGATGGAAGGC
>JBJHCE010000215.1:0-4863 GCA_050485865.1 Gemmatimonadales bacterium | reverse complement strand
GGACGGTCCTTCAAGTCGCATCCATATGCCTCGACGGGGTGATGGGGCCAGCTGGAGAGAGGTGCCGTTTGCCTGGAAGCGCGGTTCGTGACCGTACTTGCCGTGGGCGGGTCGACCTGGGTGCTCGGCATGGTCGGGTGGCTCTGGTACCGGATGAGGCGCCTCGAGGACCGGGTCCTCACCGAGGACACGGGCCGCCTGCGCGACCGGCTGGAGTTCCCGGAAACACTCCTCCTGGAACGTGACAGCGGCACCGTCCGCGAGCTTCGGCCCCCGCCGGGGTGCGAGGAATGGCGGGGGCGTCCGCCCACGTGCCCCGGGAGTGGTCCGAGCCCTTGCAGCGCAAGGAGGGGGAGTTGTCATTACATGTAGACACAAGTGAGCTGGGAGTCAGGATCGGATCCAGCTCCTTTCGACGTCGGGGGCGGCCGCAGCCGGGACCCAGGGGCTCCATGGGGGGGCGAAGCGGCACCAGGTCGCACGCTGCGCCGGTCCGGGGGACCTCGTGGGGGCGTTTCGTCCTCGTCCTCGTCCTCGTCCTCACCGTTGCCTCCGCCTGCGGGGATTCGCCCCCGCCGTCGGAGGAGTCCGCCCGGCCGGAGAGCCCGCTTCCCGGCGAGCTCCGGGACAGCGCCGGGATCGCGGTCGCCACGATGCGCCTCACACCCGAAGTCCCGCACTGGCAGGTGGGTCCCGGTCCGGCGCTCGTGCTGGGCGAGGTGGAGGGCGAGCTCCCCTACATGTTCTCCCGTGCGGAATTCGCGGGTCGCCTCTCGGACGGCCGGATCGTGGTGGCGGACTTCGGAAGCGGCGAGCTCCGCTTTTTCGGCGCCGACGGGCGCTTCCTTCGGAGCGTGGGGCGGAAGGGGGAAGGACCGCGGGAGTTCCGGGAGTTCAACCGGGTGGTGCTCCTGCCGGGAGACACGCTCGTGGTCTACGACCGGGCGAACCTCCGGATCACCCGGGTCGGGCCGGAGGGGGAGTTCCTGGAGGACCGTTCGATCCGGGAGCTCTACACCGCGCGCATGTCCGACCGCTGGTGGCTCCACGAGCGCCCCGAGTTCCGGACCGTCGGGTCGGGCCCCAGCGCACAGCTCGCCCGCTGGCGCAACCTGTTGTTTGCAGGTCCCCTGGCCGAAGGGGCGCACGCGATCGCGTTCCAGTCTCCGGCCGTTCCGCCGCCGGCTCCCCAGGTCGACACGATGCGGACTGCGGCCTCGGTGGTCCACATGGGCGCGGAGGGTGCGTGGGTCGCCGGGGCCGAGTTCCGGGGAACGCTCCAGATCCCCATGTGGATCGAGCGGCAGCCCCCGCGGGGGGGGGCCGTGGCGCGCCCCGCGGCGGTGCCCTTCCACGCCGAACCCCTCCTCGTGGCACGCGGCGGGCCGGTCGTGGTCTCGAACACCGGGCGCTACGAGTTCCAGGTATTCGGTACCGGGGGCGACCTCCTCCGCATCATCCGGAGAGACGACATGGATCCCCGCCCGGTCACTCCCGAGCACATCGAACGCTTCGTCGAGGCGACGGTGGGGCGGCCGGGTGCCATGGTCGAGTGGGCGGTGCGGGAGCTGGCCACGACCTCGTTCGAGCGCGCCGGGGCGGGCTACACCCTCCCGACCCACGCCGCGATCCACCTGGATCCGGCTGGCCGGCTCTGGGTCGAGGACTGGCGGTTTCCCTGGGATGAACGGGAGCCCCGCACCTTCACGGTGTTCGACCCTGACGGATGGATCGAGGCCCGGGCCACCGTGCCGGCGGAACTCGCGATCACGGACATCGGGCTCGATCACGTGACCGGGGTCATGTGGGACGGCTCGGGGGTGGAGACGGTCCATGTCCTGGAGATCCGGAGGTGACGCTCCACCCGGACTCCCGGGCCCCCTCCATGCGGACCCTGCTGCCCCTGCTTCTCGCCTTCTTCCACCGGCGGACCTGGGCGTGGTGGGGCTCGCCGCGATGATCGGGTTCGTGATGCTCGTGGGGCTCGCCGAGGGGGTGCGCCCCTGGCGCATGGGGGTGATCGCGCTGGCGGTGGTCGTGGTCGTGGGCCGGTTCGGAGCCGTTGCGCTGCGGCGGGAACCGGCCCTTCGGGAGGCGGGTTGGCGCGGGGCAGGGCAGCCCGCCCCACCCGTTCCCTGCTCGTCCACCCGGATCCACACCCTGCGCCCAGCGCGTTGAAGCCGAAAAGGAGAACGCCCATGCCGGCCCCGGACCTCGACCCGACCTTCCAAGCCCTCAAGGGCATCCTCGAGCCCCTCGCGCCCTCCCTCGTGACGGTCCATGACGGGGCCGACCACTTCTACCTCGACACCGCCCACCTCCAGGCGAACCGGAAGCCCCTCTTCTTCGGCGCGGTCCGCACCGGCCGCAAGTACGTGAGCTTTCACCTCATGCCCGTGTACCTCTGGCCGGAGCTCCTGGACGGGATCTCCGACGGGCTCCGTGCGCGGATGCAGGGGAAGTCGTGCTTCAACTTCAGGGCCCCGGACCCCGAGCTCCTCGCCGAACTGGAGGCGCTCGTCCGCGAGGGGTTCGGCCGCTACCAGGGCGCGGGGTACGTGTAGCAAGGGGTGTCGGGTTCTCGGGCCGGGGGCGCCGCGATCCATCCGGTCGGGTGGGCGGCCGAGAGGCCGGGCGGCCCCGCATGGGCGGAGCCGCCTTCGGGTCGGATGGGGATGCATCCCCCCCCCTCGCTTCACCTGCGTGCGGGGCGGCGGAGTTGCGGGAAGAATTCCCCGTTCGGGGGTGTGGCGGGGGTCGAGCGCTGAATCCTTCCCGGATATCGAGACAGATTCAGGCCTCGGCGGGATTCCGGCGGTCGAGGGCTGAATCCTTCTCGAAATCCGGGGGGTCTTGCGTAACTCGACGGGTCGCGAGGTGCCGAACGCTGAATCCTGCCCGCTTGCGGTGGCATGTGGGAGAGGCGACGCCCCTGCCCGCCCCGCCCCTCGTCCATTACCTTCGCATCCCCCGAAGGAGAAGCCTTCGGAGCACCGGCCCGCTCGGGTCCGGTGCCCTTCCTCGTTCCCTCACTCCACCCCGCGCGTCATGACCGACTTCATGCTCCCGTCCGGCCCCTCCTCCTCGCGACTCTGGCTCGTCACGGGGGGGGCGGGATTCATCGGAAGCCACCTGGTGCGGGCGCTCCTGGACGGGGGGGAGCGGGTGCGGATCGTGGACGACTTCTCGACGGGGAAGCGGGAGCGGGTGGCGGAGTTCGGCGGGCGCGCGGGGTACGAGCTCCTGGAGGGGACGATCGTGGAGCCGGGGACCTGCCGGGCGGCGATGGCGGGGGTGACCCACGTGCTCCACCAGGCGGCGATCCCTTCGGTGGCGCGGAGCGTGGATGACCCCCTGGCCACGCACCACGCCTGTGCCACCGGAACGCTGAACCTTCTCCACGCGGCTCAGGAGGCCGGGGTGGAGCGCTTCGTGTACGCCGGGTCGAGCTCGGCCTACGGGGACACGCCGGAGCTTCCGAAGCACGAGGCGATGGCCACGAACCCCCGGTCGCCCTACGCCGTGGCGAAGCTTGCCGGGGAGCAGTACTGCAGGTCGTGGCCGGAGCTTTTCGGAATGGACACGGTGGTGCTCCGGTACTTCAACGTCTTCGGGCCGGGGCAGGACCCGGACTCCTTCTATTCGGCGGTGATCCCGAAATTCGTGAAGCTCGCCCTCGAGGGGCGGGCCCCGGAGATCCATGGCGACGGGGAGCAGACCCGGGACTTCACGTACATCGACAACGTGGTGGATGCGAACCTCCGGGCGGCGACGGTGGAGGGGGCGCGGGTGCGGGGGCGGGTCATGAACGTCGGGTGCGGGGAGCGGATCTCGGTGAACCGGCTCTGGGAGGAGATCGCCCGGCTCACCGGGGCGAAGGTTGCCCCCGCGTACGGGCCGGCGCGTCCCGGGGACGTGCGGGACTCCCTCGCCGACGTCCGGGCGCTCTCGGAGGCGACGGGGTGGGCGGTGCGGGTGGGGCTCGAGGAGGGGCTCGGGAGAACGGTGGGGTCGCTTCGGGGGTGAAGGGGGCGGGGGGGCGGGTCGCCCGGACGTGGGTGGGGGCGCGGGGGGGCCTTCAAGGGCGGGGCCGCGGGGGGGTCGCGGAGGGCGGGCGCGCCTGCGACCTCCAAGCGCGGGGCGGCCAGAGGACCGGGTAGATCGCGTGGTCGGGGGGGCGGGGCGGTCACAAATGGGCCACACGAGGGGGGTGCGGATCACGCCTGTCCCGAAACGCACCGTATGGGTAACAAACGGGCCGGTCGCGGTTCGGTGGACGGCGCGCCTGTCCCGGTTGTTACCCATACGGTAACCATCGAGCCTCTGCCCGCGAGGGACCCCCTCAGGTGTACCGAAGCGCACCTCGCCGGGGCCAGACACGGGGGTGCGGGAGGGGGCGATGAGGGGGCGCGACGAGGGGCTCGGGGGGAGTGATCCCGGGACCGCTTCCCGCCCCGGATTCGGGGTCCTCGTTCCCGGGTTGATCCTCGCCGCCGCCGCCGCGGGATGCTCGATCGACGCGACCGAGCAGGACCCGATGACGGGGTTCTTCAACGGGACGTACCGGTGCGGCGAGGTGAACGGCCCCATGTTCCTCTCCGTCACCGGATCGGGATCCTCGGTGACCGGAACGGCGAGCCTGAGGCTGCCCGAGGACTCGGCGCCGGTGCCGGGCACTGCATTCTACACGCTGAACGGGGAGCGGACCTCGGAGTTCTCGCTCCGTCTCGCGGGGGCGCAGAACGCGCCGCGGCAGCACGACCTTCCCCCCGAGATCGAGCTTTCCGTGACCGGCGAGGCCGGGGGCGCCCGCCTCACCGGCCAGATCGAACCCTGCGGAGGAACGTTCACCGTGGGCCGCTC
>JBJHCE010000214.1:0-4893 GCA_050485865.1 Gemmatimonadales bacterium | reverse complement strand
GGCCAGGGGGAGGATGCCGCACCCGTCCACCGCCTCGAGGCGCACCGGGATCACGCGGGCGGCGGCGGCGCGCATGCGGGGAAGGAAGAAGACCGGAGCGTCGTCGGTGACGACGAGGGCGGCGTGGGCGGCGAGGGCGGCGAGGAGCCCCTTCCCCCTCCCCTCCTCGGGCTCCAGGTAGGGGTAGTAGCCGGTGCGCTGCCCCTCGAGGCGGGCGGCGTGCTCCCGCATTCCGTCGGCGCAGAAGCGGTGATGGCGGAGGCTCGCCCACCGGTACCCCACGCGGAGGGGCTCGAAGACCAGGAGGGGGAGGTCCAGGGTCCGGGACCACCCGACGGCGTGCTCCAGGGCGGGATTCCACTCGAGGCGCCGGAAGGCCGTCATCCAGTAGAGGACGAGGCGGGCGCCGGCGTCCGCCGACCGGACCGGGGCGTCGTTCAGCGCCCGGACACGCAAGGGGTGAACGGCGGAGGCGGCAGTGGAGGAGGGCTTCATCTGCCGGGCTACCCTTCCGGGCGAGCGGCGTTTCAGTCGGCGCGGAAGCCTGCGCGCTCGGCCACCGCCACGAGGGCGCGGCGGAGTTCCTCCTCCACGGGCCCGGCCTTCCTGAGCACCGGGACCCCGGCCCGGTCCAGGACCCCCCGCTCGGACGGGGTCACGTCGCGCCCGGTCAGGACGAGGACGGGAACGAGCGCCAGGTCCGGGGAGGCGCGCATCCTCGACAGAAGGGTGAGGCCGTCCATGACCGGCATCGAGAGGTCCGTGATCACGAGCTCCACCGGGACGCGCTTCAGGTAGCGGAGCGCTTCCAGCCCGTGCTCGGCGGCGTGGACCGCGAACCCGGCGTCCTCCAGGTAGCGGGCGAGGACGCTCCGGGCATCGGGGTCGTCGTCCACGACGAGGACCCGGGCCCCGGAGCGGGTCAGGTTCCGGCGCACCGCCCGGGAGAGCGCATCCCGGTCCACCGGCTTCTGGAGGAGGTCCACGGCGCCCAGGACCTGCCCGCTCCCGTCTTCGGCCAGGAGGCTCACGATCACCACCGGGACCTCGCGGATCTCCGGGTCGTCGCGAAGGGCGCGGAGCATCTCCCACCCGTTCATCCGGGGCATCATGAGGTCCAGGGTGATCAGGTCCGGAGCCTCGCGGCGGGCCACGTCGAGGCCTTCGACCCCGTCGCGGGCGGTGACCACCCGGCAGCCCAGCTCCTCCAGCATGTGCCGGAGGAGGTCCCGGGAGTCGGCCTCGTCGTCCACCACGAGGATCGTCCGGCCCCGGAGCGCCTCCCCTTCCCCTTCCGCGTCGGCGGCGGTCACGCGGAAGGTCGGGGCCGCGGCAAAGGGCGTGTCGGCGAGGGGGGCCGGGGCCTCGCCCGGCGCCGTGGTCCCCGGGGTCTCCTCTTCCCCTTTCAGGGGGTCCGGGAGGAGGGTGAGTCCCGGCGTCCCCTCGAGCTCCGCCGGGACCTTCCGGGGGCCCGGGGGGGTCGAGCCGGGGTTCAGCGCAATGGAGAACTCCGAGCCCTCGCCCACCTCGCTCGTGACCGCGAGGTCGAAGCCCATGAGGCGGCAAAGCGAGCGGGAAATGGCCAGGCCGAGCCCGGTCCCCCCGAACCGCCGGGACGTGCCCGCCTCGGCCTGCTCGAAGGCCTGGAAAATGGCGTCCAGTCGGTCGGAGGGGATCCCGATCCCGGTATCCCGGACCCTGATCCGCTCGGGGGTCCTGCCGTCTTCCCCCGTGTCCAGGTGGACCGTCACCGAGCCCGATTCGGTGAACTTGAGGGCATTTCCCGTCAGGTTGATGAGGACCTGGCGGAGGCGGGCCGGGTCGGTCACGAAGAGCTCAGGGGTCCCGTTCACCTCCGAGCGGAGTTCCACCGGACGCCCGGTGACCTGGGCTTCGAGCTGCTGCGCGGTTTCCCGGACCAGGGCGGCCAGGTCGACGGGCTCGAGCTGGAGCTCCATCCGGCCCGCCTCGATCTTCGACAGGTCCAGGATCTCGTTGATCAGGTGCAGCAGGTGCTTCCCGTTCGCCTGGATCCGCTCCAGGAAGCCCCGTTCCCGCTCCGGGAGGGCGTCGGCATGCCCCCTGAGGAGGATGTTCGAGAAGCCGATGATGGAGTTCAGCGGGGTGCGGAGCTCGTGGCTCATCGCGGCCAGGAAGTGGCTCTTGGTCTCGTTCGCCTCGTCGGCCTCGCGCTTGGCGCGGCGGAGGGCCTCCTCCACCCGGTGCCGCCGGGTGGCGTCCCGGGCGAAGACCACGACCCCGGTGATTCCCCCGTCGGCGGACTCGATGGGGTTGAAGTAGAGGTCGAAGAAGCGGGGCTGGCCATCCACGTCCTCCTCCCTCGTGGCCGTGAACCGGCTCCCCCGGAGGGCGCGCTCATGGCATCCCCGGTACCACTCCGCCGCCTCGTCGCTCATGAAGGAGAAGGTGGATTCGCCCGGTTCGGGCGTGTGGCCCGTGATCACCTCCACGAGGAGGGCGTAGGCGGTGTTGAAGGTCGTGAGCTTCCCCTCCCGGTCCACCGACCAGATCGGGTCCCCGGTGCTCTCGAAGACCCCGCGGAGGCTCGCCTCCACCTGGGCCAGGGCCCGGTCCCGTTCCCGCTCTCCGGAAATGTCCCGGAGAATCGTGCGGGTGGCCACCGGAAGGCCGTTCTCGAAGCGGCAGTTGGAACTCCCCGACAGGGCGACCGGGGAGCCGTCGTGGGCCAGGAGGGTGACCTGGACGTCGCTCACGGGCTCGCCGGAGAGGATCCGCTCGGTGGCCGCATCGAAGGTGGCCAGGGAGTCCGCGTGGACGATCTCCCGGAGGCGCATGGCCCGGATGTCGGCATCGGAGTAGCCGAGCCTCCGCTTCCAGGCCTCGTTTACGTAGAGGATTCGGCCGCGCGCGTCCACCGAGTGGATCAGGTCGTGGGCATGGTCCAGGAAGTCGCTCAGCCGCGCCTCCGACTCCCGGCTCCGCTCCTGGTACTCGCGGCGGGCGGAGATCTCGCGGGTGAGCGCCGCATTCGCCTCGGCCATGGCCGCCTGCGCCTTCCGCTCCCTCCGGAAGACCTGGTCCACCGAAAGGAGGAGTCCGCCCGCAGCCACCGTGTAGCTCCCCGCCTTCAGGAGCCGCCCCACCAGCGAGAGGAGGTCGAAGGGGTGCGCCGAAAACAGGACGTACCCGAACTGGAGGAAGGTGGAAAGCGCCAGGAAGAGGACGAGGGCGTGCTCGAAGGGGTCGTGGCGCCACCCCCCCTGGCGGAGAATTCCCACGAGAACGGCGCCGAACAGGAGTCCCGGCACGAGTTCGCCCATTCGCGGGAGGAGTGCGTCGGGATGCACCGCCGGGGGGAGGGGCACGAGGAGGAGGAAGGCGAAGAGTACCGCCACGAGCCCCGCCGCCGTGACAAAGAGGGACCCGGCCTTCGGGGGCTTCCGGAAGGCGGGGCGCTCCACGTCGCCCGCCTCCCCCCGGCGCTCCCGGACCCACCAGGCGGCCAGGAGGAAAAGGGCAAGGAAGAAGCGGCCGGCGAGCCAGCTCCACGCCGCGAGGTCGTCGCCCGGGGTGGGGAGGCGCGGCGCCACCGGGGGGGAGGAGACGAGGGCGTGCCACCCGTCCAGGAGGGAGGCGGCCAGGAACCCCGTCCCGATGAACAGATAGGTGGCCCGGCCCCGGGCCCGGAAGAGGATCAGCGCCAGCGCGCCCACCACGAGGGCGAGGACCGTGGCCACCGCCTCCACCACCGCGTGTACCCAGGGGTCGACCCGGGTGAGGGGGCCGGGGAGGAGCGCCGCCCCGGTCACGAGGAGGAGGGCAAGGACCAGGTACTGGAGGATGCGGGTCCCGCCCCGCCCCCCCAGCGGCATGGCCTTCACACCCCTCCCTGCCGCCGGCGCAGGAGGAGACCTTCGATGGCCCCGACGAGTTCCTCCTCGTCGATGATGGGTTTCGTCATGTAGTGGTCGAAGCCCAGGGCGAGAAAGCGCTCCCGGTCCCCGGTCATGGCATGCGCGGTGAGCGCGATGACCGGGACGTCCCTGAGGTCCGGGTCCGTCCGCATCCGCTTGAGGACCTCGGTTCCGTCCATTTCCGGAAGGGAGATGTCGAGGAGCACGAGGTCCGGCGGCGAGGCGCCCATCCCTTCCAGCGCCTCGATGCCGTTCTCGTACTCGTCGATGGCGTAGCGGTCCTCGAGGATCGCGTGCACCAGGAGGCGGTTGTCCGGGTTGTCTTCGACGAGGGCGAGGCGGGTGCTCATGGAGCGGGCTCTTCCGGCGCGGGGGAAGGTGGGTTCGCGTGGCGCTCGAGGCCCCGGAGCGTAAGCTCCAGCGCCTCGGCAAGATGGGGTTCCAGGTGGCGGGCCTCGTCAAGGGCCCCGTGCTCTCCGGCGTCCTCCACGAGCTGGCAGAGCCTCCGCAGCCGTTCGGCGCCCATGTTCGCCGCCGACGACTTGAGGGAGTGGGCACCGCGCTCGACCCGCTCCGCTTCCCCCTCGTCGAGTCCGGAGCGGATCTCGGCGTGGCGCTCGGGGGCGTTCTTGAGGAAGAGGTCCACCATCTTCCCCACGAGGACGTCGCCTCCCCACTCCCGGAGCCGCACGAAGGCGCCCGGGTCGAGGAGCACCGCCCTGTTCGCTTCTTCCAGTGCAGGGATCATGCCTGCCGCGTTCCCAGGGTGGAGAGGGCGTGGCGGAGGGCCGCGATGCCGGCCCCGACGCCCCGGGGGTGGCCGTATACGGAAGAGCCTGCCACGAAGGAATCGGCACCGGCCTCGGCGCAGAGGAGAATCGTCTCCGCATCCACGCCACCGTCCACCTGCAGGAGGGCACTTCCGCTCCCCCTGCGGTCGAGGAGGTCCCGGGCCCGGGCGATCCTTCCCGGCGCCGAATGGATGAACGACTGCCCG
>JBJHCE010000213.1:0-4922 GCA_050485865.1 Gemmatimonadales bacterium | reverse complement strand
TGATGCAGATGAACGCGGGAATGGACGAGGGCCCGATCCTCCTCCAGCGCCACCTCCCCATCGGCGAGGACGACACCATGTCGGGGCTCGCACTCCGCCTCTCGGAGCTCGGTGCCGAGGCCCTCCTGGAGACGCTGGCCCTCCTTCCCACCCTGGCACCGCAGGAGCAGGACCACGCCCGTGCCACGTATGCTCCCCGGGTGGACCGGGACACGGCCCGGATCGACTGGTCGCGCCCGGCGGTGGAGGTCTCCTGCCTGGTCCGGGCGATGGACGCGGTGCCGGGCGCGTGGACCGAGCTCGGGGGCGAGCCGGTGAAGCTCTTCAGGCCCGGGGTGGTCCCCCGTCCCGAGGGCGCGGCCGGGGCCGAACCGGGAGCGGTGGTGGGCGCCCCCCTCGTCGTGGCCACCGGCGGGGGCGGGGCGGTCTCCTTTGGCGAGATCCAGCCCCCGGGAAAGCGGCGAATGGCCACCGAAGCGTGGGCCCGGGGCCGCTGAGCGGCGGTGGGGTGCGCCCGGTCCCCCGCCTCCACGTCGTATCCGACGACCGCATCCTGGCCCGCCCGGGGCTCGAGGAGGCGGTCCGGGGGCTCCTCGCGGCGGGCGCGGCGGTACACCTTCGGGGGCGGAAGACGCCGGACGACCGGATCCGGGACATCGTTGCCGGAGTGGGGGAGGAACCGTTGGGAGATGCACACGGGGCGGGGGCGCTTCTCCTGAACGATCGGCCGGCGCTCGCCCGGGCACTCGGGACGGGGCTCCACCTGCCGGAGGCCGCGACGGGCCTGGGCCCCGGAAGGGGCGGGCTCGGCGCCGGCGCACTCCTGGGTCGGTCCGTTCACCGGGACCTTCCACCCCACGACGCCGGCGAACTCGATTACCTTCTGGTGGGCACGCTTTTTCCCACCCCCTCGCATCCCGGGAGGCCCGGGGCGGGGACCGAGCGGATCCGGCGGCTTCGGCGGGCGGCACCCTCCCTCCCCCTCGTGGGGATCGGGGGGATCACGCCGGAGCGGGCCGCCGCGGTGGTGGAGGCCGGAGGATGGGGGGTGGCGGTCGTTCGGGGGGCGTGGGACCGCGACGATCCGGTGGCCGCCGCCCTCGAATTCATGGACGCGATGGAGCAGGCAATCGATGGACGTGACGGTGAACGGTGAGAGCCGGACCCTCTCGGAGGGGACGACGGTGGAAGGGCTCCTCCAGGAGCTCTCGCTCCTCCCCTCCCTCGTGGTGGTGGAGCGGAACCGGGAGATCATCCCCCGGGAGCGGGTCGGCGAAGTGGTCCTCGAGGCCGGCGACACCCTGGAACTCGTGCACTTCGTGGGGGGCGGATGAAGCTCGAGATCGCCGGGCGGCGCTTCGGCTCCCGCCTGATCCTGGGAACGGGGAAGTACCGGACGAACGCGGAGATGGTGGAGGCGCTCCGGGCGAGCGGCACCGAAATGGTCACCGTGGCCGTGCGCCGGGTGGACCTGGACCGGACGAAGGAGGAGGGGATCCTCCACCACCTGGACCCCGCCGAGTTCTTCCTCCTCCCGAACACCGCCGGGTGCTACACCGCCGAGGACGCGATCCGCTACGCCCGGCTGGGGCGGGCCGCCGGCATGAGCGACTGGGTGAAGCTCGAGGTGATCGGCGACGAACGGACCCTCGTGCCCGACGTGCAGGCCACGATCGAGGCAGCGAAGGTCCTCGGGGAGGAGGGGTTCACCGTCCTCGCCTACACCTCCGACGACCTCGTCACGGCCCTTCGCCTGGAGGACGCCGGGTGCGCGGCGGTGATGCCCTACGCCTCCCCCATCGGGAGCGGGCTCGGGGTCGTGAACCCCTACTTCATTCGCGAGATCAAGCGCCGGCTCCAGGTCCCCATCATCGTGGATGCCGGGGTCGGGACGGCGTCGGACGCCTGCGTCGCCATGGAGCAGGGGGTGGACGGGGTGCTCATGAACACGGCGGTAGCCCAGGCCGACGACCCGGTGGCCATGGCCACCGCCATGCGCCTCGCCGTGGAGGCGGGCCGCCACGCCTTCCTCGCCGGACGGATGCCCCGGCGGGAGATCGCGGTCCCCTCGACGCCCTCCCGGGGGATGCTCGACTGACGCCCCGGGACACCGCCCTGGCGATCCTCCTCGAGGTCGAGCGGGGGCGACGCCTCGACCTGGCCTGGGAGTCCCGGGCCCCCGCCCTCGAGCCCCGGGACCGGGCATGGGTGCACGAGCTCGTGTACGGGGTCGAGCGCTTCCGCGGGCGGATCGACCACTTGCTGGGGCTCCACCTGCACCGCGGGCTCGCCGAGCTCGAGCCGGAGCTCCGCACCCTCCTGCGCCTCGGGGCGTGGCAGCTCCTGGCCATGGGGAGCGTGCCCGCGTACGCCGCCGTCGGCGAGACGGTGGCCCAGGCGCGTCGCCGGGGACAGGCCCGGGCCGGGCTCGTGAATGCCGTGCTCCGGCGGCTCTCGGAGGAGGGGGGCGGGGAGGAGCGCTTCCCGGACCCGGGCAAGGATCCGGCGGGGTGGCTCTCCACCTGGGGGTCGCATCCCCGGTGGCTCGTGGAGCGCTGGCTCGAACGCTTCGGGTTCGACGAGACCCGGGCGCTGGTGGAGGCGAACAACCGGATCCCCGGGGTACACCTCCGCCGGCTCGCGGACGGGTCCACCCTTCCCCTCGAACCCGGCGCCGACGTTGCGGCGGCCCTTGCGGCGAATGCACCCGCCATCGTGCAGGACCCGGCGGCCTCGGCGGTGACCGATTTCGCGGCGGCGGGGCTCGCCCCCGGGGAGCGGGTGGCGGACCTCTGCGCCGCTCCGGGTGGTAAGGCACTGGGGCTCGCGGCCCGGGGCGCCCGGGTGATCGCCCTCGACCGGTCCCGGGCGCGCCTCGCCCGGGTGAAGGAAAACGCCGCCCGGACGGGGTATCCGCTGGAGGTCGCCGCCGCCCTCGGCGAGGCGCCCCCCCTGGCGGCGGGAGCGGTGGGCCGGGTCCTCGTGGATGCGCCCTGCACGGGTACGGGGACCCTGGCGCGCCACCCCGATGCCCGGTGGCATCTCGACCCGGGCGCCCCGGCGGCGCTCGCGGCGGTACAGGACCGGATCCTCGACGGGGCGGCGGGGATCCTCGGAACGGGCGGCATTCTGGTATATTCCACATGCACGCTCGAACCGGAGGAGAACGAGGCCCGGGTGGCCGCCTTCACGGTGCGCCGGCCTGACTTCGTGCTGGAGGAGACGCTCGAGCTTCTCCCGCACCGGACCGGGTCCGATGGTGCCTTTGCCGCGCGCCTCCGGCGGGCGGACACGGAGTGACCCTGGAGGGACGAAAGGATGCTTGGAGCCTCGATGCGCCGACGGCGCGGAAACGGACCGAAGAAGCCCGCGAAGGCGGGGAAGGGGACCCCACCGGCGGGGATCCTCGGGCGGCCCTTTCTCGTGGCCCTCGTCGTCCTCCTCCTGGGATCCGGGGGCGGGTACCTCTACGCCACCCAGGTGGTCTTCCCGGCGGAGCGCCCCGAGACGCTGGCCCTTGCGGAGGTGCCGGACCTCCGGGGGATGTCCGGGTCCGAGGCCCGGGTCGTCCTCACCGAGCGGGGCTTCGAGCCCGGTCGGGTGGATTCCATCAACCACCCGCGTATCCCCCCGGGTGAAGTGGTGGGCCAGTCGCCCCTGCCCGGGCAGTTTTCCCTCCCCGGGGGGGCGGTGGAGCTCACCGTGAGCCTGGGCCCCGAGCGGCGCCCCGTTCCCGACGTGACCCGGCTCCGCGCCGACCGGGCCCTCACCGTGCTCGAGACCTCCGGGTTCGCGGTGACGGTGGACTCGGTGCAGGCCGACGCCCCCGAGGGGCAGGTGGTGTCCACGAATCCCACGCCGGGGACACGGGTGACCCTCCCCGCCGAAATCCGGATGACCGTTTCTCTGGGTCCGCCCCTGGTGGAGCTCCCGGACCTGGTGGGGATGCAGGAGGAGGAGGCTCGCGCCGTGCTTGCCGAGATCGGCCTCCGGGTGGGCGAGGTCGAGAACCGGGCCCGGTTCGGCTTCGGCGAGGGCGACGTTCTCGAGACCTTCCCCGAGGCCGGGAGCATGGTCCCCCGGGGGAGCGCGGTGCGCCTCGTGGTGCGCAGCCGGTCGCTCAATCCCTTTGGAGGGGGGAGCCGCTGATGCGGGGCTCGAACCTTCCCTACTTCGTTGCGTCGCTCCTGGCGCTGGGCGTCGTGGTGTTCGCCTGGGTGGCACGGGACCGCCACCAGCCCGTGGGCCCGGGTGCCATGGCGCCGGCCTTCGAGGCCGTGACCCTGGACGGCGACCCGGCCCGGGTCGAGGACTTCCGGGGCACCGTCGTGCTCCTGAACGTCTGGGCCACCTGGTGCCCCCCCTGCGTCTACGAGATGCCTTCGATGCAGCGCCTCTACGACCACTTCGAGGGCGAGGACTTCGAGATCATCGCGGTGAGCATCGATGCCCCGGAGGGGCGTCGCGACCCCATCGGTCGGCTCGGGGGCGACGTGGCGGGCTTCGCCGAGGAGTACGGTCTCACCTTCCCGATCTGGCTCGACCCCCAGGGCGCGATCCAGCGGGTCTACCGCACGACCGGGGTGCCCGAGTCCTTCGTGATCGGCCGCGACGGGCGCATCTACCGGAAGGTCTCCGGGGCCACCGAGTGGGACCACGAGCAGTACATTACCTTCATCCGCCGTCTCCTGGATGAGTAGCCTGGCCACGATCCGGGGCGCATTCGCCCGGAACTGGACCATGAAGCTCTCCGCGCTCGGGATCGCGGTGCTCCTCTGGTTCTCGGTGCGCTTCGAGGCCCGGAACCAGCAGGAGATCACGAACGTGGCGGTGCGGGTGGACCTGACCGACCCCGAGTGGACGGTGGCGGGAGGCGCGGACCCGGCAAGCGTCGCGGTCCGGTTCCGGGGGCCCGCCCTCGA
>JBJHCE010000212.1:0-5071 GCA_050485865.1 Gemmatimonadales bacterium | reverse complement strand
CGTGTCGAGGTGGCGAGGCTGGTGGGTGCTACCCTCGCGGGGATCTCCAGGGGCGAACGATCGGTTGGAATGCTCGCAAAGCGTGTCTTCGTATCGCAGTCGACGCTTGCGCGCCGAATGCGGGATGCTGGCCTCGTTTCCCCCTCGCGATTTATCCAGGGGGTACGGGTGATCCTCGCAGTTCTCCTGAGGGCCGAGCCAAGTCATCGCCTGCGGACATGGGAGACGTTGGGGTTCAGTTCACCTGGGACACTGTCCAACCAGATCCTTGCGCACCTCCAGCGCCCAGTTGAATGCCTGGACGAGGTCGGATCCGAACTCCTGCTCCGGGAAATGGTCGGGCGCCTCCTGACTGGGTCCAGGAGTGCTGATTGACCGGGGCACGTGAATTTTGAGGAGTCACGGCAGGTGCGGAGGAGCAGGTCCGGAGTGAATAGTGCGGGCACCGACGGACGGAGCCGGGCCGCAGGTTCGTTCGGAAGATCCCTCGTGGCGGCCCGATTCCGTAGTTCCGGACCAACAGGTCCAGGAGGAAGTCATGAGGTCAATGCGGATCCTCCGTCTCGGGTTCATTTCCTCGGTTCTCCTCGTCGTCGCGGTCATCTCCTCAGCCAGTCTGGGTGCCACCCCAGCGGTCGTGTCCGAGGCGGTCGTGAAGTGCATGGTCTGTGAGGAGGAAGGTGACGAGCACTGGTTCTGGCCGACGACCGAGGAGAGCTGTCAGGACCCGCAGTATGAACCGCCGTTCGGGGAGTGCCGGGCGTGTGGAGGAATCTCGCAGTGTCATGCCGATGCGTGGGAAGGACCCTGCCATCAGGAGTGCGGCATCCACATCGCAGCGGTGGCTCGGGATCTGGACAGCATGTTTGCGAGCCTTGGCCGCGAACAGGAGTCGGGGCGACATGCGGCGGCGCCGATGCCCGAACATGTCATGCGGAAGGTGATGCTGACCCCCTCGCTCTCCGTCGACCCGAGCGGTCGCGTGATCGAGCTCCGCGACTGCGGGGGCCTCGTCGTGGGCGAATGGCCGGTACCGGAAACGGTCGACCAGGCAATTTGAGCGTGGGGGCTCCGTCGGAGTTGCGGTACGCGCGCCGGCGGAGGGTCGTGCGCCGGCGGGTCGTCGGGGCCGCCGCCCTGGTGCTCCTCCTCGGCGGGTGTAGCGGGGATCGGGCCATCCCGCACCCGGGGAGCGATGCGACCGATCCCGGCTCCCGTGTGATCAGCGCGGGTCCCCTCTGGGGGGCGGACGAGGGATGGCGTGTCACGGACACGATCCTCCGTCTCGGCGTCATCGACGGGGAATCCCCCTACGTGTTCAGCCGGGTGCGCGGGGCCGTTCGCCTCCCAGGCGGAGGGCTGGCTGTCCTCGATGGTCACTCCTTCGAGCTGCGTGGCTTCTCGGAGGCCGGAGTCCACCTGTGGACGAGCGGTGGCCGAGGACACGGCCCGGGCGAGTTCCTGTCGCCGAAACCTCGAGGGCTGGCGCTGGCCGAGGGAGACCGGCTGCAGGTCGAGGACGATCTTGCCCGTGTGATCTTCGATGCAGACGGGTCGCTCTTCGACCACGAGGTCCTCGACTGGGCACGGGTCATTGAAGCCGGATCCTTCTCAACCGACTGCCGACCCGTCCCCAAGTTCCTGAACGAGCACATCCTGCTCGGCGGATGTGACACGGACGTCGGACGGGTGAGAGATACGGGTCCGTGGAAGATCGAGGTAGCGGTGGTTCGGACGGCATGGTCGCTCGATCGATTCGACACGATCGGCGTCTTTCTGAGGGAAGATGCCTGGGCCTTGTCCATCCAGGGGGCTGGGACCCTCTACATGCCGGGGGTTCATGGAGAAGTCGGGTTCCTGGCCACGGGCGGGAAACCGGGGCGCCTGGCCTTCGCTCGAAGCCACGAATACCGGATCGAGGTCCATGACATCGCGGGCCGGGACCCGGGGCCCGTGCTCGTGGTCGAGCGATCGGATCCGGGCCGTCTCAGAGTTCCCACGCGAGCCGAGCTCGACGAGGCCTGGAGTCGGTGGGATGCCCGGGCGGCGCAGTCTCAGCTCATGTATGGCAACCGGAGCGACCTTGATGCCATCCGGAGCCGGATCACCCCGCCCGCCTCGATCGCCACGATCTCGGGTCTCTTCGTGGACGACCTGAACGCGATATGGGTCGACCACCGACCCAGGACGGGTCCGGAGTCGGACCGGGGTGCATGGGGTGTCTTCACCGAGGCGGGCGCCTACCTCGGCGAAGTCAGCCTGCCCCCGAACCTCACGCCGTATCAGATCGGCGAGGACTTCGTGCTCGGCGTCCTTCACGAGGAGTACGGTGTCGAGTACGTGGTGGTGCTCGCGCTGGATCGGAGCCGCCCGGTGGTCTCTACGGATAGATCAGGTGAGGCGTCCGGAGCGCGGTGAAGGCGGCCACCTCCGCATCCCAGGAACGCATGAGTTCGGAAGGATCGACCCCGCCTTCGATCCCGAGCCGGATGGCGTCGGTCCCCGCGAGGCGATCGAAGTGGGAGGGGACCCAGCGCCAGCGGTCGCCGGAGAGGCGCCGGGCCTCGGCCACGAGGAGGATGCCGGTGCGCGCCGGGTCGTAGCGGTCCGGGTCGGTCACCACGAGGCGTACCCCGCCCACCTCCTCGCCCCCGAACTTCCCGTCGCCGGGGTTCTCGGGGGTGAAGCGGACCGCCTCGATCCGCACCCCGGGAGGGTCGTGGGCCCGGAGCGCGGCGGCCAGCGCCTCGCCGTCGAGCCAGGGGGCGCCCACCTGCTGGAAGGCCCGCGGGGTCCCCCGGCCCACCGAGAGGTTCGTCCCCTCGAAGAGGCAGGTGCCCGGGTAGTGAAGCGCGCTCTCGAGATCGGGCATGTTGGGCGAGGGGGCCCGCCAGGGGAGCCCCGTCTCGGGAAAGAGCATGGCGCGGCGCCACCCGGCCACCGGGACCACCGTGAGCTCCGCATCCACCCCGAACTCGGCGCGGTAGAGGCGGGCGAGCTCCCCCGGGGTCATCCCGTGGCGCATGGGAAGGGGGTACATCCCGACGAAGGAGGAGAAGGCGGGGTCGAGGACGTTCCCCTGCACCGCTTCCCCCCCCACCGGGTTCGGGCGATCCAGGACCACGAAGGGGATCCCCGCCTCGCCCGCGGCCTCCATGGCGAGGGCCATCGTGTAGACGTACGTGTAGTAGCGGGTCCCGATGTCCTGGAGGTCGAAGAGGAGGAGCTGGACCCCGTCGAGCATGGCCGGCGTGGGCTTTCGGGTCTCGCCGTAGAGGGAGTGGACCGGAAGCCCCGTGGCCTCGTCCACGGTGTGGTCCACGAGGACCCCGGCCTCGGCGGTCCCCCGGATCCCGTGCTCCGGGGCGAAGAGGGCCACGAGCTCCACCCGGGGGTGCTCGAAGAGGCGGTCGATGGCGTGGGTCCCGGAGGCGTCGATCCCGGTGTGGTTCGTGACGAGCCCCACCCGCATCCCTGCCACCAGGTGCAGGGAGTCGGAGAGGAGGACGTCGATTCCGGGGCGGACGGGCTCGGCGGTGCCGGTGGCCTCGGCGGAGTCGGCGGCCTCACCGGTGCATGCGGATGCGAGCCCGACGAGGGCCACGAGCGGAAGGAGGAGGGATCGGCGCATCCGTGGAGAGTACCGGAGGAACGGGAAGAGGGACAAGGGGGCGCGCCCCCCCCCGCCGACACGATCCTCTGGACAACGGCGGCCGCGCGCCGCAATCTCGGGTCCCATGGAATCCCCCCTCGCGGACGACCTCGTGCCCCGGGTCTACACCGAGCTCCGGCGCCTCGCCGCAGCGCAGCTCCGCCGGGAGGCCCAGGGGCACACCCTCACCCCCACCGCCCTCGTCCACGAGGCGTACCTGAAGCTCACCCCCGGGAGCGCGGAAGCGGCCCGGGACCGCGCCCACTTCCTCGCCATCGCATCCCGGGCCATGCGCCAGGTCCTGGTGGACCACGCCCGGGGGCGGAAGGCCGGCAAGCGCGGCGGCGGCTGGGCGCGGGTGACGCTGGCCGGAGGGGAGGCGGCGCTTGCGACCCGCGACCCCGATCCGGCGGAGCTCCTGGCGCTGGACGAGGCGCTCGCCACCCTGGACGACCGCCAGCGGCAGGTGGTGGAATGCCGGGTCTTCGGCGGCATGACCGAGGCCGAGATCGCCCTGGCCCTCGGGGTCACCGAGCGCACAGTCCGGCGCGACTGGGTGAAGGCCCGGGCCTGGCTCCTGGACCGGATGCAGGGGGGGTAGGCCATGGATCCGGCGTTCCGGGCCCGCGTGGAGGCGCTTTTCGAGGATGCGCTCGAGGTGGACCCGGCGGCGCGGGCGGAATTCGTCGAGGATCAGGCGGCGGGGGAGGCGGCACTCCGCGACCGCGTCCTGGCACTCCTCCGGGCCCACGACGGGGCGGGAGGGATCCTCGACGCCGGGGTGGGGCGCATGGAGTCTGCCCCCCCGGAGCGGGGCCGCCCGCCCCGGCCCATCGGCCCGTACCGGCTCCTCGGCGAGATCGGCCGGGGGGGAATGAGCGTGGTCTACCGGGCGGAGCGCTCCGACGGGCAGTTCCGGAGGCGGGTGGCGATCAAGTTCCTGAGGGGCGGGCTCGACGCCGAGGAGCTCCACCTCCGCCTCCAGGCGGAGCGGCAGATCCTGGCCTCCCTCGAGCACCCGAACATCACCCCCCTCCTGGACGGAGGGGTGACCGACGACGGGCGCCCCTACCTGGTCATGGAGTACGTGGACGGGGTGCCCCTTCCGGACTACTGCGACGCCCGGAGGCTCGGGGTGGAGGCGCGGCTCGCCCTCTTCCTGGAGGTGGCCCGGGCGGTGCGGCACGCCCACGCCCGGCTGGTCGTGCACCGGGACCTGAAGCCCTCGAACATTCTCGTGACCGCCGAGGGGCGGGTGCGTCTCCTGGATTTCGGGATCGCCAAGGTCCTGGACGAGTCGCCGGTGGCGCTCGGCGACGGGGGGGCTCCCCGGACCCGCACCGGGCTCCGGTTCTTCACCCCGGAGTACGCGAGCCCCGAGCAGATCCGGGGCGAGGCCTCGACCACCGCCACCGACGT
>JBJHCE010000211.1:0-5098 GCA_050485865.1 Gemmatimonadales bacterium | reverse complement strand
GGGGAATGGGGGGGTTGTAGGCAAGGAGCAGACGAGCGCGATCGCCGCACACCTCTCGGTCGCCGCAGCGGTGGCCGAACCAGAGCCCGGGCCTGAAGTCACATGCGGGTGGTGTTGGGAGTTCACGTACGACCTCGAACAGACGGTCCATTCCTTTTTCGATGAATCGGGAGACTTGTGCGGCTACCCGGCCCCTGAGCACTACGGTGTCGGCCACTTGGAGTGCTCCCGGTGTGGCGGTCTCTCGACCTGCCACACCACCACGACCGATTGGTGGGGCCCGTGCCACACGGAATGCGGCCCGGGTGGTGGGATGGCAGCCCATGAACTGGACGCCTGGCGTGCCCGGTTTGCCTTGGCCCTCGACGATCGGGACCCTGGCAAGTTGCGTGCTGAGTTGGAGATCGCCGCACGATCCTACGACATCGTGCTGCTCCCTGGAGCTGGGTCCGCAGAGTTTTACCGCAAGGGCTGCGCTTCCCCGGTCCCAGCCTTCACCCTTTTCATCGATGATGATGTCCAGGAGGCCATTTCCATTCCCTCTTCTGCCGCGCCGTGATTCCCTCACCCGGGATCCCTGACGTTCGCGGCGGAACCCCGCGTGTGCTGACACGTCAACAAGTCCGTCCGTCTCCGCCCAGGTGGCTGTTCGTTCCGGTACTCATGATCGCAGGGTGCGACGGTCCCTCGGAGGGGACCATCCAGAGGGCCGGGGCAGCGTCCAGTGCCACGCCCGTTGGGGTTGAGGTCGTCGAAAGTGCGCATCCACGGTGGGGACCCGGCGACGAATGGTGGGTGGAGCCTCGGCCAACTTTCGCCTTTGGTGAGGACCCTGACCACCCTGCGTGGAACGTGGTGGGTGCCGGACGACTGCCCGACGGAAGGGTCGCCATCCTGATGGGCGGACACACCAATCCTCGCCTCCTGTTAAGTGACCGGGGCGGACGCCTGGTGAAGGTCATTGGTGGTGCCGGACGAGGGCCGGGAGAGTTCCAGGACCCGCAGCACCTCCTGCTCCTCAACGGCGATGTGGTGGTGTGGGAGAGCCACCTGGGCCGCATTACCGCATTCGATACCACAGGAACGGTTCGGAGCATCCGCACGATCGACCCGAAGCGCCTCCCTGCTTCGATCCGGGAGGGGGGTGGGCAACCGGACATCCTCCTTCCCCTCGGTCTGGACCGATTTCTCCTTGCTGTCGTTCCCGCAGCCCCCCGAGCAGATCATTTCCCCCTGGACCAATGGATTCGGACGCCCTTCCACATCTTCGTGGTGGAGCAGGGCCACGAGGCCCGGTTTCTTGGCGCGTTCGACGGCCGCGCGGGGGCCGTGCTCGCGGGCGAAGGCGCGAGCCCAGCCGTTCGTATTCCGCCGCTGTTCACGGTGAACTCGGCCGTGGCGAGCGGGTCCGAGGATGCCCGCATCGTGGTCAGCCACGGGGACGACCGGGGTATGTACGTCTACGACCGATGGGGCTCCCTCGAGCGCGTGATCCGGCTCGACGCTCCGCCGCCCCGGATCACCCCGGAGGAGCGGGAGAGCACGCTTCAGCGCGTCGCGGTCGCAAACCGGATGAGTCATGATGCCCAGGGCCGGTTCGAAGCGATCCTTGCGCGACTTCCCCCCCAGACCACGCATCCCCGGTTCGGCCAGATCACGGTGGATGCATTGGGTTATCTGTGGGCCCTCGAGCGCCAGGACGAAGGCCGAACCACGCACTGGAACGTCTTCGACCGGGAAGGCCGGTGGCTCGGGACGGTCCCGATCCCGCTCACTCGGATCTTTGAGATCGGTGAGGACTATGTACTGGGTCTACACTTCGACTCACTCCGGGTAGAGTCGGTACGGGAGCACACACTTTCCCGAAGGCGCGCCGCGCCGGATCGGTAGACGGACCGGTGGATCCGATATGCCGGTCACCGTCACCCCCAGGCGAAACACTCCGATTACGCAGAGTGCGTCGGCGCAACTTCGTGGCTGCGGTTCTCGTGCCGGAATTCCCCGCACGGTTGCTCCGGATCCATCATCAAGGCGAACGCCGGCGGTGGAGAGCCCATGCCCTTGTGCGCCGCGGCGACATGCTCCTCCTCTCGCCGCCCGAGGCGCCGGAGCTCCTCGAGGTGCTGATCGCGGCGGCAACCGCTGCGCCGGTGGTGGGGGAGGTCTCGCCGCGCATGGCACGCACCGACTGCGAAACGCCGGGGGGCTCGTGCAGCACCCCGATGCCCAAAGGGAGCTGAACGACTTCGCGCACCTCGGCTTCCCGGTGTCCGCAGAGCGCCCGGGGCCGCCTCCTGGGCGATGATCCATCCGAGGCCGCCGGAGGTGGGCCGGGAGGGGGTCGTGGCCCTTCTCCTCCCTCCCGGCCCCGGCGGTTCACGGTGCGACGCCTGCGGTCAGGGCGTGATGAACGGCTGGATGGCCGTCATCTGCTGGGCCAGGAACCGCCAGTCTCCGTCGACGCGGCCCACGACCATTTTCATGCGGGTCTTGACCACGCCGGGCGCCCACTGCACAAGGGTCGGGGGAGGAAGGGGCGGATCGGTGGGAAGCCCGGTCACCGTCGTGGTGAGATCGACGATCACGAGGCCTCCGGTCACCGCGACCATGCGCCGAACCACCGAGCTCGACGTGGTGCCGCGGAAGGGCCCGATCGCGGGGTCGAAGAGAACGACGTGGGTGGCGCCGATGACGTCGCGCCCGGTCAGGACGGCGCCCAGCGGGTTCACGACGTCGGCATCGACGGAGTAGTGGTTTCCGTAGGCGGTCCCGTCGCCGGCGTTCCACGCGGCGGTCCAGGAGTCGAGGAGCGCGTGGATGCCCGCGGCCGCGGCGGGGGGCACGACGGCGACCTGCGCGGTGACCGCGTCTCCGGGCGCGAGGGGGGACTCGGGTGTGGGGCCTGCAACGGCCCTTCCGTCGCAGGCTGAAAGGAGGAGGAGGGCGGCGGCCGCCGCCATCAGGGTGGTGCGGGGTTGGCCGGACATGGTGCCTCTCGTTCGGTTCGAGGATTCCTCCGGGGTTGGATCTCCCGGGGCGCGGGAGGCTGTTCGCCGGTCCCGCTCGCACCTACGTTGAGGCGAATCGGTCAGCCCCGGGTCAGCCGCCGGTCATTCGGCGCGCGCGGCACCCGCGGTACGCTCAGTGGGGAGACAGGATGCACCGGTTGAGGACCCTGGGCGGGCTCGGAATCGAACGGGGCGGCGTACCCCTCGAGGCCCTCGCGAACCACCGGAAGTCGCTCTTGGTCCTCGTCGTCATCGACCGTCACGGGCGCATCGGGCGGGAACGGCTCATGTCCCTCCTCTGGCCCGAGAGCTCCATCGAGCGCGCCCGGGGCTCACTGAAGCAGGCCCTCCACCAGCTCCGCCGCCGGCTCGGTGCAGAGGACCTGGTCCTCGGGACCTCGGAGCTCCGCCTGAACCCGGACCGGATCGATTCGGATGCCGGAGCGTTCCTGGGCGCCCTCGGCGCCGGCGATGCGGAGGCGGCGGTGGCCCGCTACGGGGGCCCCTTCCTGGACGGGGTGCACCTGGACGACGCCGTCGAGTTCGAGCGGTGGGTCGACGGGGAACGCGACGCCCTGGCCCGGCGGCACCGCGAGGCCCTGGGAACGCTCGCCCGCGAAGCGACCGCCCGCGGTGACGCGGAAGCATCGGTCCGGTGGTGGCGGACCCTCCAGGGCCAGGACCCCCTGGACCCCCAGGTCGCCCTGGAGCTCCTGGACGCCCTGGAGCGGGCCGGCGACCGGCCGGGAGCCCTTCGGCACGGACGGGTCCACGAGCTCCTCCTCCGGGAGGAGCTGGGAATGGAGCCGGACCCCGCCCTCGTCCGGAGGATGGAGGAGCTCCGGACGGCGGCCCCCGGCCCCGCACCGGAGCGCGCACCCGGGGCTGCGCACGCGGACCCGGAGCCCGCCACCGGCGATGCCCGGGTCGACCCCGTTCAGGACCCTGCCCGTGACCATGGCCGCACCCCCGGTCGCCGGGGTTTTCGAGTCGCCATGCCCCTGGCCCTCGGGCTCGTCGGAGTACTCGGCGCCGCCCTGCTGGCCTCCTGGCTCGCCCGGAGCCCCGGCTCCGCCCCCGGGCCCGACCTGGCAGCTCCCCCGTGGCCCCCCGAGGTCGCCTCGGTGGCGGTTCTTCCCCTCGTCGACATGAGCCCCGACGGATCCCTCGAACACTGGGCCGACGGGCTCGCGGAGGAGATCCTGAACACCCTTTCCGGAATCCGGGAGATCCGGGTCCCCGCCCGGACCTCCTCCTTCCATTTCAAGGGAAGGAGCGTACCCGTCCGCGAGATCGCGGACCTCCTGGGCGTGGATCACGTGCTCGAGGGGAGCGTGCGCGCCGACGGCGGGCGGATCCGGATCACCGCCCAGCTCGTGGACGCCCGGAACGACCGGCACCTCTGGTCCTCCACCTTCGACCCGGAGCCCGGGAGCGTCTTTGCCGTGCAGGAGGAGATCGCTCGGACCGTGGCCCAGGCGCTCCGCGTGGAGTTCAGCCTTTCCGGCCCGGCGGCGGCCTCCCCGCCGGCACCGGGCGCGGAGGCCCACGAGCTCTACCTGAAGGGGCTCTTCCACTGGCACCGGCGTTCGACCCCCGACCTTCTCCTGGCACTCCGGCACTTCGAGGAGGCAACCCGGCTGGAGCCCGAGTATGCGAAGGCCTGGGCCGGGCTCGCGCTGGTGTACGCGGTGCTCCCGATCACCTTCGTCCCGCCCCTTCCCGTCGAGGTCGCGCGGGCACGCCTCGAGGAGGTGGCCGCGACGGCGCTCGCCCTCGATCCCTCCCTTGCCGAGGTGCATGCCGCCCTCGGGCTGGGTCATCACTTCGACTGGCGCTGGGAGGAGGCGGAGCTGGATTTTCTCCGTGCCCTCGAGCTGAACCCGCGCCTGGCCACGGCGAACCAGTGGTACGCCGAGCACCTGGCGAAGACCGGTCGCGGCGCCCTCGCCCTCAAGCATGCGGGTCGGGCGCTGGAACTGGACCCCCTCTCCCTCGTGATCCGAAGCGACCTGGGGCTCGTCCACCTCATGAACCGGGACTTCGAGGCGGCGCGGGCGGCCTGGCTCGAGGTCCTCGACGCGGATCCC
>JBJHCE010000210.1:0-5102 GCA_050485865.1 Gemmatimonadales bacterium | reverse complement strand
CCCACTCCGAAGGAAGGACCACCAGGTCGGTGCTTCCAGGCTCGATCCGTGGGACGAGGCCGCCCGGGTGCAACGAAATGCCCAGATCGCTGCGGCGCTGCAGGAGCTACCCGAAGAAGCGCGCAGGATCGCGGAGTTCCGGTTCTACGACGGATTGACCTTCGACGAGATCGCGGCGCGCATGGGGTGCTCAACGCGGACGCTCCATCGCCGCTGGGCCGCCGCCGCTCAGATACTCGCCTCCGCACTGGAGGAGCAGCGGGCCGGACCCTGAGCCGGACGAGCACTTTCGTGGCCGATCCGTATCGTGGTCGATCCGAGCGCGGCCCGCATGCCCCCCCTACCTTCCGCCCGGAGCCACGTCCACGAGTTCCTCCACCCTCCGGTAGTGGAGGATCTGGGTCCATTGGCTCAGAAACCGTTCGTAAACGTGGCTACTCCCCGGAGTCGATCTCTCCGTAATGAGACTGCCATCGAACGTCCAACCGGTCCGCACGCCCGGCCATCGGATCTCGGTTCGCACGATGTCCCAACCCCCGTGAGGGGCCTGGCCGAAGCGCAGCGCACCACCGAAGTCTTGCTCGGCCGGGTCCGGCAGATGCTCGCGGACCTCCGTCCTCTGCGCGACGCCCGCCGTCAGGAGCGCTCCGCGCCTCTGCTCTGCCCCGGGTCGCCCTACCCTCCCGGCCCAGGCCCGCTGGTCTGCCGCTTGCCGAAGCGCCTCCTGCCACATGCCGCCGACCTGCATGAAGCGGGCGAGTTCCGTGTAGTGGTACTCGACGCTCGTCGGGCGCATCCGGAGGGTGTCCATCCAGATCACGCCACGAACGTCGTAGTGCACCCGGTCCGGGCGCGGCTCGAACGCCAACCCCACCCACGCCGAGTCGGGCTCCTCCACCACCGAGAAGCAGTGCGTCGCGTAGAAGGCCTCCGAGATCACCGCCTCCGGTGTCAGCGGATGGTAGAGCGCCGGCAGGTCCGGCGGGAGCGCCGGCTCCAGGTACCCGTACCGGGCCAGGAACTCAGGAGACGGGACGCCCTCTCCCGGTGCAGCGCGCTCGGCGGCGCTCGTGTCCACCTGCACCCCTCGCGGCAGCCGGCTGCCGTCCCTCAGGATCGGCTCCTCCTCGATCACACGGTACCGCCAGGTCGCGGCCTGCGGCCGGTCCTCGACGACCGCAGTCATGGCCGCGACCACCGAGGTGTACATCTGGAAGACGAACAGCCGGTCCTCCGACGTCGGCGCCTCGATCCGACGGCCTGCCAGCGCCCGGACGAACCGGGACACGAGCCCCTGCTGCGGCACGCACGGATCCTCGGCCTCCGCAATGACCTCCAACTGGTCCAGGGTCACCGGGACCAACGGGATCACGAACTCGAGCAGCTCCGGAGCTCCCTCTCCGATCACCACCCCCTCCGAGCTCCACCGCCCGTAACCGAGACGCTCCACCTGGACCCGGTACTCCCCCGGGCCCGGCGCCTCGAGTACCGCCCTCCCCTCGCGGTCGCTCATTCTGAGGGACACCGTCTCACCCGACCGGCCCAGGAGCCGCACGGCCGCACCGACCAATGGCGCTCCGCCTTCGGTCACGAGGCGCACCGGCACCTGGGTCGCCTGTGCGACCTGGGCCTCGAGCCCACCCGGAAAGAGCTCTCCGGCCACGAGCACCATCGCCGCGAGGATCCATGGGCCAAGGGGCATCGACTTACCTGGGCCGGCACCCTCGGAGCGGCCTCCGGTGCCGGAGGCCCGGGCTCTCGCGCTTCCGTACGCTGCGGTCATCGATCGGCTGCCATCAGCGCGTAGGTCACGAGCTCGGACAGGCCGGTCAGGTTCTGCAGCGCCACAACCTGGGTGCCATCGGCGTTGGCTCCGACCAGTATGATCGGTGCCGCTACCGCACGTGTTCGCCATTGGGATCGCGCCCGGTCAAGTGTCACTACGTCGAACAGATCGGCTCGCCGGTCCACCCGGACCTGAAAGACCCAGTCATCGAGTACGACCGGAGGGAAGGCAAAGTCATGTCCCCCACCCTGCGCTCCCCCACCAACCACCCCCACGCCGACACCGTCCGGGAAGGACCGCACCTGTCCCAGGGTATCCACGCTGATGAACCCGAACGGGGGGCGTGACGAGGCCAGGATCGCCTCACCCCTGTGGGACGTGACATGAGGATCGGCCGGACCCCGGCCATCGCGGGGCCACGCGGCAAGATACCTCCACCCCTCATCTCGGTACCAGTAGAGTTCGACAGCGTCTTCCCAGGTCCCGTACACGAACCAGCCCCCGCTGGGGGCCGGTGTAGCATCGAGGACCTCCACGGGTGACCCGGACGCGCCCTTGGCCATGACCTCCGGAGCGTCTCCGTCCGGATCCAGGGTATACCTACTTCCGTCGGAGGTGAGGAGTTCCAGTTCCGATCCGGATGCGGAGCTGAACCGGATGCCGCTTGGGGTCAGATCCACAGGGAGCAGGTAGACCTGAACCGTCCCGCCCCGGACGACCGCCACTTGCCGGGTCGAGGGCGACAGGAGGGCGACGGTCCCGAACTCGCCGACAGCCACCTTCTCGGGCGCGAAACCTTCTGGAAGGTGGACGCGCTCGACTTCGAAAAGAGACACCGTGGCGTTGTCCGACCCGCACGACGCGACCAGGGCTCCTGCAACTGCAACCACGACCGCCAGCGTCGTGCTCGAACGGGGTCGTATGCGGAGGAGGCCTGCCCCCCACTCGAGGCGCCAACGCCACGACGGGGCTCTCGGCGAACACCCCTCAGCGTACGGCATACCGCACGATGGAGCGGACCCCGAAGGCATCCGTTTCGACCATCCAGACGTGGTCGCCGTCCATGGCGTGGATTCCCATCCCGGGGTACCTCCCTCCCGGGAGGCCCACCCTAGCTTCGACCCGGCCCGTGCGGGCGTCGAGCACGCTGAGCTGTCCCGGTTGGTCCCTCCGATGGATCCACACACGCCCGTCGGTTCCCATCTCCAGGAGATCGATCGCCATGCGGGTGTCCACGGCGGGAATGAGGCCCCGAGCCGTTCGCACCGCAGCCGACCGAGGCATCCCGGAGTCCATGGACTGCAGCCGGTCGGCCAGCGTCGCCACGAACCGGTCCCTCTCCTCGGCGGTCACCCGGATCGGCTCATGCTCTACGGCCGTCTCGAACCGGACCGATCCATCGAGCTCGAAGACGTGGATCCGGTAGCCGACGATCACGCCGTTCGCCTCGACCGCGGTGGCCCGGGCCACCGCGTCCGAACCGGGTGCGAGCGCCCAGCGGTCGTCGTTCCGGGGTACGGGGAGCGCGACCTCGCGCCTCGCTCCGCCCACCACGACGGAGGCCGTGGCCACCGTCTGTCGCACGTGAAGGAGGGTGTCGGACGCCGGAGTGGCCCCGGTCGGCCGCAGGCGAACGAGGGGGGCCGGCTGCAGGATCGACCCGCCGGCGCCCGCCCGAGGCGGGCCGAGCATCAGGAGGGAGCCGTCGGCCAGGACGCCCGCGAGCTGGCTGGGTCGCTCCCCCCCTTGAACCTCGATGATCCCGGCACTTCGGGTGTCCAACAGGTCCCCCGCGGGGGAAAAGATGACGGCGCGCATCCGCGATCGGTCCGCCGCCCAGACTACTCCTTCCGCCCAGCCCATGCCCGTGATGGAACGGAATTCGCCGGGTCCGTCTCCGGGACGGCCAAGTTGCCGGACGAATCGACCTCGGGCGTCGAAGACGAGCACGGCCGGGATCTGCGGGTCCGCCGCGTAGATGGATCCGTCGGGCCCGACCGAGAGGTACCGGACGTACCCCAGGTACACGCCGGCGGCCTCGTCTTCGGCGAATCGCAGTTCCTCCACCAACGCTGCCCCCACGGGCGCTTGGCCCGCAGCCGCCGACGGGAGAAGGAGGAGGAGTGGAAGCGCTGCGACCGCAGGCAAGCGAGCGAGGGGGGCAAGGCCCAGGCGACCCGCGTCAGGGCTTCTCATGACATCCTCCCTCCTGCTCGCCGGTGCCAGCATCGCTCGCACGGCCCGGAGCACGGGGTTCGCTCGCACTCAGAGCCGCAGCACCGCGACCGCCGCTCTGGCGCGTTCGGCGGCGGCAGCGTTCAGGAAACGGGCCACCACGGCGCCGTCGCAACCACGTACGACGAACTGGCCTTCGGGAACCTCCGCCAGCATGTACCCGGAGGGGAGATCCTGGAGCCCTTCAACGGAGAGGCCGGGGACGGAGATGGCCCCGAGCGTGCTAGCCTCGAGCGGAGGAAGGCATTCGGTCAGGTCGAGCGAGCACTCCCACCCGCAGTGGTTCTCGCCCTCCCAGCGGTCTACCGCGAACTCGAAGCACCACCCCACGTAGCATTCCATCGACCCGGCGCCCGAAAGGGCCTCGAACGGAAAGCAAGGGGAGCACAGGGGGAAGTCGCAGTACTCGTCGCAGGGGCTCTCGGGATGCGCCGGGTTGCAGTCGTTGACACAGGTGTGGCAGATGATAGTGTCGGGCATGACGCCTGCTGCGGCGGCCCAGCCGCCGATGGGGCCCGATCCGTCGAGCCCACCGCCCGGAACCGCCGTCGGCTCCGGGATCAGGAACCCCGCCGCGACCACGACGACCAGGACGAGTCCGGGGACCCACGATGTGGCGCGCACAGGTACCTTGAGTTTCATCGTCGCCTCCCATGTCGGGGTTCGCACGCAGCGTGGGTCGTCGGGGCCGACCCGCTCATGTCGACCCGCTCATGTATGGTTATGTGCTGAACCGCCTCGACTGTGCCAAGCTAGGGAGCGGCCCGCATCTTACCGGCCCCCTCGGGTCGGGTGTTGACGGAACCCGACCCACCGCGTACGCATACCCCGACACATGTCGCCCCTCCTGGGGGGTTCATCGTGGCGGGGCCAGGAGTCCTGATGGGGAACTCGGAGGAATCGGCGGAATCGGCGGGATCGGTTGGATCGGTTGGATCGGTTGGATCGGTCGGATCCCGTAACACCGAATTCAGAACGCAGGCCCGCGGGCCGGGGCTTGGGCCGGGCGCCCGGGGGCCCTCGGAGGAGAGGGCCCGTTCGTGTGAGAGCCGGGTCGAGACGCTGCTCCAGAACCATCGTG
>JBJHCE010000209.1:0-5171 GCA_050485865.1 Gemmatimonadales bacterium | reverse complement strand
CCGGTGCAGGCGCCCTCCGGGCCCCGCGCCGTGCGCTCCAGGGTCGCGTCGTGAAAGGCCACGAGGTGGCCGTCCGACGTCATCTGGAGGTCCGGTTCGAGGACGTCGGCGCCCATCCGGACTGCCAGGTCGTACGCCGCAAGGGTGTGCTCCGGGGCGTGCCCGGAGGCGCCCCGGTGGGCGATCACGAGGGGGCGTCCACCGGGGCCGGTTCCGGGCGTCACGGGGTCGTCACCTCCGGTAGCGGATCTCCCCGCCCAGGATCGTCAGATCGACCCGGGTGCCCGGAAGCTCACCCTCGTCGACGGTGAGGATGTTCCGGTCGAGCACCACGAGGTCGGCGAGCTTCCCCGGGGTCACCGAGCCCAGGAGGTCCTCCTCGAAGACGGCGTACGCGCAGGCGATGGTGTAGGAGCGGAGTGCCTCCATCCGGTCCATGGACTGCTCGGGGGAGAAGCGGTTTCCGTTGGCCATGAGCCGGGTCACCGAGGCGTGGTACGAGGCGATGGCCGAGATGGGCTCCACGGGCACGTCGGTGCCGTTGCAGATCACCGCGTCGGCATCGAGGAGGGAGCGCCAGACGTAGGCCTTCCGGCGGGCCCGCTCCTCGCCGAGCCGCTGGGGAACCCAGGGGCCGTCGGAGGTGGCGTGGATCCCCTGCATCGACGCGATGACGCCCATGCGGGCGAAGCGTGGGACCTCGTCCGGGTGGAGGTTCTGGGCGTGCTCGATCCGCCAGCGGAGGTCGGCACCCTCCCCGGCCTCGGCGAAGACCGCCTCGTAGACGTCGAGCGCTTCGCGGTTTCCGCGGTCCCCGATGGCGTGGGTGTTCAGCTGGTACCCGTGACGGAGGGCGATCTCGGCCGTTTCCCGGAGGTTCTCCGGGGAGACCTGGGGAAGCCCCGAAGTGGTGGGCAGGTCGTAGTAGGGCTGGAGGAGCCAGGCGCCGTGGGTCCCGAGGGCCCCGTCGATCTGGCGCTTCACCGCGCGAACGGTGAGGAAGTGTCCTCCGTGCCCCACGAGGCGCACCTCCGAGAGGCGGGCGTCCATGGCCGAGTTCGACTCCCCCCGGACCGCCATGTGGAGGCGGACGGGGAGGCGGCCGTCGTCGGCGAGCTCCCTCAGCCAGGCGATCTCGGCGAAGCTCGACCCCTGGTCATGGAAGGAGGTGATGCCGTGGCGGAGGGCCTCTTCGCCGGCGAGCTCCACCTGCCGGAGGAAGCGGGCGTGCCGCTCCTCCGAGGTCATGTCCTCCTCGGCCCGGGCCTGGGCGCTCCGGGCGAGCCCCTGCGCCGCCTGCCGGAGGAAGCCGGTAGGGTTCCCATCGCTGTCGCGGACAATGGTGCCCCCCGACGGGTCCGGGGTGTCGCGGTCGATCCCCGCGAGTTCCATGGCCCGGGCGTTCGCGAAGGAGGCGTGGCCGCTCGCGTGGGTGAGGAGCACCGGGTTCTCGGGGCTCACCTCGGAGAGGGCGTGGTGCGTTGCCACCCCGTCGTAGGTGACCTCCGGAGCCGGGTCCCACCGCTCCTGGTGCCACCCCCGCCCCAGGATCCAGGCGCCGGGCTCGGCCTCGGCCGCCGCCTCCGCCACGAGCTCCACGATCTGGTCGAAGCTCGTGGTGGGCTGGAGGTCCAGGATCATCCGGGCGTTCCCGAGCCCGAGGAAGTGGCCATGCCCCTCGATGAACCCGGGGACCACGACGCGGCCGTCGAGCTCCACCACCTCGGTGCCCCGGGAGGCCATTTCCCGGATTTCGTCGGAGCTCCCCACCGCCACGATCCGGCCGTCCCTGATCGCCACCCCCTCGCCGTCGGGGACGTCGGAGTCGACGGTGATCACGGTGCCCCCGACCAGGACCAGGTCCGGTGCGTCGGGGTCGGCGTCGGCTCCGCATCCCACCAGGAGGAACGAGGCAAGGGCGAGGAGGCCGGCGCCGGGAAGGGGCCGATGGAGTCCGCAGGATCCGTTTCGGGGCATGGTCTTCGTGCGCTTCGGGAGCGAGGGGGCGGTTCACAGGCGAGGAGGAAGAAGGTAACCTTTCGATTTTCGGGGGGTTTCGCCAGTGCCTGCCCGAACCCCCCGAACGCCCCGCCTCGATGAATCGCCCCACCTACATCTTCGGACACCGGAACCCCGATGCGGACGCGATCTGCTCGGCCCTCGCCTACGCGGCCTGGAAGGAGCGCACGGACCGGGGGACCTTCATCGCCGCCCGGTGCGGGAACTCGAACGTCCGGATCGACGCGATCCTGAACCGCTTCGGGGCCGAGCTTCCGCGTTACGTCGGCGACGTGACCCCACGCCTCCGGGACCGGATGTCCACCGACCTCGTGACCGTGTCACCCCGGGCCACCGCCGCCGAGGTCCTGGAGCTCATCGAGCGCCGCGACATCCAGCTCGTTCCGGTCCTGGACGAGGAGCGCCGCCTCCTGGGGTCGGTCTCGCTGCACCAGCTGGGGCAGTCCTTCCTGCCGAAGGCCGGCCCCGCCCGGGACGTGCGCCGGGTGGTGACGGACCTCTCCGCCATTGTCCGCGTTCTCGACGGGGAAGTCCTCCACGTGGAGCGTCCCGACGAGATGACGGAGCTCTACATTCGCGTGGCGGCCATGGACCTGGCCTCCTTCGACCGGCTCCAGGACCGGGAGGGGATCCCGCCGGAGCAGACGATCATCATCGTGGGCGACCGGCAGGACATCCAGGAGCGCTCCATCGAGCGGGGGGTGCGGCTGATCGTGATCAGCGGCGACCGCCAGGTCGACCCCGAGGTGGTGGAGGCGGCCCGGGTCCGGGGGGTGTCCATGATCTCCTGCCGCCACGACTCGGCGAGCACCGCCTGGGCGATCCGCGCCGCGGCCCGGGTCGAGGGGATCCTCTCTCCGGACTTCGAGACCTTTCCCCCCGAGGAGCCCCTCCGGAGCGTGCGCCGGCGGACCGCCACCCTGGGCCCGGCGGTCTTCATGGTGACGGATGACGAGGACCGGCTGGTGGGGGTGTTCACCCGGCGCGACCTCCTCCGCCCCCGGGACACCCGCCTGATCCTCGTGGACCACAACGAACTCTCCCAGTCGGTGCCCGGCGCCGAGGAGGCGGAGATCGTGGAGGTGGTGGACCACCACCGCCTCGGGGACCTCCGCACCCAGGAGCCCATTCTCTTCCTGAACCGTCCGGTGGGGTCCACCTGCACGATCGTGGCCGATCTCTTCCGCACCGCCGGAATGGAGGTGGACCCGGCGCTGGCGGGGGTCATGATGGGCGGCCTCGTCTCCGACACCCTGAACCTCCGGAGCCCCACCACCACCCGCACCGACGAGGAGATCCTCCGCTGGCTCGAGGGGATCGCCGGGGTGTCGGGGTCGGAGCTCGCCGAGATCATCTTCTCGTCGGGGTCGGTGGTCTCGGCGCACCCGGCGGACGAGGTCATCGCCCTCGACCGGAAGGTCTACGAGGAGGGCCGGTACCGCTTCGCGATCTCGCAGGTGGAGGAGCTCGGGTTCGGGGACTTCTGGCAGCAGGAGGTGGACCTGGCCGCGGCGCTGGAGGAGAGCCGCCTCGGAGACGAACTCCACTTCGCCGCCCTCCTCGTCACCGACGTGAAGAACCAGGACTCCCTCCTTCTCGTTCGGGGGGATGCGGAGGTGGTGCGCCAGATCCCCTACCCGGCCATGGAGGAGGGCGAGGTCTTCCGCCTGGACGGGATCGTGAGCCGGAAGAAGCAGCTTCTCCCCTTTCTCACGGGGATCCTCCGGACGCGGAAGGAGTAACCGGGCTCCCCCGACCTTCGTGCCCCACCCGGCCCTCCCGTGGGTGGGGGATGCGAAGCGCCCAGCCCCGGAGCCCCTTCCTTGCGCGTACTCGTCACCGGAGCCACCGGCTACATCGGGGGGAGGCTCGTCGAGCGCCTTCTCGAGCGCGGCCACGAGGTAAGGGTCCTCGTCCGCGACCCCCGCCGCCTTGGAGGGCGGGAGTGGCGTGCGCGGGTCCAGGTGGTCCGGGGGGACCTCTCCGACCCCTCCACCCTCGAGGGGGTGGCCGAGGGGATCGATGCGGCCTTCTACCTGGTCCACTCGATGTACGCCGGGGACGACTTCGCCCGCCGGGACCGGGAGGCGGCGGAACACTTCGTCCGGGCCGCGGGGAGTCTTCCCCTCGTCGTGTACCTGGGAGGGATCCTCCCCGCCGGGGAGGGGGAGACGCGCTCCGAGCACCTCCGGAGCCGGGCCGAGGTGGGGCGCATCCTGGGATCCCATCTTCCGACGACGGAGCTCCGTGCCGGCCCGATCATCGGCTCGGGGTCTGCCTCCTTCGAGATGGTGCGGTACCTGACGGAGCGGCTTCCGGCCATGGTGGCGCCCCGCTGGATCCGGAACGCGGTGCGTCCGATCGCGGTGCGCGACATCCTGGCGTACCTGGTCCGGGCGGCGGAGCGCGGCGAGGCGCTGGGCGTCGTGGACGTGGGGACGGACCCCCTCACCTTTCGCGAGATGATGCTCGGGTACGCGGAGGTGCGGGGGCTCCGGAGGTTCATCGTGCCGGTGCCGGTGCTCGCCCCCCGGTTCGCGGGTCTCTGGGTGGGGCTCGTCACCCCGATCCCCCGGGACATCGCGCTGCCGCTGGTGGAGGGGGTGGTGCAGCCGGTGGTGGGCGATACCGGGCGGGCGCGGGCGCTCTTTCCCGACGTGGAGCCCATTCCCTACCTGAGGGCGGTGGAGCTCGCGCTGGAGCGGATCCGGACCGGGGCGGTCCCCACGCGCTGGAGCGGAGCGCTGGGGAGCGGGGCGACGTTCGAGTACGAGGACCGGGAGGGGATCGTGCGGGAGATCCGGACCCGGCGCGTGGAGGTCCCACCGGAGGTGGTCTTCCGGGTCTTCACGTCGCTGGGCGGGGAGCGGGGGTGGCTCGTCTGGAACCGGATGTGGTGGCTGCGGGGGATCCTGGACCAGCTCGCGGGGGGGCCTGGGATCAGGAGGGGGCGGCGCCACCCGACGGAGCTCCAGCCGGGGGAGGCGGTGGATTTCTGGCGTGTGGAGGCCCTCGAGCCCGGGCGGCTCCTGCGGCTCCGGGCCGAGATGCGGGTGCCGGGGCGAGCGTGGCTCCAGTGGGAAGCGTTGCCGGAGGACGGGGGGACGCGACTCGTGCAGTCGGCGCTCTTCGCGCCGGAGGGGCTCCCCGGG
>JBJHCE010000208.1:0-5184 GCA_050485865.1 Gemmatimonadales bacterium | reverse complement strand
GACAACGTGCAGATGGAGGTGGAGCTCATCGCGCCGATCGCCATGGAGAAGGAGCTCCGGTTCGCGATCCGCGAGGGCGGCCGCACCGTCGGCGCCGGCGTCGTTACCGAGATCCTCGACTGACGAGGCCGTACCCCCGGGTGCGGGAGACATCGCTCCCGGGACCCCGCCGGTCATGAGCCTCCCCGGCGCCTCCGCCCCGCGCGGACGGCGCCGGGGAGGTTGGCCGTGACCGGCACCGAAACGAACAGACCGTAGAGGAAGCACGATGCCCCGCGACCAGATCACCCTCGCCTGTCCCGAGTGCGAGGAGCGGAACTACACGCAGACGAAGAACAAGCGACTCCACCCCGAGCGGGTGGAGTACCGGAAGTTCTGCCCTCGGTGCCGGAAGCATACGGCGCACAAGGAAACCAAGTAAGGCCGGCCACGAGACCATGTCGCAGATCAAGCGTACCGGAGAGTTCGTGCAGGAGTGCTGGGTGGAGCTTCAGCGGGTCACCTGGCCCGACTGGCCCCAGCTCAAGAACGCCACCCTGGTGGTGATCGTGTTCTGCCTGCTGATCTCCCTGGTCATCTGGCTCATGGATATCGCATCCCGGTTCTTCGTCGATACGATCCTCCGAATCTTCGGCGCCTGAGGCCCCGGGCATGGCGGAAGCACAGTGGTACGCGGTCCAGAGTTACTCCGGGCACGAGAACAAGGTTCAGCGTCTGATCCAGCAGAAGATCGACGCCGAGCCGGGTGAGACCTCCGAGGAGAAGGAGATCCAGGAGGTCCTCGTGCCGACCCAGGAGGTCACGGAGATCCGGAACGGGAAGCGGGTGCAGGTCACCCGCCGTCTCTACCCCGGGTACGTCCTGGTCCGGATGGTCTACAACGAGCGCACCCAGCACCAGATCAACAGCGTGCAGGGTGTGATCAAGTTCGTGGGTACCGGAACCGGCGACCCGCGGCCCCTCCGCGAGGAGGAGATGAACAAGATCCTCGGCATCGAGGTGGAGGGCGCGGATGCGGGCGTCGCCGACGTCCCCTTCCATGCCGGACAGGTGGTCGAGATCACGCAGGGACCCTTTACGGACTTCTCCGGCACGGTGCAGGAGGTCTTCGCCGACAAGGGGAAGGTCAAGGTCGAGGTGTCCCTCTTCGGGCGGCCCACGTCGGTGGAGCTCGATTTCACGCAGCTCAAGGGCTTCTGAGTCCCCGGGCGAACGAGCAGGGCGATTGAACCATGGCGAAGAAGGTAGTCGGATTCATCAAGCTTCACGTGACGGGTGGCCAGGCCAACCCGGCGCCCCCCGTGGGCCCGGCGCTGGGTCAGCACGGCGTGAACATCATGGAGTTCTGCAAGCAGTTCAACGCGCAGACCTCCCAGAACATGGGGACGACGATCCCCGTGGAGATCACGGTCTACGCGGACCGCTCCTTCACCTTCATCACGAAGACGCCTCCCGCCGCGGTCCTGCTCCGCAAGGCCGCCGGGATCCCCAAGGGGTCCGGGGTGCCGAACCGTGACAAGGTGGCGAAGGTGACCCGCGACCAGCTCCGCGAGATCGCCGAGACCAAGATGCCGGACCTGAACGCGGCCGACCTGGACGCGGCAATCCGGATGATCGCGGGCACGGCCCGCTCCATGGGGATCCAGGTCGCCGACTGAGGCGACCGACCCGGATTCCTTGAACCCGAAGGTCGGTGCGCCACGCCGGCGCCCGATCGAAACGGCATCCGCCGAACCACCCGCTGCGAGCCGCCAGGGGTGGGAGGATGACCATGAGTCGGCTCGTGACACATGCCAAAGCAGGGGAAGAAGTTCCGCGACGCCCTGGAGAAGGTGCCCAGGGGCGTACGGTTCCAGCCCGATGAGGCGCTGGAACTGGTGCGGGAGCTTTCGTTCGCCCGGTTCGACGAGACCGTCGAGGTGGCCACGCGACTGAGCGTGGACCCCCGGAAGGCGGATCAGATCGTCCGGGGAACGGTGGTGCTCCCGCACGGGACCGGGAAGCCGGTCCGGGTGCTCGTCATCGCCGAGGGCGAGAAGGCCCAGGAGGCGAAGGATGCCGGTGCGGACCACGTGGGCACCGAGTACGTCCAGAAGATCACCGAGGGTTGGCTGGATTTCGACGTGATGGTCGCGACGCCGGACCAGATGGGGAAGGTGGGGCCGCTCGGGCGGGTGCTCGGGCCCCGCGGGCTCATGCCCACCCCGAAGGCCGGAACCGTGACCTTCGACGTCGGCCGCGCCGTCTCGGAGATCAAGGCCGGAAAGATCGAGTTCCGCGTCGACAAGACCGGGAACGTGCACGCGCCCATCGGGCGGGTGTCGTTCGAGGTGGCACAGCTCGCCGAGAACCTGGGGGCCTTCATGGACTCCATCGTTCGCGCGCGGCCCGCCGCCGCCAAGGGGACCTACGTCCAGAACGTCACCGTGGCCAGCACGATGGGCCCGGGCGTGGCCGTGGACCCGAACCTGTACCGCCGGAGGACCTGATGAAGCGCACCGACAAGGAAACCTTCGTCACCGAGTTCGCGGAGCGGGTTCGTCAGTCGCCGGTCTTCTACCTGACCGATTTCTCCGGGCTGAACGTGAAGGCCATGACGAAGCTCCGCAGGGAGCTCCGGCAGGCCGGCGCCGAGTACCTGGTGGTGAAGAACCGCCTGGTGGTTCGGGTCCTGGAGGAGCTCGAGCTCGACCACGACGAGATCACCGGCCAGCTCAAGGGGCCGACCGGTGTCGTCATGGTCGAGGAGGAGCCGGTGGCTCCGGCCAAGGCGCTCACCGAGTTCGCCAAGGCGCACGGAGATCGCCCCGTCTTCAAGGTGGGGCTGCTGGACGAGAAGGTGGTTGCCGCGGGTCAGTTCGACCGGCTGGCGAAGCTCCCGCCCAAGGAGCAGCTCCTCGCGGAGCTCGCGGGGGCGCTTGAGGCACCGATGGCCATGCTGGCCGCGGCGCTGGAGGCGAAGCTCCAGGAGACCTCGGGTCTGCTGGACGCCCTTCGCGAAAAGAAGGCGGCCGAGTAGAGGCTCGGCACCGAACCTTTCGAGCACCGCGAGAGGGCCGTCCGGATGGGCGGACCCCTGGGTTCGCGGGAAGATGGACTGACACACCCGGCGTCGCACCCGGGAAACCAAGGAGTCGAGGACCATGGCGTACAACCAGGAAGAGCTGCTCGAGACCATCGGGAACATGACCGTTCTCGAGCTCTCCGAGTTTGTCGACGCGTTCAAGGAGAAGTTCAACGTCACCGCCGTTGCCGCCGCTCCGGTGGCCGTGGCCGCTGGGGCCGGCGGTGATGCCGCGGCCGCCGAGGAGAAGGACGAGTTCGACGTCGTCCTCGAGTCGGCCGGCGACAAGAAGATCCAGGTCATCAAGGTGGTCCGCGAGATCACCTCCCTGGGGCTGAAGGAGGCCAAGGACCTGGTCGAGGGCGCGCCCCAGACCGTGAAGGAGGCCGTCTCCAAGGACGAGGCCGAGCAGCTCAAGGCCAAGCTCGAGGAGCAGGGCGCGAAGGTCGCGCTCAAGTAGGACCGCGGGAGCCATTCCCGCGTCCCGGGGTTGATGGCCCCGGACCCGGATGGCGTACGGGGGGGGGCCCGACGAGGCACCCCCCCACGCCGCTCCGGAAATGGGGAGGCACTCCGCCGGTGGGCGGAGCGGGCCTCCCGCGCGGACGGATCCTCGGTGCCGAAAGGGGCGTCGAGGATTTCCGCGCTTGACCCATCCTCATGACCATACGCCCGGGAGTCCCCTGACGAGGGGACCAGCCCCGGACCCGAGAAGGGGGGATCCCGTTGGAAGCTCGCACCTCCGCCCGGCCCATCATCAATTTCGCAAAGCTCCAGCCGGTCATGCCCATGCCGGACCTGCTGGACGTTCAGCTCCGATCCTTCGAGAAGCTCATCGAGCAGGAGGATGACCCGGAGAAGAAGTGGGACTTCAGCCTCGACCGAGTCTTCGGCGAGATCTTTCCGATCTCCGACGCGAACGAGAACTTCACCCTCGAGTACGTGACGGCCACCCTCGGTGACCCGAAGTACTCGGTGGACGAGTGCATCGAGCGCGACATGACCTTCGCGGCACCCCTCAAGTCCGTGCTCCGCCTCATCGTGTGGGAGGAGCTCGAAGACGGGGAGAAGCGCCCGAAGGACATCATCGAGAAGGAGGTCTACCTCGGGGACCTCCCGCTTCTGACCGGCCTCGGGACCTTCATCATCAACGGCGCCGAGCGCGTCGTGGTGAGCCAGCTGCACCGGTCCCCCGGCGTCGTCTTCGAGGAGAACATCCACCCGAACGGGTCCAGGCTGCACAGTGCCCGGATCATCCCCTTCCGGGGGTCGTGGGTGGAGTTCTCCATCGACATCAACGACGTGTGCTACGTGCACATCGACAAGAAGAAGAAGTTCCCCGCCACGGCGCTCCTCCGGGCCTTCGGGTACGGGACCGACGAGGAGCTCTACGGGCTCTTCTACGACACCCGCACCGTGAAGCTCGTGAAGGCCCACTTCCAGGCCGCCTCCGAGCTCACCGGGGCGGTGCTGGCCGAGGAGATCGTCGACGAGGAGTCGGGCGAGATTCTCTTCGAGCACGGGGCCGAGCTCACCGACGAGGCGCTGAAGCGGCTCGAGCGCTCCGGTGCCAAGAAGATCAAGGTCTACACCTCCCGGGTGGAGACGGAGCGGGGCGAGAGCCCCATCGTCAAGCGGACGATCCAGAAGGACCCCACCTCGTCGGAGGAGGAGGCGCTCTTCGCGATCTACTCGCTCCTGCGGCCCGGCGAGGCCCCGAACGTGGAGACGGCCCGGCAGGCCCTCGAGCGGGTGTTCTTCAACCCGAAGCGGTACGACCTGGGCCGGGTGGGGCGCTACAAGATCAACCAGCGCCTGGGGCTCGAAGTGCCGAAGAGCACGACGGTGCTCACCCGTGACGACTTCGTCGCGATCCTCCGGTACCTCATCGACCTGTCGGAGGGGCGGGGTTTCACCGACGACATCGACCACCTGGGGAACCGGCGGGTCCGGACCGTGGGCGAGCTCATCGCGAACCAGCTCTCGGTGGGGCTCTCCCGGATGGCGCGCCTCGTCCGCGAGCGGATGTCCATCAACACGGACCCGGAGAAGATCTCCATCGACGACCTCGTGAACGCCCGGACCGTCTCGGCGGTGATCCAGGCCTTCTTCGGGTCGTC
>JBJHCE010000207.1:0-5220 GCA_050485865.1 Gemmatimonadales bacterium | reverse complement strand
GGGTGATCCAACGGTGGGTCCGGCATCGATCCGGGCCCCCCTCGAGAGCGCCCGCATCATCCTGGACGACTGGGGCCGGGGGCGGAGCGGGCTTGCAGGGATCGAGCAGAGGCCGCCTGACACGCCGGAGTACCGCCGGCTGGTGGAGGACTACCAGGCCCTGGTCGGGGATTTCTCGAGTCGCCTCCTGGGAGAGGGGGTGGGGACACCCGGCGCCGAGGGAGTCCTTGCGGCGGTGGAGCTCCATACTGCCTTTGCGGAGGCGGACCGGGGAGCCCGGGCCATCGAGGAGCGGGCCCAGGCCATGGTCCGCGAGACCCTCGTCAGGGGCGAGTCCGCCCACCGCCGGAGGATCCTGGGGTGGATTCTCGCCGTCGTGCTGGCCGGTGTGGGGATCGTGATGGTCGGGCGGGCCCGGATCCGGGCCGAGGCGGAGCGGACGGCGGCGGACCGGCGGTATGCTTCCCTGGTTCGACACGCCCCCATCGGAATCGCCGGCACCACCCGCGACGGACGGGTCGCCAAGGCGAACGAGGCCTTCGCCCACCTCCTGGGCTACCCATCGGCTGCGGAGCTCGAGGGAGCCGGACTCGACCTGGCCAGGGACGTCTACCTGAGGCCCGAGGACCGGGCCCTCCTGCTGGAGGGGCTCGAGCGAGACGGTGCGATTCACGGCATGGAAATGAAGTGGCGCCGGGCCGACGGGGCCGAGATATGGGTCCGGGCCCATGGGGTGGTGCGGGAGGAGGGGAGCGATGATCCCGGGGCCTTCCAGGCCTTCGTCACCGACGTGACCCGGGAGCGGGGCCTCGAGTCACAGCTGAACCAGGCACAGAAGATGGAGGCGGTGGGGACACTGGCCGGAGGGATCGCCCATGACTTCAACAACCTCCTGACCCCGATCCTGGTCAACGTCGACTTCGCCCTCGAGGACCTGGGTCCCGATCATCCCGTGCGGGGCGAACTGAAGGAGATCCGGGGGGCCGCGCTCCGGGCTTCGGAACTGACCTCCCGCATCCTTACCTTCAGCCGGAAGCGCGAGGACGACGGTGGGGTGGCCGACCTGAACGAGGTGCTCCAGGGCGTGGAGCCCCTCATTCGCCGAACCCTTCCCCGGTCCATCGAGGTGGAGGTGGCCACCGAGCCCGTGCCCTGCCGGGCCCCGGTGGATGCCGGAAGGCTCGAGCAGGTGATCATGAACCTGGCGGTGAATGCACGGGACGCCATGCCCGAGGGGGGCTCCCTGGTTCTCGAGACCCGCCTCGTGGTGCTGGACGAAGCCTACGCCGACGAGCACCTCGACGTGGAGCCCGGGGCCTACGTGACCCTGGACGTGAGCGACGACGGGGTGGGGATGGACGAGGCCACGAGGGACCGGATCTTCGATCCGTTCTTCACCACCAAGGAGGTGGGGAAGGGGACGGGGCTCGGGCTCTCCACCGTCTACGGGATCGTGGACCGGGCCGGGGGCCACGTGAAGGTCTACTCCGAACCGGGAAGCGGCACCCTTTTCCGCGTTTACCTGCCCATGGTCCCGGAACCGGCCGGCGCCCTGACCCCCGCGGTCAGGCCGGCGGGCGAGGCCCCCCCCATCGACCCGGGCGAGGTGGTGATCCGGACCACCCTCCTGGTGGTGGACGACGACGAGCGGGTTCGGGCTGCCGCGGTCCGCTCCCTGCAGCGCCACGGGCACGAGGTCCTGGAGGCCGGCCACCCGGACGAGGCCCTGGAGATCCTCGCCCGCGAGGGAGGCCGGGTCCGCCTCCTCGTCACCGACGTGGTCCTTCCGGGCATGGGCGGCCAGGCGTTCGCGGGGTCCGCCACCGCCGAGTACCCGGAGCTTCGCATCCTCTTCATGTCGGGGTACACGGAACGCTCGGTCCGCCGCCGCGCCGGGTGGGCCGAGGGCCGGGCCTTCCTCCACAAACCCTTCACTGCGGGCGAATTGAGCCGCCGGGTGCAGGAGGTGCTGAGGGGCTCGGGGTGAGCGGAGCCATGATGGTTTCAGGGCACCGTCCGGGAGTCGGTCCGGCATCCCCGGCCTGTTTCCCCGGTCCCCTCTTCCGTGCCTCGCGCTCCTGGTGGGAATGAGGGCACCCGACTCCTCTTCGTTGCGTTCCCGAAGTCTCGGGTCGGGGGCGGCTCTGACCGTTGGGCTCCCTGCGCAAGCCTTCACCCCTATAGTGAATGTGTGTGCCGGCCCGCAGCAGCATGGTCGGTTGCCGGACCATGGGCGGGGCCCGCAACGGGTTTGGCCGTAGGGCCTCCGCCGACCACCGTGTGCTCTCGCACGGCCCCCGCGAGCACGTGCTGGGGCTGGGTTGGGAGCGGACCCCATCCCCCGAATCGTGGAGTGGCTCGAGTCCGGATCAACCGACCGGCCGAAAGGGTCGGTCGTGCGTTCGCGCGGAGCGCGGAGGCCGTCGGCGAAGTACTCGAGCGGCATCAGGAAGCTCCTTCCGCCGGGAACCGGGTATCCCGCGTCGGTGCGGCATCATCGTCGCGGTACGGATCCCTTCCCACAGCAGCTCGGTCTGCCGCCTCGTTTGCTCGGGGAACCACTGAATGCGGGCGTTGTACCGGTCGTGGTCCGAGACCGTCGCGAATTCGCTTCCTTCCGGAGCGAACGCGCCCGTTCGCCTGAGGGACCAGGTGATGTCACGTCCGGGACCGATCACGATCGGGAGGGCTTCCCGCAGACCGTCGGCCCGGGCCATCTTCATGAAGCGGGTGGTGGGCTGACGAGGCGAATGCTCACCCGTCGCGGCGGTGGGTTCGAGGCCGCGGCTGCACTTGGGGAACCGGGATCGGGAGGAAGATGAAGCTCGAAGCCAAGGATCGCCGATTTACCCTCGAGGGCATGGACTGCGCCTCCTGCGCACGCTCCATCGAGAAGGGCGTGGGCGCACTCCCGGGCGTCGAGGCCTGCGAGGTGGACTTCACGACCGAGCGGCTCCGCCTCAGCGGCACCGTGTCCGACCAGGCGGTGGTGGGGCGCGTGCGTGCGCTGGGATTCGACGGTGCCCCCGAGACCATGCTCGACGGCCCTGGCGAAGGATCCGCGGTCCCAGCGGAAGGGAGCGACACCCCGCCCGCCGGGGAACTCTCGCTTTCCGGCTATCTCCTTTCCCGGACCGACACCCGGCTCGCCCTCGTCGGGGCCCTGCTCCTCGTGCCCGGGGTCGTCTTCCACGAGATCCTGCACTGGGAGGGGCTCTGGATCGAGCTCCCCGCGCTCGTCGCGCTCGTGCTCGCCGGTGGGCCGGTGGTTCGGGCGGCCTGGCGAGGCTTCCGGGTGAACCGGGAGCTGAACATCCAGGCACTGATGACCATCGCGGTGGTCGGCGCGCTCGTCATCGGTGCCTGGGTCGAGGCCGCCATGGTGGTGGTTCTCTTCTCCATCGGCGAGGCGCTCGAGGGGTTCGCCGCGGCACGGGCCCGGGGGGCGATCCGGAGCCTGATGACGGTGGCGCCGGAGCGTGCGCTCCGGGTGCGGGAGGGGCCCTCCGGCCGAGAGGAGGAGGAAGTCCCTGTGGCCGCGCTCGTCCCCGGCGACCGGATCCTGGTACGCCCCGGAGAGCGGATCCCGATGGATGGCCGGGTGGTGCATGGCCATTCCGCCGTTGACCAGTCGGCCCTGACCGGGGAAGCGATCCCGATCGAGCGGGATCCCGGGGCCGAGGTGCTGGCCGGCTCCATCAACGGAGAGGGCGCACTCGAGGTGGAGGTCACCCGACGCGCGTCGGAGACCACCCTTCACCGCATGATCCGGCTCGTGGCAGAGGCGCAGGGCTCCCGCTCTCCGACTCAGCGCTTCATCGACCGGTTCGCCCGGATCTACACCCCAGCCGTGGTGGCCCTCGCCGTCGTGGTGGCGGTGATCCCGCCGCTGCTCTTCGGCGCCCCCTTCTGGAACCCGGACACCGACACTTTCGGGTGGTTCTATCGGGCCCTGGCCCTCCTCGTGGTGGCCTGCCCCTGTGCCCTCGTCATCAGCGTGCCGGTCAGCGTCGTGAGCGCACTGACCAACGCGGCGCGTACCGGGGTCCTCATCAAGGGTGGCGCGTACCTGGAGACCCTGGCCTCGGTCCGCACGGTGGCCTTCGACAAGACCGGGACGCTGACCGAAGGGGCGTTGACGGTGGTGGGGGTTCGGTCGGTGGACTGCCCGAGCCGGGATCCCCTGTCCGGGGACCCCTGCGCCCCGTGTGACGAGCTGCTGGCCCTGGCGGCCGCCGTGGAGCTCCGGAGCGAGCATCCGGTCGGTCGGGCCGTCCTCGACCACGCCCTTCGGCGGCTCCCCGATGCCAGGATCCCCGAGGCCACCGAGCATCGGGCCCTGACCGGGCGGGGGATGACGGCGCTCCTGACCACGTCGGGGGAGCGGGTCACCATCGGCAGCCACCGCCACTTCGACCTCCATGTCCCCCATGCCGAGGATCACTGCGTCGGCGCCCACGAGGATGCGGAGGAGGGGCGCATTCCCCTCCTGGTCGAGAAGGACGGGGCGTTTCTGGGCACCATCACCCTCTCCGCGGTTCCCAGGCCCTCGGCGACCGAGGCGATCGCGCAGCTCCACGACCTGGGGCTGCGCACGGTCCTCCTCTCCGGCGACTCGGAGCCCGGCGCGCGCCACATCGCCCGCGCGGTGGGCATCGAAGAGGTGCGTGCCGAGCTCCTTCCCGAGGGGAAGGTGGAAGCGGTGCGGGAAATGGGGCGGAGCGCCGGAGCCGTGGCCATGGTGGGCGACGGAATCAACGATGCTCCCGCCCTGGCCGTGGCCGACGTGGGGATCGCCATGGGCGGTGACCTGGGGGGAACCGACCAGGCCCGCGAGGCGGCCGCGGTGACCTTCATGAACCAGGACCTGCGCGCCCTCGCACGAACCCTTCGCCTGGCGCGCGTGGCCATGGCCACCGTCCGGTTCAACGTGGCCTTCGCCATCGGAATCAAGCTGGCCTTCCTGGTGCTGGTGCTGGCGGGACTCGGCACCCTGTGGATGGCCGTGCTGGCCGACGTCGGTGCCACCCTGGTCGTGACGTTGTGGGGGATCCGGCTGCTTCGTTGGGATGCGGATCCGGGTCCACGGGGCGTCCGGGAAGGCGCCGCGCCGGTTCCGGCGTAGCGCCCGGGCACCGACCTCCGCCTGCGCTGCCGCGCCACCGAGTGCTCGAGCGGTCAGGGGTCCGGGATCACCAGGTCGTGCACCACCACGCGCCA
>JBJHCE010000206.1:0-5233 GCA_050485865.1 Gemmatimonadales bacterium | reverse complement strand
GAACCGTGGGAACTTCCGGCGCGGCGGAGGGGACCGGCGCAACGCCCTCGCCAGGCGTCCCGTTTCCTGCACCACACCCCGAGAGCATCACGAGGAATCCCACGACAGCCAGTGCGGTCATGAAGGCGACAGTGGCGACGCGGCGCATCAGAACACCCTCCAGGAGAAGCCCACGTGCCCCGAGACGCGCCGCTCGCGAACGGCGTCGTAGACCGGTAGCCCCCCGTGGATGCCCCAAGTCAGCGAGAGTCGATCCGAGGTGTCCCAGGTCTGTTCCACCGTCACGGTCGCGAGCCCCAGCGTGGGGAGGTCCGCCTGTCCCGCGGCGCCCCCGGCCAGCACGACGCGGTTCAGGAACCCGCTGTCGCGCCGCTGGACCACGAACCAGTCCCAGACGAGGCCGCCGGTAGCCGACCAGCTCTCAGCGGGGTTGAAGTAGGGGGCGTCCTCCCGGGAATTGGTGGCACCGTACCCCTCGAGGCGAAGCGCCACCCGGTGGGCCGGAGTTCGGCCGACCTGCTGTTCGAGGCCGGCGTAGGCACTGATCCGCTCGTTTCCGTCGGTCATTTCCAGGTAACCGGCCTCGACACCCATCCAGCGCCCCTCGTGGGCTCGGTACTCCACCCCTCCGCGCGCAGCCCACCCTCGGACCCCCTCGAGCGTGGCCCGCATCGGAAGCACTTCGGACCGGGAATCCCCCGCGAGCCGGAAGGCAAGCCGGTCTCCGGCGCGGAGCGCGAGCGCGCCCGACACCCCCGGAGCCCGGGCCCCGTCCCGGTCGGCGTTCGCCTCGAGTTCGAGGGTGACCGGACGGGAGCGGAGGGAGACGCCGGCCCAGACCCGGTCGTGGGCGCCGCGCCCCTCGGGGTAGTCGGCGTCGGCACGCCGGGAGCCGGCGTGAAGCCGGAGGCGGTGCCAGGCCGGAGCGGAGGTCACCTCCGAGGTGAAGGTCCGGTCCCGGGTCCCCAGCTCCCCCCCGGAGCTCCTTCCCTGTCCGAAGCGGGCGGTGACCGTCCACATCGCGTCGACGTCGAGCCGCCGGAGCGCCCGGTGCGTGGTCTCCGCCCTCGGCGCGATGAGTCGGAGCGTATCGGAGACCGCCACCGCGGTCCCACGCGCCCCGCGGGCCAGCGCCACGTCGATGCGCCCAACCCTGGCTGGGCCGTGCTCCGGATCGAGGGAGAGGATCCGGAGGTAGAGGTCATCGGCACGATCCGGCCATCCGCGCCAGTTGTACACGGACGCGAGTTCCTGCCGGATGTCGAGGTTCAGGGGAGCAGCGGCATGGAGCGCCTCCAATGCCCGCTGGGCCCGTGCCAGGTCCCCCGCCATGGCCCACCCCAGGTACCGGGCCAGGGTGGCGGGAAGCCGGTCCGGGTTCGGGAGCGGCTCCCGCAGCCCCTCCGCGGTGCGCCGCGTCGGCTGACGGTCGAGGTAGTCCGCGAGGAGCCCGTCGGCGGCCCGGAACTCACGCTGCTCCACCAGGGCCCAGAAGAGCCCGAGGACCGCCTCGCGGTTGTCGGGCCACGCAGCCAGGGTATCCCGGTAGCGCCGCTCCGCCTGGGCCGCATCCCCCTGGGCGAGGGCCGCATCGGCCACGATCCGCAGGGCGTAGGGGGGGAGCGCTACGCCCTCCGCTTCGAGGGCACGCGCCTCCTCGAGGATCAGACCCATCTCCTCGGCCTCGCGGAGCACGAGCAGCCGGTCGAACCGGATCCGGTATTCGGGAAACCGGTCCTCGCCAATCCCCGCCTCCGCCACTTCGTCGAGAGCCGCCACGGTGGCCCCCACCACATGGTCCACCACGGCCTGGGCGGAGGAAGGGGTCCGCGACACGGGGACCGCCGGAGCCCACTCCACGAGACGCGCCACGCGGCCGGCCGTCAGATCGGCGAAGAACACCGGGGGCAGGGTTCCCCGAAGTCCCTCGGCCCTCGCCCGAGCCAGGCCGTCGGCCCCCGCCTCCCGGAGGGCGAGGAGCTCGGCGACCTCGGCCTCCTCCCACCCTGGACGGAGCCGGGCGGCCCTCCGGTACTCGGCCGCCGCCTCGATCCAGCGCTCGGCGGCCCCCAGGACGTGCCCCGCCGCCATGCGCGCATCCGCCACGTTTCCAAAGTCCATCCGGAGCGTGGGGAGCTCCCGGAGGGCGGCATCCAGGTTCCCGGCCTCGAGCTGTGCCAGGGTCAGTCCCACCTGGCTGTCCACACGCGTGGCATCCCGACGGAGCACGCTCTCGTAGAGGAGCACGGCGAGCGCGGGGCGTCCCACGTTGCGCGCCGCTCGGGCCACCGACTCGGCAACGATGGGCTCCAGGAGGTCGAAGGGCAGGCTCTCGCCCTCGGCCACGGCCTCGGCATCGTGCCCGGCCCAGTGGAGCACCGCCGCCAGGTCCCCGCGGATCCCCACCTCGGCCGGGTACGCCGCGCGAAGCCGCCGCAGGATGGGAAGCGCCCCCTCCGGATCCCCCTCCCGGGCCCGAAGCACGGCGGCATCCCGTTCGGCGCGGACGGCATCCTGGGCCACGATCTCCACGGGGCGCGGGTCCTGCCCCTCGAGCGAGGGAGCCGGAACCAGGAGAAGAGCCGGGACGAGGGCGAAAAGCCCCGCTCCGCATGTCAGAGGCGCATTGCCAGGCGTCGTTTGCACGTCGGCACAGGTGGGTTGTGTTCCCGGCAGGGAACGAGTCGTCGTGCGCGCCCCGGGGCGAATCCCTGAGGCGTCCTCACGAACGCATCACGGGTTCACGGGGTGACAACTTCCGTGCCACCCTGCCTGCCGCGGCAGCTCCTTCCCGAGCACGTTGGATCCTTTCGCAACAACGGCGCAACGGAATCCCCCTGCGTGGAGGAGCCGGAGATGCCGGACCCCGCACCCCCGTGTCGCGGAATGCGACAGATTCGCCCCAACCCCCGTCCCCCCACTCCCGGACGCGTCTCCGCGGAGACGCGGCGGAAGAGGTGTTCCGGGTTGCTGACCTCGAACCGGCTCCCTACCTTGGCCCGCCCCCCTTCCCACCTGTTCCGGAGCCGAGCCCATGACCCGCACGACCCCGATCGTCCTCGCCACCCTGGGCCTGCTGGCCCTGGCCGGATGCGCCGAGAGCGATGCCCGGGACGGCACGACCGCCGCCACCCACTTCGAGGTGGACCCCTTCTTTCCCGGCGATCTTCCGAACAACTGGACCATCGGGCAGGTGACCGGGGTCGCGGTGGACGCCGACGACCACATCTGGATCGTGCACCGGCCGGGGAGCATCACCGACCGGGAGCTCGGCTCGTACACCGACCCGCCCACGGGCATGTGCTGCGACCCGGCACCCCCCGTCATCCAGTTCGACCCGGAAGGGAACGTCATCCGTGCCTGGGGCGGCCCCGGCGAGGGGTACGAGTGGCCCGCCACCGGGATGGGGGTCGGCGAGCACGGCATCCACGTGGACCACAACGGCTACGTCTGGATCGGAAGCGGCCCCGGCGCCACCACCACCCAGGTCCTCAAGTTCACCCGCGACGGCGACTTCGTCCTCCAGATCGGGCGCGCGGGCGAAACGGGCGGAAGCAACGACACCGAGCTCCTGGGTGGCCCCGCCGCCCTCGAGGTGGACCCGGAAACGAACGAGCTCTTCATTGCCGACGGATACATCAACCGTCGGGTCATCGTCTTCGATGCCGAGACCGGGGAGTACCGCCGGCACTGGGGCGCCTATGGGAACATTCCCGACGACGGCCCCCTCGGCGCGTACGACCCCGATGCCCCCCCGGCCCAGCAGTTCCGTGGTCCGGTCCACGGGATCACGATCTCCCGCGACGGCGAGGTCTTCGTGACCGACCGCCGCGAGAACCGGATCCAGGTCTTCACCCGCGAGGGCGAGTTCCTCCGCGAGGGCTTCATCCAGCGCGAGACCCGCTCCATGGGCTCCACCTGGGACGTGGCCCTCTCCCGCGACGCGGACCAGCGCTGGCTCTACGTGCCCGACGGGACGAACTACACCTTCTGGGTGCTGGACCGGCAGACCCTCGAGATCGTGAACAACTTCGGGCGCCACGGAAAGAACGCCGGCCAGTTCCAGTGGGTGCACAACGTGGCCGTGGACTCCCGGGGGAACCTCTACACCACGGAAGTGGACACCGGCAAGCGGATCCAGAAGTTCGTTCCGGTGACGCGCTGATGTCTTTTCGGGATGCAACCGTGACGCCAGGGCGGCGGCCCCGGCGCGTCGGCCGGACCGCCGTCCCCTGGGTCTTCGCCCTCCTGCTCCTCGCCCCGCCAGGCTGCCAGGGGAACGACGCCGGGCGCGAGGAACCCGGGGAGTCAGGATTCCAGCCCCCCGCTTCGGTGAACCCCCCGGCACCCCGGATCGTGGCCTTCGGCGACGTGCACGGCGACCTGGGTGCGGCCCGCACGGCGCTCCGGCTCGCCGGCGCCATCGACGAGGAGGACCGCTGGGTCGGAGGCGACCTCGTGGTGGTCCAGACCGGCGACCAGCTGGACCGGGGCGACGAGGAACGGGCGATTCTGGATCTCTTCCAGCGGCTGACCCGCGAGGCCCGGGCCGCCGGCGGGGCCTTCCACCCGCTGAACGGCAACCACGAGCTCATGAACGCCCACCTGGACCTGCGATACATCACCCCGGGGGGCTTCGACGACTTCGCGGACCTGGATCCCACGGGAACCGACCCGGCGGCCATGGACGACCCGGAACTGGCCGCCCTCCTTGCCGAGTACGAGCCCCACGAACGGGGGCGGATCGCCGCATTCCGCCCCGGAGGCCCCTACGCCCTCCTCCTTGCCGAGTGGAACACCATCGTGCAGGTGGGCGAGAACGTCTTCGTGCACGGCGGGGTCCTGCCGGAGCATGCGGCGGTGGGCCTCGAGACGATCAACGAGGCGATTCGGGCGTGGCTCAGGGGCGAGGCCGAGGCCCCGGAATGGAGCCGCGGAGGCGAGAGCCCCATCTGGACCCGCCTCTATTCCCGGAGCCCCGACGCCGAGGCCTGTGCCGTCCTGGACGAGGCGCTCGCGATCCTGGGCGCCCGCCGCATGATCGTGGGGCACACGGTCCACCGGGAGGGGATCACCCCTCACTGCGATGGCCGCCTCTGGGCGGTGGACATCGGGATGGCCGAGTACTACGGGGGTCCCCGCGAAGTCCTGGAGATCCGGGGCGACACCCTCACCGTGATTCCCGAGGAGGGGGACCGGCGCCGCTGGCCCCCTCTCGACTCCTGACCGCTCT
>JBJHCE010000205.1:0-5233 GCA_050485865.1 Gemmatimonadales bacterium | reverse complement strand
CCCCGACGGCACCGCCGGACGACCGGGCGAGGACTTTCCGGAGGGGGTACGCATCGGGTCGTTCCTTCGCCGGCTCGCCCTGGCGTGGCAGTTCCAGGATGCGAACCTCCTGATTTCGGGCGAGGTCACCGCCGAGTCGCGCCTCGTCTTCCGCCGCGATGCCCGGGCCCGGGTGCGGGCCCTGGCGCCCTTCCTGCACCTGCCGGAGGCTCCTTACGCGGTGGTCCACGATGGCCGGGTGCACTGGATCGTCGAAGGCTATACCCTCAGCTCCCGGTACCCCCTTTCCGTGGGCCATCGGGTCGATTCGCGGTCCCGGGCCAATTACGCCCGGAACTCGGTCAAGGCTACGGTGGACGCGGTCACCGGCGAGACCCGCCTCTTCGTTTCCGAGCCGGACGATCCCCTCCTCGCGGGGTGGAGCCGGGTCTTCCCGGGCCTCCTGGAGCCGCTGGATGCCGCCCCTCCCGGGCTCGCCCGGCACTTCCGCTACCCGCGGTGGCTCATGGACCTCCAGGTACAGGTCCTGATCCGCTTTCACCAGGAGGCGCCCGCGGTCTTCCACGCCCAGCAGGACCAGTGGGAGGTTCCGGTGGAGGCGCCGGACGCCGCAGGCCCCATCCCCTACCGACCGGCCCACGCCCTCCTCACCCTTCCGGGCGAATCGGAGCCCGCATGGGTGCTCTCCACCGTCTTCATCCCGCGGGGGCGCCGACCGCTCGCGAGCTTCCTCGCCGGCCGCTGGAACCCCTCCGGGAGGGCGGAGCTCCTACTCTGGGACGTCCCCGAGGTGGACCAGGTCCCGGGCCCGGGTCAGGTCGCCGCCCTGGTGGAGCAGGACGCCCGCATCGCCGAGCAGTTCTCCCTCTGGCGGCGCGGGGGTTCGGACGTGTCCACCGGGCATCTCCACCTGGTCCCGGTGGGGAACACCCTCCTCTACATGGAGCCGGTCTTCCTCGCGGCGGAGTCGAACGCGATCCCCGAGATCCGCCGCTACATCGTGAGCGACGGGCGACGCGTCTCCATGGAGCCCACCCTCACCGCCGCGATCCAGGCGCTCCGGCGACTGGACGAAGGAGTGCCGCCGGCCACGGAACCAACCGATCCGGCCGCTCTCGCCGAACTCCTCCCCGGGGCCACCCTCCCCACCGACCCCGAAACGGCGCGGCGTGCCCTCGAGCTTCTCGAGGAGGCGGAACGCCGCCTCAGGGAGGGCGACTGGGAAGGGTTCGGCAGCGCCCTCGACGAGCTCAGGGGCTTCCTCCGTCGCCAGGCGGGCACGACCGGTCCGGGTTGATCCCCCCCGACCGCCGATCTACCTTCATCAGGCTGTACTCCCGGGGTTTTCATCGCACTTCCAGGACCCCGATCCCACGATCCGAACGGACCGGAGCAGGCATGGACATCCACGAATACCAGGCGAAGGAACTCTTCCGGGCGGCGGGCATCCCCGTTCCCCCGGGTGACGTGGCCACGACGGCCGACGAGGCGGAGGCCATTGCCTCGAGGCTCGGCGGCACTGTCGTCGTGAAGGCGCAGGTCCACACCGGCGGCCGCGGAAAGGCGGGCGGGGTGAAGCTCGCCTCCTCCGCCACCGAGGCGAAGGAACACGCCTCCAGGATCCTGGGGATGGAGATCAACGGGCTCACCGTGCACAAGGTCCTGGTGACCCCGGCCGAGGACATCGCGTCGGAGGCCTACGTGGGCGTCCTCGTGGACCGGAAGACCCAGGCCCCCGTCTTCATGGTTTCGCGGGAGGGCGGGGTAGACATCGAGGAGGTGGCCCATTCGAATCCGGACGCCATCCGGAAGGTGCGGATCGACCCCCGCTACGGGCTCCTCCCGCACCAGGCCTATGCCATGGCCTCGTTCCTGTATGACGACCCGGCCCTCGTGAAGCAGGCGCAGAAGATCATCGGGCAGCTCTACCAGGCGTTCTCGGCGAATTCCTGCTCCCTCGCCGAGATCAACCCCCTGATCGTCACCCCCGCCGGCGAGGTCAAGGCCATCGACGCCAAGGTGAGCGTGGATGAAAACGCCCTCTTCCGCCTCCCCGACGTGGAGGCCTTCCGGGACCTCACCGCCGAGCCCGCCTCCGAGACCAGGGCCCGCGAGGCCTCCCTCTCCTTCGTCAAGCTCGACGGCGACGTGGGGTGCTGCGTGAACGGTGCGGGGCTCGCCATGGCCACCATGGACCTGGTCAAGTACTACGGCGGCGAGCCCGCGAACTTCCTGGACATCGGCGGCTCCTCGAACCCCGACAAGGTGGTCGCGGCCCTCGAGATCATCACCGCCGACCCCAGCGTGAAGGCGATCCTCTTCAACATCTTCGGTGGGATTACCCGCTGCGACGACGTGGCGAACGGGATCGTCACCGCGACCCGCCAGATCGACATCCAGGTGCCCATCGTGATCCGGCTCACCGGCACGAACGAGGAGCTGGCGCTCGAGATCCTGAAGGACGCGGGCTTCGACGCCTACACCTCCATGGACGCGGTGGTCGAGAAGGCCGTTCAGCTGGCCGCCGACGCCTGACCCGATTCCCCACGCCGAGACACGAGAAGAGCATGTCCATTTTCATCGACAGGAACACCCGTGCCGTCGTCCAGGGAATCACCGGCCGCGACGGATCCTTCCACACGCACCAGATGGTGGAGTACGGAACCGACGTCGTCGCCGGCGTCACCCCGGGGAAGGGGGGTCAGACCTTCACCGCCTCCACGGGCAGGGAGATCCCGATCTTCAACACGGTCGAGGACGCCCGGGCCGCAACCGGCGCCACCGCTTCGGTCATCTACGTCCCCCCGCCCTTTGCCGCAGGCGCGATCATGGAGGCCGCCGACGCCGGGATCGAGTTCATCGTCGCGATCACCGAGGGTGTGCCGGTCCTCGACATGGCCCGGGCCGGCGCCTTCGTCCGCGACCGCGGAGCCCGACTCCTGGGCCCGAACTGCCCGGGACTCATCACCCCCGGCCAGGCGAAGCTCGGGATCATTCCCGGGCAGATCACCACACCGGGCCCGGTGGGGGTCATCTCCCGTTCGGGCACCCTCACCTACGAGGCAGTGAACCAGCTCACCCAGGCGGGAATCGGTCAGACCACCTGCGTTGGAATCGGGGGCGACCCGATCATCGGCACGAATTTCATCGATTGCCTCGAGGCCTTCTCCACGGACCCCGACACGAAGGCCATCGTGATGATCGGCGAGATCGGCGGCACCGACGAGCAGGAGGCCGCGGAGTGGGTCCGCGACAACCTGGACATTCCGGTGGTGGGCTTCATTGCGGGCCAGACCGCGCCTCCGGGCCGCCGCATGGGCCACGCCGGCGCCATCATTTCCGGCTCCGCCGGCACCGCCGCCGAGAAGATGAAGGTCTTCGCGGACTGCGGCCTCGCCGTGGCGAAGCGCCCGGCCGACATCCGCACCCTCATCGGTGAGGCACTGGGGCTCTGAGCCCAGCCCATGGACGCAGGCACCCTGCTCGCCCGGGGCGGCATCCAGGTCCCCCTCCGCGCCTCGAGCGTGGAGGAGGGCCTGGTCCGCCTTCGGGAGGGGGAGGCCGAGCCCGTGGCCGCTCCTGCCGGCGTGGTCCTCCACCCGGCCGGGAGCGCGACCCTCGTGGCCGTGTACCGGAACGCGGGGGAGGACCGCCTCTTCCTGGGGGTTTCTCCGGAGGAGCTTCATTCCGGGGATGCGAGGGAACCGGCGGGGAAGGGGGTCCGGATCCTCTTCCTCCTCGAGGTTCGCGCGGGAAGCCGGATCGGGGAGAACGCCCCGGCCCCCCTCCTCGACATCCTCGGGGACCCCGACGTCGAGGAGGCCCTCCTGGCCGCCTCTTCCCCGGAGCGAGTGCGCCGCCTCCGGCGCCTCATGGCCTGCCCCATGGCCCCACCCGTACGGGTGGGAGACGCCGTCGTCCCCCTGGAGTACCGGGTATACCCGGATACCCCGACGGGAGAGGTCCTCGACCTGATGGCCAGGAAGCGCCTCGCCGCGGTGCCCGTCGTGGGATCCTCCATGCAGGTGGTGGGGATCCTCACCTCGGGCGACGCCATCCGGCTCCACCTCGAGGGTGGCGACGCCATCGGAAAACCGGCCCGCGAGGTCATGACCCGGACCGTGCTCTGCGTCACCGAAGACGAGGCCCTGGCCGACGCCGCCCGGACCATGGTCAAGCGGAACCTCCGGAACCTCCCGGTGGTCCGGGACGGCGAGTTCATCGGCTTCCTGGACCGGGAAAGCACGCTCCGCACCCTCATGTGGGGCCCGGAAGGGAAGGGCTGAAGCCCGCCCCGGGCCTTTCACGAACCCCCGAACCCCAGCATCGACCGGCGGAGTCCCCGCCGACGGAGAACCCAATGAACCGCACCCTCGCGATCGTGAAGCCCGACGCCGTGGCCGCCGGAAAGGCCGGCGCCATTCTCGCACACCTGGAAGGGGCGGGCTTCACGCTCCGCGCCGCACGCCTGACCCGGATGAACCGGGCGCAGGCCGAGGCCTTCTACGCCGTCCACCGGGAGCGACCCTTCTACGAGTCGCTCGTGTCCTTCATGACCTCAGGCCCGGTGATGCCCATGGTCCTCGAGGCCGAGGGTGCCGTGCCGAAGCTCCGGGAGGCCATCGGCGCCACCGACCCAGCCGAGGCCGCCGAGGGCACGGTGCGCCGGCTCCACGCCGAGTCCAAGGAGCGCAACGCGATCCACGCCTCCGACTCCGACGAGAACGCGGCAAACGAGATCGCCTTTTTCTTCTCCGAGGCGGAGCGTCTCGCTCTCTGATCCCGATACCCCGGCCCCGATCCCCATGCGCGTCCTGGTCCTGAACTCCGGCTCCTCGTCGGTCAAGTACCAGGTCGTGGACACCGAGACCGAGACGGCACTCGTCACGGGACAGGTGGAGCGGATCGGGGCCGGAGGGTCGATCCTGACGCAGTTCCGTGCCTCCGACGGGAAACGCACGAAGGAGGCATCGCCCTCCGGGGGGCACGAGGAGGCGATCCGGTTCATCCTGGACCGGGTCCTGGACCCGGAAGGCGGCGCCCTCGCCGAGCCGTCGGAGGTCGAGGCGGTGGGCCACCGGGTGGTGCACGGGGGCGAGCGGTTCACCGGGGCCGTACGCGTGGACGAAGGCGTGCTGGAGGGGATCCGGGACTGCATGGACCTCGCCCCCCTCCACAACCCGCACAACCTGGCCGGGATCCTGGCGGCCCGGAGCGCCCTCCCGGACCGTCC
>JBJHCE010000204.1:0-5285 GCA_050485865.1 Gemmatimonadales bacterium | reverse complement strand
AGGCGCTCGCCGGTACCGGTGTCGGTCTGGTGGGGAAAGTCCATGGGGTGTCCTCCGCGCTTCGGGCTTCGTTCCGGCCCCCGGGGGGCTCCTTGACATTGTCAAGGATCGTCCCGCCAGGATGGGCTCCGGACTTGACATTGTCAAGGGCCTCGCCGGGCGTGATCTTGAGGCGCACCCGGAACGAACGAACCCTGGCGAGGAGTACGCATGGCGAAAGAAGCGGTGGACACCCCGGCACGGGCGGAGGGCGCGCCCACGCTCCGGGACCGGATCCTCGTGCGGGCCCTCGCGCTCTACAACGAGCGGGGGATCGAGTACGTGGGGGTGCGGGAGCTGGCCCGCGATCTCGGGATCCAGCCGGGCAACCTGAGCTACCACTTTCCGACGAAGGACGACCTGGTCCGCGCGCTGGGCATGGGGCTCCGCGACCTGAACGACCGGACGATCCTGATCCCGAAGGCCCCCTCCCTCGAGGGGCTATGCCTCATGTTCCGCCAGGTCTTCCGGAATCACCACCGCTACCGGTGCATCTTCCTGAGCCTGCCCAAGCTGTTCGTGCCCGGGGGCCCCTTCGACGGCCTCTACGTGGGCTCGAAGGAGGTGGAGCGGCGCGAGGTCCTCCACCAGTACCTGGAGCGCCTCGTGGAGGCAGGGCTCCTCCGCCCGGAGCTCTCCGCTTCCGACCTCCGGCGGGTGGTCTCCTTCCTGGGGCTCGTGAGCCGGGGATGGATTGCGGACGCCCGGGTGAGCTTTCCGGACCAGGAGCCGGAGTGGCAGATCGACCACTACCTGGGCATCCTGGTGGATCACCTCGGCGGGGTGGCCACCCCCGAGGGGCGGAAGGAGCTCGAGGCGTTCCGGGCGGGGCTCGGGGGTGCCGCCGGGTAGATCGGGGAGGGGTGAGGCCCTCCCGGGTGGCTATCGGTGCAGCCCCACCCGTTCCACCAGGCTCCGGAAGGCCGGCTCCCCCCGGAGCGGGGCGAGCTGGGGGTCGACCTCGAGGAAGACCATGGCGTGGGACCGTTCGTCGTGGGCGCGCTCAAGCCATTCGAGGGCGGCCTGCCGGTCTCCGAGGGCCAGGTGGAGTCGGGCCACCTCGAGGGCCGGGCGGTAGGCGCCGGACGCCCGGTCCTGGACGAGCCTGCCGAGCAGGGCCCGGGCTTCGTCGGTCTCTCCGGCCTGCGCGAGCGCGTACCCCAGCGCGGCCACCGAAATCGCGGTCCCCCCGGAGCGCTCCACGGCACGGCGGAGGGAGGCCACGGCCTCGTCGGTGCGTCCCAGTGCCTCGAGGGCCTGTCCCTTCCACAGGTGGCCGAGATCCCACTCCGGATCCATGGCCAGGGCCAGGTCCCCCTGGCGCACCGCCTCCTCGTATCGGCCGGCGTGGTAGTAGACCCACCCCAGCGCCCCGTTCGCGATGAGCGACAGGGGGTTCACCTCGCGGGCGCGCCCCATGGCCCCCGCCGCCTCGTCGAAGCGCCCGGTGGCCACGAGGAGGTTCGCGTACCACTGGTGCGCCACGGTGTAGCTCGGGTTCAGCTCCACCGCGCGGAGGAAGGCCTCTTCCGCCTCGTCGGCCCGCCACCGGTAGTAGAGGGTGATGTACCCGAGCGAGGCATGGGCCTGCGGGAGGGACCGGTCGATCTCCAGCGCCCGGCGCGTGGCGGCGAGGGCCTCGGGGTACGCCTCGAGCGGGGCCAGGTAGTCGTAGAAGGCCCGGACCGCCAGGGCGTCGGCGAGCCCCACCCACCCTTCCGCGAACTCCGGATCCCGGGTCACCGCCTCGCGAAAGAGCTCGGTGGCCTCGGCGAGGTCGGGGCCGGTCCTCCGGTGCCAGAGGAAGCGCCCCCTCAGGTAGGCGTCGTAGGCCTCCACGTTCCGGGAGAGCCCCCGGTCGAGGACCGCCCGGGTCCCGGGGTCGAAGCGGGCCTGGAGCGCCTGGGCCACCTGGATCGCGATCTCGGCCTGGAGGGCGAGGAGGTCACCGAGGGGACGCTCGTAGCTCTCCGCCCAGAGGTTCGTGCCGCTGCGGGCGTCCACCAGGTGCACCGCGATCCGCACCCGGCCGTCGGCCTGGCGCACGTTCCCCTGGAGGACGTGGGTCACCTCGAGGGCGTTCGCCACCTCGCCCACCGGGAGCTCCGTGCCCCGGTACGGGAGGACCGATGCCCGGGCCACCACCCGGAGGGCGGGGTTCCGGGAAAGGGCGGTGATGATCTCTTCCGTGATCCCGTCGGCAAGGTAGTCCTCCCCCGTGCCCCAGGGGCTCGAGAAGGGGAGCACGGCAATGCGCTGCGGCGAGGCGGGGACCGCAGCCGCCACCTGCTGCGGCGCCTCCCCCTCGGTGGCGGACCGGAAGAGGAAGGCGGACGCGAGCCCCAGGGCCACCACGAGGACCCCCACCGCCGGGAGGAGGGGGCGGAGTGCGCGCGGGGCGTAACCCTGAGATGCGGAGCGGTGGTCGGGCGCCGGAGCCGACTCCGCCGCGACCGGAGGTGAGGCCGGCGGGGCCGCCGCCGGAGGGGGAGCCGGGGCCGGGGCCGGGGCGCCCGGAGGGGCCGGCACCGTGCCCCCACCCGCCCGCAGTGCATCCACCAGGGAACGGAACTCCGGAGGGGGCTCGGTCCCGAATTCCTCGAGGAGGAGACGGGCATGGGCCTCCCCCTGCCGCAGCGCCCCCGCAGGGTTTCCGGCGGCGGCCAGGGCCTCGAGGAGCCGGAGGGTCGCCGCGGAGTCGTAGGGGTCGAGAGCCACCCTCTGCCGCCACGCCGCGGCCGCACCCCGGAGATCGCCGGCTCGCGCCCGCTCGGCTGCAACGGCCTCGAGGGCCCGGACATGCGCCTCGGCCAGGGCCTGGCGCTCTCCGTCGGCCCAGTGGGAGAACTCGGCGGCGCCCGGAAGGTGGAACCCGTCGAGAAAGGGGCCGCCGTAGCGCTCCACCGCCTCCTCCCACGCCCCCGCAGCGAGGGACTCCCGGAATCCCGCGAGGTCGCTCGGGAGGCGATCCGGGTCCAGGCGGAGGAGGTCTCCGGCCCCCTGGATCGCCCCGTCGCCCACCGCCTGGTGGATGCGGTACAGGGAGTCGGACAGGAGGTGGCGGGCCCGCTCGTCGGAGGCCTCGGGCCAGAGGAGGGCGATGACCTTGTCGCGCGAGAGCCCGGCGGGAGCGGAGGCCAGGAGGGCGAGAAGCGCCAGGCGGTGGCGCTGGGAGACCCGCCCGGCAAGGGGACCGTCGGGGCCTTCGATCGAGACACCGCCCAGGAGCCGCAGGAAGGTGAGCATTCCGGGAAGGGGGCCTCCGGGCGAGGCCCGGGCGACAGGGGGGCGAAACGCGGGCGAAGCCGCCGCTCCATACTACGCGCGAACGCCCGGATCGAACAGCATGGCGTCAGCGCGGCGCCGCGTCCGGGTCATGACCCGAACACCAGGAGAAAGCCCATGAACCCCGCATCGAACGCTCCCTTCCAGAGGGTCCGCCCGGTCCTTGGCTGCGCCGGGGCCCTCCTCCTCCTTGCCTCGTGCGGCGAGGTGGAGGATCCTGCCGCGGCGACGCCCGGCGTCACGGCGGTGGAGGCGGCCGCCCTTCCCGCCGGGGCCCAGCCCCATGCCCATGCCGCGACGGTTCACGGGGGGGTGATCACCCCGGCGGCCCGGGCCGACCTCGCCCGCCTCCGCGCCGCCACCGCGCGGTTCCAGCGCTTCGAAGCGGGGTGGGATGCGGGGTTCCAGGTGCTGGTGAGGCACCCTATCACCGAGGCGGGGTGCCTGGTGGACCCTGAGTTCGGCGGGATGGGGCGGCACTACCTGGATACCGGGCGGGTCACCACCGAACTCGCGGTGGAGTCGCCCCAGGTCCTCCTCTACGAGCCCACTCGCGAAGGGCGGCTCCGGCTGGTCGGGGTCGAGTACATCGTTCCGTTCGACCTCTGGCCCCGGGATGCGGCGCCTCCGGTCCTCTTCGGCCTCCCCTTCATGCCGAACGAGACCTTCGGGGTCTGGGCGCTCCACGTCTGGGCCTGGTCGGACAACCCCGGGGGGATGTTCGCGGACTGGAACCCCCGGGTGAACTGCGACTTCGACGGGGCGGTGCCGGGGTGAGATCCGGTGGTTCCGGCGGCGGCCCGGGGGGGGTGCGCGCTGCCCGCCCCCGGGTGAGCCCCCTCCGGGCAGCCCCCCCCGGGGTCACCCGCCCCCGGGCCGGTAGAGGCTGATGGCATCCGGATCAACGGGGATCATCACGTGGACCAGGTGGTGGCCGCGCCACATCACGTAGGGTCCCCCTTCGGTCGGGTCGGCGGGAAGCCCGGCCAGGAGCGCCGGATCCGGCGCGATGAGCATGATGTGGGGGCCGGTCACGACCCACTCGTTGTCCGGGTTCGGCTCGGTGTCGTAGGGGTGGATGTTGCTCGCCCCCTGGTCCCCCCGGAGCATGTAGGCGATACCGATTCCCCTGACCTCCGCCCGGGGGAGCTGGTTCACGTAGGCGTCGAGCCAGGACATCCACTCCCGGTCGACGCACATGGGCGCTCCCGGGATCGCCATGCAGGTCCACCCGTTCGTGCCCTCCCTGAGCACGTTCATCTCGGCGTCGAGGATCGTGGCCTCCGACGCGATTTCGGGGATCCCCGCGCTTTCGGCGTAGGCCACCGGGTCGTCGGGGCCGGGAAGGTCCTGCGCGGCGGCGGGGACCGCGGTGCACGCGAGGAGGAGGAGGGCGGCGGCGGCGACGGCGGCGACGGCCGCGGGGCGGAGTGGACGGAACGGGAGACAGGGTCCGGGATGCATGGCAGGCTCCGGTCGGGGTGCGGAAACGGAAGGGGGGCCGACCGGTTTTCCTTGCGCGGTCGCCCTCGAGCCTTGCATGCATGGGGAGGGTTTCTCGCTCGGATCTCGATTCGTTCTCGATTCGCCACCACCGCCGCCCCCCCGTGGGCGGGGAGGCCCCATGCACCGCCTGATCCTCCTTGGAGGGATCCACCTGGAGAGCCCCCCGGGGTTCTCGCCGCAGAGGAGCGTCCAGGCGCGACCCCTTGCGCTCCTTGCGATCCTGGAGCGGAGCGGGAGGATCCCGGTCACGCGGGAGAAGGCCGCCCGCCTCCTCTGGCCCGACGTGCCCATGCGGCGGGCGCGCCGGCGGCTCTCGGACCTCCTCTACATTCTCCGGAAGGAGCTCGGCGAGGGGGTCGTCTCCTCGGTGGCCGACCGGCTCCGGCTGGACCCGGGCCAGGTGGACTCGGACGCCGGGGTCTTCGAGCGCGCCCTCGACGCCGAGGGCCCGGGAG
>JBJHCE010000203.1:0-5337 GCA_050485865.1 Gemmatimonadales bacterium | reverse complement strand
CGAGTACTACGACACCCAGACGATCAAGATGTACGGCGCCGGGAACCGGGCCACCCGGCAGCACATCATCCGCGCCGCCCGCGAACTCGAGCTCATGCCCACCACCGAGGGCTCGCTGGACCTGATGCTGAACATGACCATGGGGCTCGACGGGTACTCCGGCATGGAGCACAACATGCCGGGCTTCCCCCTGTACGGCGACGTGGCCCAGCTCGTGGCCTCCTCCACCATGGCCTACACCCCCACGATCCTCGTGACGTACGGGGGGCCCTGGGCCGAGAACTACTTCTACGCCACCGAGGACGTGATCGGCGACGAGAAGCTCATCCGCTTCACCCCCTTCGAGGAGGTGCAGTCGAAGGCGCTCCGGCGCACGCCGGGGTGGTTCCACCCGGCGGTCCACACGATGCACCACCTCTCGGACTTCGTGGACATGGTGGTGGAGGCCGGGGGGCGTGCCGGGGTGGGAAGCCACGGCCAGCTCCAGGGGCTCGGGTACCACTGGGAGCTCTGGGCCACCGCCGCCGGAAGCGTCTCGAACCACCGGGCCCTCGAGGTGGCCACCCTTCTCGGCGCCCGCTCGCTGGGGCTCGAGGGGGACCTGGGGTCCATCGAGGTCGGAAAGCTGGCGGACCTGGTCGTATTGCGCGAAAATCCGCTCGTTGACATTCGCAACTCGAACACGATCCGGTACGTGATGCTGAACGGCCGCCTCCACGACGGGGACACCCTCGACGAGGTCTGGCCCACCGCCCGTACCGTGGGTCCCTTCTACTGGCAGACCGAGGGGCCGGCGCCCACCCCGGCTGCGGGGATGCGCTGACCGGGCCCCTTCGAGCGACGAACGACACCTTCGAATTCGAACCCCCCGAGGATGCACCCGTGCAGATCCAGATCAACACCGACAACACCATCGACGGAAACCAGGAATTCAAGGCCCAGGCACGGGAGCTCGTGGAGCACCGGCTGGCCCGGTTCGCCGAGCGGATCACCCGCGTCGAGGTGCACTTCACCGACGTGAACGCTCACAAGGGCGGACGCGACACGCGCTGCGTCATGGAGGCCCGGGTGGGCGGGATGCAGCCGGTAACGGTGGACGAGCTGGCGAACGATGCGACCCGGGCCGCCCGGGGGGCGGCGGACAAGCTCGTGCGGGCGCTGGACTCCCGGCTGGGGAAGTTGGGGCGCTGACGGTGGGGCGGTGAGGGTGCGCGGGGGAACGCCCCCGCCCCTCACCCCGCGACATAGAAGGCCGCAAAGGTTCCGACGTTCAGGATCGCGTGGAAGGCCACCGACCACGCGAGCCCCCCGGTCTCGTGCGCAGCCTTGGCCAGGACCACCGACCCGACGCCCAGGAGGAGGGCGCCGGGGACCGAGGCCAGGGGGGCGAAGCTCGCGCCCAGGTGGTGAAGCCCGAAGAGGAGACTCGTGGCCCACATTCCCCGGGCCGCGCCCATGGCGGCCACCGCGCCCCCCTGGAGGAGGCCCCTGAAGAGCAGTTCCTCCGCGAAGGCGTTGGTCAGGGCCATCCCCGCAAGGAGGAGTGCGAGTGCGGGGAGCCTTCCGCCCAGGAGGGGCCCGAATCCCACGGCCCCCTGCATGAGGAGAAAGAAGGGGATTCCCACGGCGACCCCCAGGAGGGCGAGGAGGGTCCGCCATGAGCGAAGCCGGTCCCCGGCGCCCAGTCGGGTTCGGACCGACAGGTCGCCCCATCGGAGGGGGAGGGGGAGTTCGAGACTCCGCCGCGCCCGGGCCACCACGAGGAGCATGGGGAGCGCCACCGACGCCGCGTAGAGGAGCCGGGATCCCATGAATTCCAGGGCGGTTCGGGTGGCCGGGGAAAGGGGACCGCCGCCGAGCGTCCCGAGGACCCGCTCCATGGGGAGTGCACGGTGGGTCAGGTGGCTCAGCCCGTTCCCCGCGAGGTAGGCGGCCACGAGAAGGGCAAGCCAGCCGAGCGCGGCTCCGGAGGCGTCCTCCCTGCGGAGGAGCCACCAGCCGGTCCCGGTGGACGCGGCTACCAGGAGGAGGAATCCCCCGGGGCGGAGGGCGGGCGGGAGGGGGCCTCCTTCCCAGCCTCCCCCCAGGTGCGCCCCCGAAATGAGAAGGAAGCCGGCCCAGGCCAGGAGGAGGATGGCGGCCCCCGGAAGAAGGCGCGCCCGCTCCTCCGGCGTGTCCACGCCCGCCAGGAGCATTTCCACGATCCCGAGGGTTCGCGTCATGGAGCGTCCGCTGCTCCTTCGAACCGGGCGAGGGCTTCACGCGTCCACTCCAGCCGGGCTCCGGTCATGTGCGTGCCCCGGTCGAGGGCGAGGAGCCACCATCGGAGATGGGGGTGTCCGGCCCCTGCGCGCTCCAGTTGTGTCCGAACGGACCGGAGCCGGGCGAGTTCGCCTCGGAGTCGCCGCACCTCTCCCTCCAGGTGCGACGTCAGGACTCCGGGGGCCAGGTGGGCCCCCGCGAAGACGCGAAGGGTGAGTTCGCTTCGCACGTCGTCCCCGGCGGGCGGCTCGGAGAGCCACGCCTGGAGTGCCTCCTTTCCCTCGGGCTCGAGGGAATGCACCCGGGCCTCGGGTCCGCGTGGGCGGGACTCCACCGCGACGGAAACCCATCCCCGCGCCTCGAGCTTCCGCAATGCCGGGTAGAGACTCCCCCAGCTCGCACTCCAGAAGTGCGAGAGTGACGTGTCGATCATGGCCTTCAGGTCATACCCCGACATGGGCTCGATCCCCAGGAGGACGAGGATCGCGGCTTCGGTCCGGTTCATCGGGCGAGAGGCGAGAGGTGAGAGGCGAGGGGCGAGAGGCGACGCGGGAGGGTGGGGAGCGGCGTCGTCTTCCTCACTATATCGAAGCGATATAGTTACCGCAAGCGCGCCCCGGGGCTCCTGTCCGGATCAGGGTGTGGGAGGCGGAACCCGCTTCAGTGCACCCCGTCCGGCATGGAGGTGCCGGTGAGGATGGCGGTGGCAAGGAGGACGAGGAGGGCCATGCCCACCTCCATCCACCCTCGCCGGGCCGTGGCTCGGGCGCCCTCCGGGGAATCGACGGTGGGAAGTCCCCGCCGCCAGTTCACGAAGCCGAGGAGAAGGACCCCGCCGGCGAGGGCCACCTTCGTCGAGAAGACGCGACCGTACCCGGAGGCCCAGAGGTTCTGCCAGCTGCCCAGGTGCTGGGTGGCGAGGATCGCTCCGGCAAAGAGGAGGATCCCCACCGAGACCATGGCCACCGGGGAAAAGGCGTGGAGCTGCCGGGCGAAGACCGGCCCCCGCCCCACGGAGAGGATCAACGCGAGGGAGCCGATCCAGGCCCCGCCCGCGAGGGTGTGCGCGCCGTCCAGGGCCACCGCCAGGCTCGTGAAGCCGGGTACGGAGAGGGCATGGCTCGAGAGGGCCAGTGTCGCCGCGACCCCCACCACCCCGAGGCCCACGAGCTTCCAGCTCACCGGCAGGGAAGGGGAGGGGCGGGGGTCGCCCCACGGTACGCGCCCCTCCACCCGGTCGGGGCGCCGCCTCGAGAGCACCGCGAACCCAAGGGCCAGGGCCAGGAAGAGGGCCCCCTGGGCCATCCAGACCTTTCCCCAGAGCGTCTCGAACACGAGGTAGCGGAGGTCCTCCGAGAGGGGGGCGAAGGGGTCCCGGAACCCCAGGAGCTGCACCCAGAGCCGCATTCCCCATACGGGGAGGAGGAGGAGGGCCACCACCGCCGCCACCCCCTGGATCCTCCGCTCGATGTATCCAAGGTGGGACCCGGTGGAGCTCGGATCACCCACGGGCTCCGCCGCCGCCCCGGGGGCGATCCACGCCCGCCACGCCCAGGCTCCCACGAGGAGGAGGACGCCGGCGAAGAGCGCGGTGCGCTGGAACAGGGGGCCCGCCCCCTCCAGGAACTCGGTCATGGACGGGTGGTCGGCCCCGGCCTCAGTCCGTGCCCACCCGGAAGTCGAAGCTTCCGCGCTGCGTGTGTCCGTCCTGGGCGATCACCCGCCAGTGCACGGTGTAGCTCCCCGCGGGGAGGGGGCTCGCCGGGCGGATGAAGACCTCCTTCGGGTCCTCGGCATCGGCGGCGGCGGCGGTGGTCTCCACGAGCTCCTCGGCGGCGTTCGCGAGGCGCACGGTGGTGCCGCTCATCTGCGGGGGCTCGGAGAAGAAGAGCCGGATCTCGGCCGGGCTCGACGCCACCGTCGTGTCGGCAGCCGGGCTCGTCCGCTCGAGGCGGAGGTGCGGGGCCTCGTCGGCCAGGGCATGGGCCCCCACCCCCACGCCGGCGCCGGCGGCGAGGAGGGCGAGGAGGGGCAGGGTGCGTCGAAGGATCGGGTTCATCGGTCCGTTCGCGGTTCGGGATTCAGTCCTGGAGGAGGGGTTCTACACGGGCCAGCGCGGAAGGGTCGAGGGGATCGAACTCCCCGACCCACCGGTGGGCGATGACCCCCTCGCGGTCGATGAGAAAGGTCTCCGGGACCCCCAGGGTCCGGAAGCGGCTCATCACGCGCTGGTCCGGGTCCAGGAGGATCGTGAAGGTGATGCCGTGTTCGTCCAGGAAGCGGCGCACCTCGCGCTCCGCCGAGCCCCGGTCCACGCTCGCCGCGATCACCCGGACCCCCTGTTCGACGTAGGCCTCGTGGAAGGCCTGGAGGGCCGGCATCTCCCTGAGGCAGGGGGCGCACCAGGTGGCCCAGACGTTCAGCATCACGACCTCCCCCCGGAGGTCCGCCAGGGAGAGGGACCCCCCGTCCAGGGTGGTCCCTTCCCACGCCGGGGCGGGGTTTCCGGGAACCGGGGGGAGAGGGCGGCCGTCAGTGTTCCCGTCGGCGCCTCCGCATCCCATGAGCACGAAAAGGAGGGCCGAAGTGACCGCAGGAGTGAGCCTTGCACGGGAGACCATCGTCGACATCGACCTCCGTTCCCCTGGTGTCCAGAGAGCCGGCGCCCCGGAGTTCCCCGGGCGGGGATCGACCAGGGCCGGCGACGAAACCTCGAAGTATACCGTGTTTTCCCCGGCTCCGCCTCCCGGTTCCACATTGTTCCCACCGGCCTGCGTCCGTAGCTTGCGGAAACCCCTCGCCCCGTCCGCCCCGATCGACCCCAGCCGAATGCCGCACACGTCCACTCCTCGCGTCCGCCGCCGCCCCCGTTCGCGCGCCTGGGCGGGTGTCGTCCTGGCCACGCTCGCGTCGTGTGCTCCCCTCGGCGACCCCCCCGCCGCCCCCGATCCCGCCCCGGTCCCTGCCCCCACCGAGGGGGCGATCCGCCCGGGTGACACGATCCCCGGGGACTGGGCCGACCGGACGCTCCCCGCGGGACCGATCCCCGCCGCCGACACCGCCGCTCCCCCGCCG
>JBJHCE010000202.1:0-5382 GCA_050485865.1 Gemmatimonadales bacterium | reverse complement strand
TCACCACGTTCCGGTACCCCCCGGCCCCACCCCCGCCCCCGCCCGGCGCCGGCCGGTACGAGTCGGCCCGGTCGGGCACCACCTCGGTGTGGTCGTCGTGGAAGTGGGTCCGGGTCATGCCCAGGGGGCGGAAGATCCGCTCGTCGGTGAAGGCCCGAAACGACGTTCCGCTTGCCCGGGCCACCACCTCGGCAATGAGGTTGTAGCCGGTGTTCGAGTAGGCGTATTCGGAGCCGGGCTCGAAGTTCAGCTCCGTCTGGTGGAAGGCCATCCGGAGGATCTGCTCGAAGGACATGACGTCCTGGTAGTCCCACCCCGCCATGGCCAGCGTGCCTGGCCAGTCCCGGACCCCGGCGGTGTGATGCACCAGGTGCCGGAGGGTGATCTCGTGGCCGAAATCGGCGAGCTCCGGGAGATGGCGGTGCACCGGATCGTCCCACCCGAGGACCCCGTCGGACTCGAGAAGGGCCAGGGCGAAGACCGCGAACTGCTTGGACACCGACGCGATGTCGAAGACCGACCGCGTCCGGATCGGCACCCCCTGCTCCAGGTTCGCCATTCCGTACCCCCGGGCGTGGACCACCGCCCCGTCCTTCATGACGAGGACCGCCGCCCCCGGCGCGTCGGGCCGGTGCCAGCCTTCGAAGAGCCGGTCCACCTCGGCGGAGAGGGAGTCGAGCCGCGCCTCCAGGGCGGAGGGTGCCAGGGCGGAGGGTGCCAGGGCGGAGGGCCCCGCCGCCTGCGCCGCGCCGCCTGTGGGCGCGAACAGGGCAATCCCCACCGCCAGGGCGGAAACCGCCGCCCGGGGGGCCTCCCGGAGCCGGCCCCGCCGGAGTGCCCACCCCCCGCGCATCACGTGAAGTGCGGTTTCATGTCGCATCGTTTCGCTCCTCATGCCCTCAATGCCCCCCCGCATGCCCGTCCTTTCTCGGATCCGACCCGGCGGCCCACCCCCGCTCGAGGCGCACCACCACCTGCCCTCCCCCCACCGCGAGCCGCCCGATCTCGTCCACCTGGTGCCCCCGTGCCCGGAGCCCCTCGCGCACCGCCTCGGGGAGCGCCGCCTCCACCCCCACCCGGAGCCCCGAGTAGTGGCGAAAGCGCACCGCGTCCACCGCCTCCTGCGGGTCCATGCCGAAGAGGAGGAGGTTCAGGAGGACCTGCACGTGCCCCTGCGGCTGCATCGCGCCCCCCATGACCCCGAAGCTCACCCAGGGCTCCTCGCGGCCGTCCGGCCCCGGGCGCGTCACGAAGGCCGGAATGATCGTGTGGAAGGGGGCCTTTCCGGGCGCCACCACGTTCGGGTGCCCCTCGGTCATGGTGAAGCCGTTTCCGCGGTTCTGAAGGTGGAAGCCGGTGCCCGGGACCACCACCGCCGAGCCGAAGTAGTTGAAGACCGAGTTGATGAAGGAGACCATGTTCCCCTCCGCGTCGGCCACCGAGAGGTAGATCGTCTCGCTCCCCTCGAGCACCGGGTCGGCCGGAGGGGTCTCCATGGCGCGGAAGGGGTCGAGGTGTGCGCGGCGGGCCCCCAGGTACGCGTCCGAGAGGAGCTCATCCACGCCTACCCGCATGTGCTCCGGGTCCGCCACGTGCCGCGACAGGTCCTGGTAGGCGAGCTTCTTCGCCTCCACCAGGTGGTGCAGGTACTCGGCCGAGTTGTGCCCCATGCGCTCGAGCGGGTAGGGCTCGAGAATCCGGAGCATCTGGAGGGCGGCGACCCCCTGGCTCGGCGGGGGAATCTGCCAGACCCGCACCCCGCGAAACGGAACGGAAATCGGCTCCACCCACTCGGAGCGGTGGGCGCGGAGGTCGTCCAGGGTGACGAAGCCGCCAAGCTCCTCCAGCCCCTCCACGACCCTGCGACCGAGCGCGCCCCCGTAGAGGTGGTCGGGCCCGAGTTCGGAGATTTCCTGGAGGATGCGCGCGTAGTCCGGGTTCGAGAACCACTCTCCCGCCCGGGGGGCCCTCTCCCCATCCACGAGGAAGACCTCGCGGGCACCCGGGTCCCGGGAGAGGGCCGTGACCTGGGCCTCCCAGTCTTCGGCCACGATGGGAGAGACGGGAAACCCCTCGCGGGCGAGGCGGATCGCCGGCTCGAGGGCCTCGGCCAGGGTGATCGTGCCGTAGCGCTCGAGGAGGTCCGCCCACCCCCGGAGCGACCCCGGCACCGTCACCGAGGCCGCGCCCCGGCTCGGAATGCTCTCGTGCCCCGCCTCGAGGAGGGCCTCGCGGGTCATGAGGGAGCCGGCGCGGCCGTGGCCCGCGAGCCCCACGAGGCGCTCCTCCTCCGCCGACCAGACCAGGGCGAAGAGGTCGCCTCCGAGCCCGGTCATGTGGGGCTCGGTCACGGTGAGGACGACGGCGGCGGTGACGGCGGCGTCGATGGCGTTTCCGCCCCGCTCGAGCACGGCGAGGCCGGCGCTCGTGGCGAGGGACTGGCTCGTGGCGATGACGCCGTTTGGAGCGTACACGGCGGAGCGTCCGGTGACGCGGCCCGTGGCCACGTGCGGGGGGGTGGGGGGCTCCGGCGGGGGCTCCTGGGCGGCGAGGGTCAGGGCCAGGCGCGGGCCCGGGGCTACGGGAGCGCCGGGGATCACGGCCGGGGCGAAGGCGGGGGCCAGGGCCAGGAGGGCCGACGCGGAGAGAAGGGCGCGGGAGATCATGCTGCGACGCTACGCCGCCCCGCGGCGCCGGGCAAGGAGGTGGGCAGGGGTCCGGGCATGGACCCGGGCTGGGAACCGGGCAGGGCGGCGGGGCGCTTTCGGAAACCTTCGGGGGGTGCGAGGATCGGGGTGGGGGTCAGTTCGGGATCCGGCGTGGCCTTGCCGGGGTATGCGTCATGAGGCATACTTGCGGCATGGCGTACGAGGTCGAGGTGACCGATGAGTGGCTCGACTGGTTCCAGGGGCTCAGCGAGAGCGAGCAGAATGAGGTCGCTGCGGGAGTTGGGCTCCTGGAGGACCGAGGCCCCCATCTTCCGCACCCCTACAGCAGCGGGATCCGCCAGTCCCGCTACGCGCACATGCGGGAGTTGCGACTGAAGGTGAAGAGCCGCCCCTTTCGCGTCCTGTATGCCTTCGATCCACGAAGGGTCGCGATCCTCCTGATTGGAGGCGACAAGACGGGGAAGGATCGATGGTACGAAGACTTCGTTCCCCGGGCGGATGATCTGTACCCGGAGCACCTTCGAAGCCTGAAGGAGGAGGGGTTGTTGTGATGGCCAGGAGGTTCAGGGAAGTACGGGAGTCCATGCCACCTGCACGCCAGGCGGAGATCCGGCGGCGGACGGAGGAGCTCTTGGCCGAGATGCCGCTGCAGGAGCTCCGGCAGGCCAGGGAACTCTCCCAGAAGGAGCTGGCCGAGGTCCTGGGGATCAACCAGGCCACGATCTCGAAACTCGAGCGGAGGACGGACATGTACCTCAGTTCGCTCCGGCGCTTCGTCGAGGCCATGGGGGGTGAGCTCGAGATCGCCGCCACGTTCCCCGATGGGAGGGTGCGGATCCAGCTCCTGGAGGATCTCGACGCCGGCAAGACTGACGAAGCGACCTGACAGGTGGGAGTGTGACGAACCACAGGCGGCGCGGCGGAGGAGCCGGTGTGACGTGGCTGGGCGCCCTCCTCCTCGTGCTGGGTGCCGGGGCCGCCGCGTACCCGGGCCCGGGTGACGAACCCGTGCCCGGACCCCTCTCCTTCTGCGGGGCCCACCCCCTTCCTGACGGCGCGCCGGACCCGGACCTCCACTGCGTGGAGCTCCTTCCGCGCTTTCCGTTCACCTCGGCCGAAGGGGTGGGCGAGATGCGCCCTGTGCTTTCGCCCTTCGGGGTGGCGGTGGACGTGGACGGGGTGGTCCGGTGGGTCGTGACCGTGGCGGTCTCGGGGCTTCCGGAGCTGGCGGAGGTGGACCCGGAGGCCCGGGGCTTCGTGGCGTGGGCCACCGGGGCGAACCTGCATCCGGAGATCCGCCTGGGTCCCGTGGGCGAGGGGAGGACCGCCTCGGGCGAGGTGGCCCTGGACAAGTTCCGGATCCTCGTGACCGCCGAGCGCGACCCCGAGGCCGCGGAGCGCTCGGGTCCCGTGGTGCTCCGGGGCATGTCGCCCTCCATGCGCATGATCCCGCACCAGGAGTTCTTCCTCTTCTCGGTGGCGGAGCCGGCGGATGCCCACGCCGGGCACGGAGCCCACGGGGATCACGACGCCCACGATGCCCACGAGGCTCGGGGCGCCCCCGCCGAGCCCCTGGCCTGGCGCATGCCCCCCATGCACCCCCGGGTGCCCATGCCGCCCGGGGTGGCGCACCTCCGGCCCACGGTGACCCCGTGGCTCCCCGGCACCGAGCTCGATGCCGAGGCCCGGGCCGCCCTCCCCCTCGCCCGAGCGCCCGAGACGCTCCGCCCCGCCCCCGGCGAGCTCGTGCGCCTCACCCCGGGGCCGGTGCGCCGGACGATCCGGGGGCGGGAGCAGCTCCTCTGGGGGTACAACGGCCAGCTCCCCGGGCCGATCCTCGAGGCCGAGGCCGGGGCCCGCCTCCGGATCCGGGCCGAGAACCCCCTTCCCTTCCCCACCGCCGTGCACTGGCACGGGATCCGCCTCCGAAACCGGTTCGACGGGGTCCCGGGGGTCACCCAGGACCCGATCCTCCCGGGCGAGGCCTTCGAGTACGAGGTGGACCTTCCCGACCCGGGGCTCTTCTGGTACCACCCCCACCACCGGGAGGACGCCGCCCAGGGGCTCGGCCTCTTCGGCACGCTCCGGGTCCTCCCGCCGGGCGCCCCGGATGCGGGCTCCGCCCACCGGGAGGTGAACTGGATCCTTTCGGACCTCCTGGTCCACGACGACGGGGCGCTCGTCCCCTTCGGCCTCGAGGCCCCGACCCACGCCCTCATGGGACGCTTCGGGAACGTCCCCCTCGTGAACGGCGAGGAGCGCCCCGTCCTGGAGGTGCGGCGGGGCGAGGTGGTGCGCTTCCTCCTCACGAACGCCGCCGCGGCCCGCCCCTTCCACCTGGTCTTCGGGGGGCCCGACGGCGCCCTCTCCCGCCCCCGGGTGAAGCTCACCGCCACCGACCTCTCGCCCTTCGAGCGGGAGGCGTGGGTCGAGGGGGTCATCCTCGCGCCGGCGGAACGCTACGTGGTCGAGGTCCGCTTCGATGAGCCCGGCACCCTGGCCGTCGAGAACCGGGTCCGGGCGGTGGACGCCTTCCACGGGCAGATCTTCGGTGACGTGGACACGCTGGCCTTCGTCCGGGTCCTGGACGAGCCCGCCCCCCGGGCCACCCCCGGGACGGCCCCCTTCGAGGTGCTCCGGGAGCACGCCGGGGTCCGCGCCCAGGTGGAGGCGCTCCGTTCGCATCTCCACAAACCCCCGGACCACGAGCTCG
>JBJHCE010000201.1:0-5382 GCA_050485865.1 Gemmatimonadales bacterium | reverse complement strand
CTCCGGGTCCATCCCGAGATCGAGGTCTCCATCGACGATGGGGTCCTCTCGGTGACGCGTCCCTCCGAGCAACCCCGGCACAAGGCCCTCCACGGGCTCACCCGTTCCCTCGTGGCCAACATGGTCCACGGGGTGACGACGGGCTTCGAGCGGAAGCTCGAGATCGTGGGGGTGGGGTACCGGGCGGAGAAGAAGCCGCACGGGATCACCCTCCACCTGGGGTTCTCCCACACCATCGACTACCCGGCGCCCGAAGGCATCGAGCTCGAGGTCCCGGTTCCCACCGAGGTGGTGGTCAAGGGGACCGACAAGCAGCTCGTCGGCCAGGTGGCCGCCGAAATCCGCGGCTTCCGTCCGCCCGAGCCCTACAAGGGCAAGGGTGTCCGGTATGCCGGTGAGCAGATCCGCCGCAAGGCCGGCAAGACCGCCGGGTCCTGAGGAACCAGGAGAATCACGTGAGCAGGCTGAAGCTTTCACAGATCCGGAAGAGCCGGCGTCTCCAGCGGACGCGCCGCCACTTCCGCGTGCGCAACAAGGTCGAGGGGACCGCCGAGCGGCCGCGCCTCGTGGTCTTCCGGTCGAACCGGAACATCGAGGGGCAGCTCGTCGACGACGGGGCCGGGCGCACCCTGGCCGGCGTCTCCACCCTGGCCCAGGGGCTCCGCTCCTTCGAGGCCGAGGGGAAGAACCGCAAGGTCGAGCACGCCTTCGCCGCAGGGAAGGCCCTGGCCGAGAAGGCCCGGGAGGCAGGCATCGAGTCCGTGGTCTTCGACCGCGGCGGTTACCGGTACCACGGCAGGGTGAAGGCCTTCGCCGACGGCGCCCGTGAGGGGGGGCTCAAGTTCTGATGGCCAGAGAGAAGAGGCAGGAGAAGAAGGGGGGGCGCGAGAGCGACCTCGTCGAGAACGTGATCCACATCAACCGCGTGGCCAAGGTGGTGAAGGGCGGCCGGCGGTTCTCCTTCACCGCCCTCGTCGCCGTGGGCGACCAGCAGGGGAAGGTGGGGGTGGCCTACGCCAAGGCGAACGAGGTGGCCGAGGCCATCCGCAAGGCCATGGAGCGGGCCAAGGTGGACATGGTGGAGGTTCCCCTCATGCACGGGAGCACCATTCCCCACGAGATCGTGGGCGAGTGGGGTGCGGGCCGCGTGTTCCTCCGCCCGGCGGCGCCGGGTACGGGCGTGATCGCCGGCGGCCCGGTGCGCGCCATTCTCGAGGCGGCGGGCGTCAAGGACGTCCTCACGAAGAGCCTCGGGAGCAACAACCCGATCAACGTGGTCCGTGCCACGATGAACGCCATCGAGAACCTCGTGACCCCGGCCCAGGCGGCCCGGGAGCGTGGCATCACGGTGGAAGAACTGGATGCGAGCCATGTCTGACAAGGAAACGAAGCTCTCGGTGACCCAGGTGCGCAGCCTGAGCGGTCGCCCCGAGAAGCACCGTCGCACGATGCGGGCCCTGGGGTTCACGAAGAACCAGCAGACCCTCGTCCATACCGATACGCCGGCCATTCGGGGCATGCTCTACCAGGTGCGACACCTGGTCGAGGTCTCCGAGGTCGAGGAGTGACCTGAAATGACCGAGCTTCACAACCTGAGCCCCAACTCCGGCTCCCATCGGGGGCGGAAGCGGGTGGGGCGCGGCCCGGGCTCCGGGACCGGCAAGACCGCCGGTCGCGGACAGAAGGGACAGAAGGCCCGTTCCGGGGCTTCGATCCCCGCCGGGTTCGAGGGCGGCCAGATGCCGCTCCAGCGCCGCATCCCCAAGGGCGGGTTCACGCCGCTGAACCGGATCCCCTTCCAGGTGATCAACGTCCGCACGCTGGCCGAGCTCGAGGAGACCGAGATCACCCCCGAGGTGCTCAAGGCCCACGGGCTCATCGGCGGGCGCGAGCCGATCAAGGTGCTGGGCACCGGCGAGATCGGCCGGGCGGTCACGGTGAAGGCCCACGCCTTCAGCGCCACCGCCAGGGAGAAGATCGAAGCCGCCGGGGGCTCCGCCTCCGTCATCGGCTCCGACACCGAAGCCTGATTCCCCGGGACACCTGAAGCATGTCGAACCCGATTCCGAACCTGTTCCGATTTCCGGAGCTGAAGGACCGGATCCTCTTCACCCTGATGATCCTCCTGATCTACCGGGTGGGTGCGCACATCACCGCCCCGGGGATCAACCTTCCCGCGCTGCAGGCCCAGTTCGGCCAGCTCGAGGGGACGCTCTTCGGGATCTACGACATGTTCGTGGGCGGAGGGCTCTCGAGGGCGACGATCTTCGCGCTCGGGATCATGCCCTACATTTCCGCCTCCATCATGTTCCAGCTTCTCGCGGCGGTCTTCCCGACCATCGAGAAGCTGCAGAAGGAGGGCGAGGAGGGGCGCAAGAAGCTCACCCAGTGGACCCGCTACACCACCGTGGTGCTCTGTATCGCCCAGGCGTACGGGTACTCGGTCTTCGTGGGCTCCATCGAGGGGGCGGTGGCGAACCCCGGCTTTCTCTTCACCTTCACCACCGTGCTCACCCTGACGGTGGGTGGCGTGTTCATCATGTGGCTCGGTGAGCAGATCACCGAGCACGGGGTGGGGAACGGAATGTCGCTCCTCATCTTCTTCTCGATCATCGAGGGCTTCCCGAGCGCCGTGGTGCGCACCTGGGAGGCCATGATGGTGGGCGAGATCGGCCCGGTGGCCATGGTGGCGCTCCTGGCGGTGGTGATCGGCGTGACCGCAGGCGTCACCTCCATGACCATGGCCGCCCGGCAGGTGCCGGTGCAGATCCCCCGGAAGGTGGTGGGGCGCGGCCGGATCCAGGAGGGGCAGAAGAGCTTCATCCCCATCCGGGTGAACGCGGCGGGCGTCATGCCCATCATCTTCGCCCAGTCCTTCATCATCGTGCCGGGGACCCTTGCGGCCTTCACGAGCTCCGGGCTCATTGCGGACATCTCCGACATGTTCCAGCCGGGGAACTGGCTCTACTACGTGTCGTACGGGCTCCTCACGATCTTCTTCACGTACTTCTACACCGCCATCATCTTCAACCCGGTGGACCTGGCGGAGAACCTGAAGAAGCAGGGCGCCTTCATTCCCGGGGTGAAGCCCGGGAGCCGGACCGCGGAGTACATCGACCGGGTGTTGACCCGGGTCACCCTCCCCGGGTCCATCTACCTGGCGCTCATCGCCCTTCTCCCCTTCTGGATCTTCGACATCTTCGACATCCAGACCTTCTTCTTCGGCGGGACCGGCCTCCTGATCGTGGTGGGCGTCGGGCTCGACACCGTGCAGCGCGCGCAGCAGCATCTCCTGCTCCGCCACTACGACGGGTTCATGAAGAAGGGGCGGGTGAAGGTGCGCGGACGCCAGAACTACATGTAAGGAGGCGGATTCCACCATGGTCGTCATTCTCCTGGGACCTCCCGGAGTCGGGAAGGGCACGCAGGGCGCGCACCTGGTGGATGAGCTGGGGTGGGTCCGGATCGCCACGGGCGACCTCCTCCGCGAGGCGAAGCGGGCGGGGACGGAACTGGGGAACCAGGCCCGGGAGTTCATGGACAAGGGGGAGCTCGTCCCCGACGACCTGATCGTGGCGCTCGTGAAGGAGCACATGGAGGGGCTCGACCCGGAAACGGGCGTCCTCTTCGACGGCTTCCCCCGCACGGTCCCGCAGGCGGTGGCCCTCGATGCCATGCTCCCCAAGGTGGGACGGAAGGTGGACGGGGTGGTCCTCTTCGAGGCCCCCGACGAGGTGCTCGTGAAGCGGATCTCCGGGCGACGTTCCTCTCCGGAGGGGCGGGTCTACAACATCCACTTCGACCCTCCGAAGGTGGAGGGAAAGTGCGACGTGACGGGCTCGGAGCTCGTGCACCGGGACGACGACAAGCCCGAGACGGTGGCGCGGCGGCTCCAGGTCTACCACGAGCTCACCGCCCCCCTCGTGTCGTACTACGATGCGACCCCGAGCCGGGTCATGCGGATCCGGGGTGACGCGGATATGGACGAGGTCCGGACCGAGGTCCGCCAGGCGCTCCAGGAGCGGCTGGGAGTCGGGGCGGGAGACGTCCGCCCGTGATCGAGCTCAAGAGCGCCGCCGAGCTCGACCGGATGGCGGCGTCGGGCGCGATCATCGCCGCCCTCTTCCAGGAGCTGGAGCCCCGGGTGGCCGAAGGGGTGTCGACGCTCGAGCTCGACGCCTTTGCCGAGGAGTTCATTCGCTCGCACGACGGGGCGGTGCCGCTGTTCAAGGGGCAGTACGGGTTTCCGGGGTCGCTCTGCACGTCGATCAACGACGAGGTGGTGCACGGGATCCCGAGTGGAACGAGGATCCTCGCCGACGGCGACATTCTCACGGTGGACGTGGGCGTGAGGCTCGACGGGTGGTGCGGGGATTCGGCCCGGACCTTCGGGGTCGGCGAGATCCGGCCCCGGGCGCGGCGCCTCCTCGAGGTGACCATGACCGCCCTCGAGCGGGCAGTGGAAGCGGCGGTACCGGGAAACCACGTGGGGGACCTGGGCGCCGCGGTGGAGCGGGTGGTGGAAGGAACGGGGTTCCACATCATTCGAGACCTGGTGGGCCACGGGATCGGTCGGGAGCTCCACGAGGAGCCCCAGGTGCCGAACCGGGGCCGGCCGGGCGAGGGGCCCCTCCTCCGGGAGGGGATGGTGCTCGCCATCGAGCCCATGATCGCCGAGGGAACGTGGAAGATCCGCACCCTCGCCGACCGCTGGACGATGGCCACCACCGACGGCTCGCTGTCGGCCCATTTCGAGCATACGGTGGCGGTGACGGCCCACGGGCCGCGCATCCTCACCGGGCCCGCCGTGGCCCTTGAGACCGAGTCCTGAGAAGGTTATACTACCAAGCTCTGCAACGTACGGACGGTGAGGTCCCGATGAAGGTCAGAAGCAGCGTCAAGCCGATCTGCGAACACTGCAAGGTGATTCGCCGCCGCGGAGTCGTGCGCATCATCTGCAAGCGCAATCCGCGCCACAAGCAGCGTCAGGGGTAAGAGACTCATGGCAAGAATTGCGGGAGTCGACCTCCCCCGGAACAAGCGCGTCGTCATCGCCCTCCAGTACATCTACGGGATCGGCGAGACCCGTGCGCAGAAGCTCCTGGAGGCGGCGGGCGTGGACCCGTCCACCCGGACCTACGACCTCTCGGAAGAGGACGTGAGCCGGCTCCGGCGCGAGATCGAACAGAACTTCAAGGTGGAGGGAGCGCTCCGCACCGAAGTGTCCATGAACATCAAGCGGCTCATGGACATCGGGTGCTACCGCGGCCTCCGTCATCGCCGGGGCCTCCCGGTCCGCGGGCAGCGCACGCACACGAATGCGCGCACCCGGAAGGGGAAGGCCAAGGCCATTGCCGGAAAGAAGAAGGCTCCGCGGAAGTA
>JBJHCE010000200.1:0-5392 GCA_050485865.1 Gemmatimonadales bacterium | reverse complement strand
ATGCGGAGGCGGGTGGAGGCCACCCGGGCGAATGCCGGCGATGCCCCGGTCCGGGCCTTCGAACGATTCGCCGGGGTGACCCCCCTCCCCGACCGGCTCCCCGCCTTCGGGAGCCTCGCGGTGGACCCCTCGGGTCACCTCTGGCTCGGTCCCTACGCCACCGACCAGGTGGAGCCCCTCCTGCCCTGGTACGTCTTCGACCCGGAGGGTCTCTTCACCCGCGTCGTGCACCTTCCCAGGGGATTCCTTGCCCAGGGTCCCTTCCCGGGCGCGCCGCCGGCCCTGGTCGTGGGCGACGACTTCGTCCTTGCCCGGGCCCGGGGTGCGCTGGGGGTGGAGACGATCCGGATGATTCCCCTCCGGAAGGACTGAAGGGGGGGCGGGTCCTTCTCCATGCTCACAGCCTCCCGGCGAGCCCCAGCATGATCTCGCGGCCGCTCAGGGTGGCGAAGGCGATCCCCCCTTCCGGGGCCAGGAGGTAGGTGAGGGAGGGGTGGGCCACCTCGCCGGTGGCGGCGTTCCGGATCCGGGCCACGTTCCAGGCGTCGAGGACCGCCTCCACCTCCTCTACCGTGCCGCCCAGGAGGTGGTCGTGGGGGCCGTCCAGCCCCCAGCGGGCCGCGAGGGCGGGGAGGCGGGGGGGCGTGTCCCGCCAGGGGTCGAGGGTCACCACCACGAGGGCGGCCCCCTCGGGCCCCCAGGCCGCGTCCCGGGCGCTCCGGGCCTGCTCCACCACCACGGGGCAGATGTCGTGGCAGTTCCCGAAGGCGAAGGTGACGAAGGCGGGGCGGCCGGCGAGGTCGGCGAGGGTCACCACCACCCCGTGCTGGTTCACGAGCCCGAGCTCCGGGGCCTCGCGCTCGAGGCGGGGGTGGTCGTCCACCGTCATCACGTTCGGGAGGGTCACGACGGGGGCCCGGGCCGCCATGGCGCTTGCCACCCGCACCCCCGCCCCGGTGAGCCCGCCCACCACCACGAGGACCGCCACCGCGAGCCCCGCCACCCCCGCCGGCCGGGCAAGGGCCCACCCCAGCGCCCGCATCACCGCCCGGGGCCAGACGATGAGAAGGAACCCGAACATCCCCAGGGGCTGCCCGATGAGGAGCATCCACCCGGAGGCGTCGGGGAGCCCGTCGGGGCCCGCGTTGAAGCAGACCGCCCGGGCCTGGGCCAGCCATTCCGGGTTCCCCGGCACCGGCCAGAGCGCGAGGGCCCACCACCCCACGGTGACCAGGAGGACCGCCCCGAGCGCCGCGAGGGTGAGCCGGGCGTCCCGAAGGGCGAGGGGGTCCCGGGACCCGTCCGACGAGGGGGCCGGGGCGGATCCACCGGGGGGCATGCCTCGCTCCCCGGGGCCGCCTGCCCCTCCGCCGGGGGCCCGGGCCTCGCCGGCCCCCCCGCCTGCGTCCAGCTTCGTGTGCATCTCCCTATCCCACTCTCCAGGTGAACGAGAGGAGCGCCCAGTTGGCGAAGTAGTAGACCACGAAGGCCAGGAAGAAGATGGCCACGAGGACCACCGTACCCGGCACCGGGCCCATCCGACCCGGGGCCTCCGGATCGCGGTCCGTGGCCGGTACCTCGGTCCACGGACGGGTGATGAGTCCCGCCGGGATGCTCCCCGCGTACTTCGCTTCCTCGCCCGCGGGGAGGGGCCTTCCGAAGAAGACCGACCAGACCGTGGCCACGATGTAGATCGCGCCGCCCAGGATCCCGAGGATCCCGCCGATGGCCATGACCGCGATGATGATGTCCATGGCCGGGGAGTACTGGACGTCGAAGGGGGCGCCCGAGTACGTCATGTCCCAGAGGCGCCGGGGGGCCCCGAAGGTCCCGGCGAAGGTCATGGCGAGGCTGAAGATCAGCATCCCGAAGGCGAAGAGGTACGGCTGGATCCTCACCAGGGGGAAGAAGGCGATCCGCTTCCGGAAGATGAGCGGGATCACGTACCAGGTGATCCCCATGAAGGCCATGGCGGTGCCGCTCACCACGGTGGCGTGGAAGTGCCCCGGAATGCGGAGCGTGTTGTGGGCGATGATGTTGATCTGCTCGGTCCCGAAGGTGACGCCGGTGATTCCCCCGACGAACCCGAAGACCACCACCGAGAGGGTGAGGGAGCTGAAGCCCGGGTCCCCCCAGGGGGCGCGCCTGAGCCACCCGAAGATCCCTTGCGTGAAGCCCCGGAGGCGCATGCCGAGCTCGACCCCGGCGGGCACGGTGAAGCCGTGGATCATGGAGGCGAGCACCGCCATGTACATGAAGTACGAGGTGTTCCAGACCTTCCAGGCCGAGCCCATCCCCGGGTCCACCAGGAGGTGGTGGGCCGACGCCATGGAGATGAAGAGGATGTAGAGGACGAAGGCGATGCGGCTCACCTTCTGGTTCAGGACGATCCCCCCGACGGTGAGGGTCGCGAGGAGGTACCAGACCGATACCATGGCCGCCACGTTGATCTGCTGCGACGAGTGGCCGAGGCCCCACCACACCATGCGGTAGACCTGCGCATCCATTCCCATGAGCCCCATGGACCAGAGCCAGGTGGGAATGTAGATGGCCGCGCCATGGAGGAGGGTGATCACGGCGATGATGGCTGCCGTCAGCGCGCCGAAGGTGACGAGGGGGACCGAGCCCTCGCAGGTCTTCTCGCGCTTCGCGATGACGAGGGTGGCGAAGAAGACGCCCACCGTGACGAGGGTCCCCACCGCGAAGAGGATCACCCCCAGGTAGAAGTTCGGGTGGGCCCGGAGGGGGACGTAGCTCGTGAAGAGGACGTCGGCCTGCCCGGTCCACATGGTCCACTGGACGAGGAGCATCCCCGTCACCATGAGGGCGAAGGCGCCCCATGCGGTCTTCACCGCCGGCATCCTGCAGTTCAGGAGCACCGGCCCGGCGAAGAGGAGGATCGCCATCTCGAAGAAGATGATGTAGAAGATGAGCATGTTCATCCCGTGCACGGTCAGGATCCGGTAGAACCAGACCGCGTCCAGGAGATGAACCGCCTGCCAGCGGGTGAGAAGGATCAGGAGGGCCGAGATCCCCCCGATGAGGAGCATCACGGTGGCCACCACCGCGTGGGCCCGGATCAGGCGCTCGGCGGGGCGGTGGACCTGGAGCCCGGTGGTGGGGCAGGTGCGGAAGAGGGAGGCGAGGGCCGACCCCCGGGGTGCGGCGGCGCTCACCGGTCACCTCCGGAGGTGGAGGGGGTTCCGGGTGCGGACGCCCGGTTCCAGCGGCTCTCCTCCGGCGCGATCACCTCGATCCGCCCCACCATCATGTGGTGCCCCACCCCGCAGAACTCGTTGCAGACGATCCGGTACTCGCCGCGCTCGGTGGGGGTGATGCGGAGCCCGTAGTCGTAGCCCGGCACCACCTGGAAGTTGATGTTGAAGGGGTGGAGGTTGAAGCCGTGGTTCACGTCGATGCTCGACAGGTGGATGATGTACTCGGCCCCCTCCACGAGGCGCAGGATCGGGCGCCACTGCCACATCATGCCCACCAGGTAGATGTCGCTCCCCGCCGGCGGCTCCACGATCGGGATCCCCCGGTCCTCGCCCACCCGGTACTCCTCGATGAACTCGTTCGTGCGTGCCAGGAAGTCGGAGGCCTCCACCTTGTGACGGATCCCCGACACGTTCTGCCCCCCCCGGATGTGCCAGAAGGGCATCATCGCGAAGAGGATGAGGCACCACACGAAGGCAATGGCGATCCAGACCTTCTCGGCCCGGTGGGCCGGTTTCCACCAGACCCCCTTCGGGGACTGGATTCCCGTTTCGTACATGGAGGGCTCCGATCACGCCGGGCGGGCGTGGGCTCGTGGGCTCGTGGGTCAGGGGTCAGGGCTCAGCGGTCACGGCAGAGGCGCGGGCGGCAGGGTCAGGATCTCCCACAGCCCCCACCCCGTGTAGAAGACGGCCATGATGAGGATCCCGGCCGCGAGGAGGAGAAAGGGGCGCTCGAGGAGGCGCTGGCCCAGGGGGATCTCCTCGGGTGCGAGGTCGGGGGCGGGGTCGGGCGCGGCGTCGTGCGTGGGCGCGGGCGCGGGGGGCCGGTCGTCGGCGTCCGTGTGCATGGCGGGCTCCGGGGATAGGTGGGTTCGACTCGATCGGGCCCGGGTCGGGCTTGCTGCGGGGCGGTCCCTTGACCTGGCCGTGTGACCCGGCTGCACGACCCGATAAACTTGATTTCTTTATAATGAACTATAGAATAGGATGCGCGCAAGGGGGAAATCCCCCGGTGCAGCGACCTTCCCTCGTCCCGCTCCCGGGGAGTTGGCCTTGATCCTCAGGTCTTCCGATTCAACCGATCCGCCGCCCGATCCCGGGGGCGGACGCGGGCCCTCGGGCCCGGAGGGGGTGCGGCCGGGGTTCGCCGCCCGGCTCCTCGGCCGGGTGGACGCCCTCTTCGACCGCCTCTACGGGTGGCGCTACAACCCCCTCTACCAGAGCGGGACGATCGCCGTGCTCCTCCTGGGGGTCCTCGTTGCGACGGGGATCTACCTCCTCCTCTTCTACCGGATCGGGGCCCCCTGGGCGTCGGTGGAGCGGATCCAGGCCCAGGCCTGGGGAGGGCGATGGATCCGGTCCATGCACCGCTTCGCCTCCGACGCGGTGATCGTGGCGGTGGCGGTGCACGCGCTCCGGATGTTCCTCAGGCGGCGGAGCTGGGGCCCCCGGGCCCTGGCCTGGGTGACGGGGCTCGGGCTCACGGGGCTCGTGGTCCTCGTGGCCTTCACGGGGTTCGTCATGGTGTGGGACGACTTCGGGCGGCTCCTGACGGTGGAGGGGGCGCGGCTTCTCGATGCCCTTCCGATCTTCCCGGAGCCGATTTCCCGGGCGTTCACGGGGGAGCGCCCCATGCCGGGGGCGTTCTTCTTCCTGAACTACTTCCTGCACATTGCCGTCCCCCTGGGGATCGCCCTCTTCCTCTACCTCCACCTGGCCCGGGTGGCGAGGCCGAAGCTCATGCCCGAGCGGGGGCTCGCCTGGGGGATCACGGGGGCGCTCTTCCTTCTGGCGGTGCTCTTTCCCGTTTCCCTGGCCCCCCCGGCGGACCCGGGGGTGGTCCTGGACGAGGTGCCGGGAAACCTCTTCTACGGGTTCTGGATTCCGATCAGCCGGAGCATCCCCCCGTGGGCCGGGTGGGTGGTGGGTGGAGGGGCGGTGGTTCTCCTCCTCGCGGTGCCCCTCCTCGCTCGCCCCGGCAACCGGGCGCGGCCGGGGCCCTCGGTGGTGGAGGAACGGCACTGCACCGGGTGCACCCAGTGCTCCCTCGACTGCCCCTACGAGGCGATCACGATGGTGGCGCGCTCCGACGGGCGGGTGGGGCTCGTGGCCCGCGTCGACGAGAGCCTCTGCGTGAGCTGCGGGATCTGCGCCGGGTCCTGCGCGCCCATGTC
>JBJHCE010000199.1:0-5430 GCA_050485865.1 Gemmatimonadales bacterium | reverse complement strand
TGGGTGCGGTGGGGCAGTACATCGTGGTGCTTCCGGCCCTCGACCTGGTGGTGGCCCACAAGACGGTGCCGGGGGGCGGGCGCGGGGTGCAGCACCCCCGCTTCTTCGAGCTCCTGGACCTCGTGGTCGAAGCGCACTGCGGCGCCGCCTGCGGGGGTTGACCGCACGACCCGGTCACTCCTCCCTCACCGCGCGCCTCAGGAGAAGGTCCCTCTCGCGATCATTTTCGGTCATGGCCGCGGCCCGTGCGAAGGCGCGTCGCGCTTCGTCGCTACGACCGAGCCGCTCGAGGAGGTCCCCCCGCACCGCCGGCAGGAGATGGTATCCGTCGAGCGCGTTGCCCTTCTCCAGCGCTTCCACGAGGCGGAGGCCGGCGCCCGGTCCGAATACGTGGCCGACCGCCACCGCCCGGTTCAGCTCCACGATCGGTGACGGCATGACCTGGGCCAGGGCGTCGTAGAGCGCGGCAATCCGTTCCCAGTCGGTCTCGCCCGGTGTGGCTGCTCGCGCGTGGCACGCCGCAATGGCAGCCTGGAGCGCGTAGGGTCCGAGGGCCCCGCCCAGGTTCCGGGCCCGTTCGAGCGCCTCGATCCCGCGCCGGACATGGACCGGGTCCCAACGGCTCCGGTCCTGGTCCATGAGCCGCACCGCCTCGCCGTCCACCCCCGCGCGAGCGGCGAGTCGTGAGGCCTGGAGTTCCATGAGCGCCACGAGGCCGTGCACCTCCGGCTCATCCCGCGCGAGGCCGGCGAGGACCCGGCCGAGGCGGAGCGCCTCCCGACAGAGCTCGGGCCGGATCCAATCGCCGCCCGAGGTGGCCACATACCCCTCGTTGAACACCAGGTAGATCACCTCGAGGACCGAGGCCAGCCGCTCGGGAAGCTCGCGCTCAGGGGGGAGTTCGAAGGGCACCCGCGCCTCCCTGAGCGTTCGCTTTGCCCGCACGATCCGCTGCGCCAGGGTGGGCACCGGTACCAGGAAGGCCCGGGCGATCTCTTCGGTCGTGAGACCGCTCACGAGGCGGAGGGTGAGCGCGACCCGTGCCTCCCTCGAGAGCACCGGGTGGCAGCAGATGAATACGAGACGCAGGATCTCGTCCCGGATCGGCTCGTTCACGGCCTCGTCGGGCGAAGCTGCGGGGCCTTCGACCGCGAGCGCTCCGGCCACCTCCCCCTCCTTCCGTGACGCGAGCTCGCGGCGGCGAAGCCCGTCGATCGCCTTCCTCCGCGCCACGGTGGAAAGCCACGCCCCCGGGTTGTCGGGGACCCCCGACTCCCCCCACTGCTCGAGTGCCGCGAGGAGGGCGTCCTGGGCGAAGTCCTCGGCGAGGCTGACATCGCCGGCGAGGCGCACGAGCCCGGCTACGATGCGCGCGGACTCCATGCGCCAGACGGCCTCGACCCTCCGGCGCACGTCGGGGGAGGTCACGGGCCGTCAGCCTCGGGAGGGTCCGACGAAGCTGCCGCCGGAAACCCAGACCGTCTCGATCGGACGCACCTCCATCGAGAAGCCGAGCTCCCAGCCGAGCTGTGCAGTCGGGTGAAGCGAGGCGATCCGGATCGCTTCCGCGAGGCTCCCGGCCTCGATGACGAAGTAGGACCCCACGACCTCCTTCGCTTCGGCGAAGGGGCCATCCGTGACCGTGGGGCCCGTGGGGGAGGGGCGGATGTGGGCGCCGACGGAGTGCCCGAGCGAGGCGACATCGAGCACGTGCCCGGTCCCGTTGAAGGCCTCGTCGTGGGGCCTGCACCGTTCTCCGAGCGCCTTCCTTTCGTCGTCCGTCATCGCGTCGTACGCGTCCGGGTCATAGTAGCCGAGGCAGAGGAATCTCATCAGCCGTGCCCCCCCCTCGCGCGAGCCCCCTCGTGGCCCATCTCGAAGTCGGCCACCTTCTCCTTCACGTCGTCGGGAAAGTCGCCCACGTCCATGACCTGGCGGACCTCGATGAACTCGTGGGCCTCCATGGGCGCCTTCCTGGCCCATTCCACGGCTTCTTCGCGCGAGGCCACGTCGATCATCCAGTAGCCGCCCACGACCTCCTTCGCCTCGGCGAACGGCCCGTCCATGACCGTGGGCCTCCCCCCTTCGAAGTGGACGCGCACGCCCATCGACGGCGGATGGAGGCCGTCGAGCGCGAGGAGCACCCCGGCCTCCTCGAGCGCGCGGTTGTACACCATCATCCGCTCGACGCCCTCGGCGTCGGGCATCGTGCCCGGCTCGGCGTTCTCGTACCCCTTCGGAAACACCAGCATCATGAACCGCATCGTGCCCTCCTGTCGTTCAGGTCGTGTCGTTCGGGTCGTGTCGGGTCGGGATTTCCGACTCCTTCACCCATGCGTCGAACGTGGGATCCCGATTTCGACATGGGTGGCGCATGGTGCTCCGCGTCGAGGGAATTGGAAGCGGCCGAGCGGACGGGGCAAGGAGGGCACCCTCGTCTTGCGCTCACGCCCCGGCGCCGTTTCCTTCCACGGACAAGCCGCCAGGGGTACCCCCGACCGGGGGGTTGAGAGAGTCCCTTGGAACCTGATCCGGTTCGCACCGGCGTAGGGAGCGCGGCGCCGTGCGTACCCTTGTCGTGCGGCCCCCTCACTTCCCCTCCGGCCCGGATCCCCCACCGCACGCCGGAGTGGAACCCGATGTCCTCGCCCGCCGCCTCGAACGTCGCCGTCCCGTCGGATTACGGCACGCACTTCCCCTCTTCGAAGAAGGTGTTCGTGGAGGGCTCCCGCGGGATCCGCGTCCCGATGCGGGAAATCCACCTGTCGGGTGGGGAGCCCCCCATGCGGGTTCCCGATACGAGCGGACCTCGTGGCATCGACCCCAGGAAGGGACTCCCTCCCGTAAGGGCCGACTGGCTACGCCCGCGGGGCGGTGGCACCCCGGGAAGCGTCGTGACGCAGCTCTGGTACGCCCGCCGGGGCGAGATCACCGAGGAGATGGAGTTCTGCGCGCTCCGCGAGGGGATGGACCCGGAGTTCGTGCGGAGCGAGGTGGCCCGGGGGCGGGCGATCATTCCGGCGAACATTCGCCACCCCGAGCTCGAGCCCACGATCATCGGGCGGGCCTTCCGGGTGAAGATCAACGCGAACATCGGGAACTCGGCGGTTCGAAGCTCCATCGACGACGAGGTGGAGAAGCTCCGGTGGGCCACCCTCTGGGGCGCGGACACCGTCATGGACCTCTCCACGGGGAAGGAGATCCACGAGACCCGGGAGTGGATCCTCCGGAACTCGCCGGTGCCCATCGGAACGGTGCCCATCTACCAGGCGCTCGAAAAGGTGGGCGGGGTGCCCGAGGAGCTCACCTGGGAGGTCTACCGCGACACCCTGGTCGAACAGGCCGAGCAGGGGGTGGACTATTTCACTGTGCACGCCGGGGTGCTCCTGCGCTACGTCCCCCTCACGGCGAACCGGGTCACGGGGATCGTGTCCCGGGGGGGGAGCATCCTCGCCAAGTGGTGCCTCGCGCATCACCGCGAGAACTTCCTCTACACGCACTTCCGGGAGATCTGCGAGATCATGCGGGCGTACGACGTCTCCTTCTCGCTGGGCGACGGGCTTCGCCCCGGGAGCCTCGCCGACGCGAACGATGAGGCCCAGTTCGGAGAGCTCCGCACCCAGGGCGAGCTCACGAAGATCGCGTGGGAGATGGACGTGCAGACCATGTGCGAGGGGCCGGGGCACGTGGCCATGAACCAGATCCAGGAGAACATGGACAAGCAGCTCGAGTGGTGCCACGAGGCCCCCTTCTACACCCTCGGGCCGCTCACCACCGACATCGCCCCCGGCTACGACCACATCACGAGCGCCATCGGGGCGGCGCAGATCGGGTGGTACGGCACCGCCATGCTCTGCTACGTGACGCCCAAGGAGCACCTGGGGCTTCCGAACCGGGACGACGTGAAGCAGGGGGTCATCGCGTACCGGATCGCCGCCCACGCGGCGGACGTGGCCAAGGGGCACCCCGGCGCCCGGGAGTGGGACGACGCGCTCTCACGGGCCCGCTTCGACTTCCGCTGGCGGGACCAGTTCCACCTGGCGCTGGACCCGGAGACGGCGCTCGCCTACCACGACGAGACGCTCCCCGCCGAGGGGGCCAAGGTGGCCCACTTCTGCTCCATGTGCGGGCCCAAGTTCTGCTCGATGCGGATCTCGCAGGACATCCGGGACTACGCCGAGGAGCGGGGTCTCGGGGTGGAGGAGGCGGTGGAGGCCGGGATGGAGGAGATGGCCGGGGAGTTCCGGGCCCGGGGGGGCGAGGTGTACGTTCGGGAGGATTGAGGGCGGGCATGCCGAACGGAGCTTTGCCAGTTCCGGGCGGAGGTGGCGGATGGAGCATCACCGGAGCGGTCCCGAGGCGGTTCACCCGCTGAACCGGTCTACCGGACTCATCGGTTACCAGACCGGCGTGCTCACGCATCCACGAAGCTCCACTCCTCCTCGTGGTCCAGCACCATCTGCATCCGCCCGCGCCCTCACCTCCGGGGAACAAATCGCCTCTGTCTCTCATCATCGAGGCGTCCGCTGGACCGGGGTTACCCCACTCCTCGGTGTGGACTGGCGGAGGAGGTCCAGGGCGTCCGGTCGGTCCGCTCTCACCCCGACTGCAAGCGTTTGACGGCCACGACTGCCGCGACGGTCCGCTCGCGCATGACGTCCATCGCTGGGCTCAGTTGTCCCGGAGAAGTTCCAGGCGCCAGACATCCCAGACAGTATATCCGCCGGAGCTCCGGCGGGCGCTGTACGGGCTCAGGGAGCCTTCCAGCCACCTCATGACCTCGCGCGTCTCGGCCCGCGCCAGAAGTCGTCCGCTCTCGATCTCGATCACCTCGATGATGGTCGTCACTTGACCGCGGCGGTCCGCCATGAAATTGCCGCTGCAACAGTGTTCGTCGTGCTTCCAGATCTGTACCCAGAGGTTCCCATCTGCGTCCGCAGCCAGCCCGGTGATGATCGGCTCCCGGATGCCGTCGCCGCGGAGTCGCTCATGGATGAAGTCCCGCCGAGGAAACCACGGCGCATGGCGCTGGATGACCCTGTGCATCGCCCCCGTCTCCGGATCCCAGGCAGTGAGCTCGTACTGATATCGGTTCGTTGCCCACACGTACTGCCCGTCGAAAGCGATCACTCGGTGGGCCGCCCACTCGTTTCGAGGATCGAACGAGGGCGTCTCCGCTCCGAACGACGCAAGCAGCGCTCCGTCGGAGGACACTCGATGGAGGGGGTAACCGATCCCGTCCCCGGTCGGCACGATTCCCCCGAGAACGAAGTCACCGCCAGGGAGCCGCAAGTGACTGAACTGCTGAGCATAGGAAAGGTGGAGGGGCACCGATCGAGCGAAATCGCCATCGGGATCCAGGATGGACAGTCGCCCGAGGCCCTCGTCGATGACCACGATCGAATCGTTGGGATCGAGGAATACCGCGGT
>JBJHCE010000198.1:0-5454 GCA_050485865.1 Gemmatimonadales bacterium | reverse complement strand
CTCGGCCGCGAGGCCATCGGCTCCGGCATCTACTACCCGGTTCCCCTGCACCTCCAGCCCTGCTTCGCATCCCTGGGAGGGCGCGAGGGAGAGCTCCCCGAGAGCGAACGCGCCTGCCGGGAGGTTCTCTCCCTTCCCATCTTCCCCGAACTCGGGGAGGGACGCCTCGAGCGGGTGGTCACGGCGATCCGCTCCTTCTACGGCCGGGGGCACTGAGCGTGGGCCGGTACGCCTCCGAGCGTTGCGCAGGTCCGGGACTTTCGCGACCATACGGGGCTGTGGGATCGACGAGCGGGGGGCCCCTCGGGGTGACCGCAGGAACGGGATTTCGAATGGCCCGAAGGGGCCACGGAGGACGAGGAACGGGGATGCGAGGGTCGGAGACCGGATTCGATGCGGGGAGCACCGGGCGGCGTGGGCCGTCGGTCGCCGGGGCCCGGGCGTGGCGTCGCGGGCTCACCGGGCTCGTGCTTGCCCTCGTGGTCGCCGCCTGCTCGTCCACCCCGGCCTGGGTGGGGCTCGACGCCACGCCCCTCTTCGAACGGGGCATGGGATACTACGAGGCGGAGGACTGGGACCGGGCCCTCGACGTCCTGGAACACTTTCTCCTCACCTTCCCGAACGATTCCCGGACCGCGGAGGCGCGGATGATGCTCGCCCGGGCGCACTTCGAGAAGCGCGAGTTCATCTCCGCGGCGGCGGAATTCGAGCGCTTCATGCTCCGGTACCCGAACCATGGTCGGGTCGCGGAGGCGTCCATCGGCATCTGCCGCAGCTACGAGCGACTCTCCCCCACCTCGCAGCGGGACCAGACCTACACGCAGCGCGCCGTGGATGCCTGCCGCGAAACCGTCAACGAGTTCCCGGGGCTGAACGTGGCCGAGGAGGCGCGGGAGATCCAGGGGCGCATGATCGAACGGCTCGCGCAGCGCGAGTACGAGGAGGGTTTCTGGTACGAGCGGCGCAGCCTCTTCGACCAGGCCATCGTGGTCTACCAGGACCTGGTGGACTTCTACCCGCAGACGAGCTGGGCCCCCCGGGGGTACCTGGGGCTCTACCGTTCCTACCGCGCGATCCGCTGGGATGCCGAGGCGGAACAGGCGCGGGCCCGGCTCCTTTCGAACTACCCCGACTCCCCCGAGGCGCGGGAGCTCCGGGGCGGCCAGGACGCGCGTGGGAACGGGGCCCGACGCTGACGCCCCGATCCACGGGGAAGAGGCGGTCGGCGAGCGCCTCGGGGTCTTCGGGGGGACCTTCGATCCTCCCCACGTCGGGCACCTGGCCGCAGCGCAGGAGGTCCTGGAGGCCCTCGAGCTCGACCGGGTCCTCTTCGTGCCGGCCGGGGTGCCCCCGCACAAGCGGGAAGGCGCGGCGGGGATCACTCCGGGGCCGCTCCGGATGCGGATGCTGAAGGCCGCCGTGGGAGATGATCCGCGCCTCTCGATCTCCGACATGGAGCTCCGTCGGGACGGGATCTCGTGGACCGTGGACACGGTTCGGGATCTGCGCGAGGCACGCCCGGATGCCCAGCTCTACCTCGTCCTGGGCGCCGACCAGTGGCGCGCCTTCGGCACCTGGAAGGAGCCCTGGGAGATCGCCCGGCGCGCCACACCGGTCGTGATGACCCGTGAGGGCGAGGGCGTCGCATCCTCCGAACAGGAACTTCCGGGGTGCCTCGAGGTCCCCGTTCCACGCATCGACATCTCGTCCACCGACATCCGCGAGCGGGTGCGGGACGGACGTTCCATCCGCTACCTCGTACCCGACGACGTGCGCCGGATCATCGAGGCCGCGAAGCTGTACCTCTGAGAACCATGAAAGACTTCCTGAAGAAGCTGCTCGGCGACAAGCACGCCCGCGAGGTGAAGAAGGTCCAGCCCCTCGTGGACGAGATCAACGAGATCTACGGAGGCCTGGCCTCCCTCTCCGACGAGGAGCTCCGGGCGAAGACCGGGGAATTCCGCGCATACATCGTGGAGGAGACGGCCCCGCTGGGCGAGGAGATCGCCGAGCTCCGGAAGACCCGGGCCGCCGCGGTGGACGTGGGGGAGCGGGAGCAGCTCACCGCCCGGATCCAGAAGCTCGAGGAGGAGCGGGACGCAGTCCTCCACCGCTGCCTCGACGACCTCCTCCCCGAGGCCTTCGCCGTGGTGAAGGACGCGTGCCGGCGCCTGGTGGGTCGGGAGATCCGGGTCACCGGGCAGACCCTTACCTGGGACATGATCCCCTACGACGTCCAGCTCGTGGGCGGGATCGCGCTCCACCGGGGGACGGCCTCGGAGATGCAGACCGGGGAAGGAAAGACGCTGACGGCGACGATGCCCCTCTACCTGAACGCCCTTGCCGGGCGCGGGGCCCACCTGGTCACCGTGAACTCCTACCTGGCCCAGCGGGACGCCGAGTGGATGGGTGCGGTCTACGGGTTTCTCGGACTCGAGGTCGGGGTCATCGACCTCCACCAGCCGGGAACCGAGGAGCGGCGCCAGGCCTACGCCGCCGACATCACCTACGGCACGAACAACGAGTTCGGCTTCGACTACCTCCGCGACAACATGGTCCACCAGCTGGACCGGCGTGTGCAGCGCGGGCACTTCTACGCCATCATCGACGAGGTCGATTCGATCCTCATCGACGAGGCCCGGACCCCCCTGATCATCTCGGGGCCCGTTTCGAAGGACACGCACACCGTCTACAAGCAGTACAACCCCCAGGTCTCGGCGCTCTACAAGAAGCAGCTCGCCGTGGCCTCGGAGCTCATGGCGAAGGCGGAGGAGGCGCTCCAGGAGGAGGGGCGCGAGTGGGAGGCGGCGGAGTGGCTCCTCGCGGTACGCCGGGGGACGCCCAGGAACCGACGGCTCCTCAAGCTCTTCGCCGATGACCCGTCGGTTCAATCCCTCGTGCAGAAGTACGAGGCGGACCTGATGCGGGAAAAGCGGCTCCACGAGATCGACGAGTACCTCTTCTTCGCCATGGACGAGAAGGGGCACAACGTGCACCTGTCGGACCGGGGGATCGAGGAGCTCTCGCCGGACGATCCGGAGGGGTTCGTGGTTCCGGACCTGTCGGAGCGGATCGGCCGGATCCAGGAGGACGAGGACATTCCCGCCGAGTCGAAGCGGGAGCAGATCGAGGCCCTCGAGGCCGAGTTCGCGAACAAGAGCGAGCGGATGCACGTGGTGCACCAGCTCCTGAAGGCCTACGCCCTCTTCCAGCGTGACGAGCAGTACATCCTGAGCGACGACGGCCAGGTCGTCATCGTCGACGAGTTCACCGGCCGCCAGATGTCGGGGCGCCGGTGGAGCGACGGGCTCCACCAGGCGGTGGAGGCGAAGGAGGGGGTGGAGGTGAAGGGGGAGACCCAGACCCTCGCCACCGTCACGATCCAGAACTACTTCCGGCTCTACGACAAGCTTGCCGGAATGACCGGCACCGCCGAGACCGAGGAAAACGAGTTCCACCAGATCTACACCCTGGACGTCCTCGTCATCCCGACAAACCGGCCGGTGATCCGGGAGGACCGGAACGACCTCATCTTCCGCACGAAGCGGGAGAAGTACAATGCCCTCATGGACGAGATCGAGCGGCTGAACAAGCTCGAGCTCCCGGTGCTCGTGGGGACCACGAACGTGGATGTCTCCGAGACGCTGGCCCGGATGCTCAAGCGCCGAGGGATCCGCCACAACGTGCTGAACGCCAAGCAGCACGCCCGGGAGGCGGACGTCGTGGCCGAGGCGGGGCAGCCCGGCGCGGTGACGATCGCCACGAACATGGCCGGGCGGGGAACCGACATCAAGCTCGGAAAGGGGGTCACCGACGCGCGCACCGTGGGGTGGGCGAAGGAACGGGGACTGAATCTCGAGGAGCTCCCTCCCCTCGACCCGAACCGGTGGGCGGATCTCACGACGAAGGACGACGACTACGTCATCGACCCGGGGGGGCTCCAGATCCTCGGGTCCGAGCGCCACGAGTCGCGCCGGATCGATCGGCAGCTCCGCGGGCGGGCGGGGCGGCAGGGGGACCCGGGGGCGACCCAGTTCTTCCTGTCCCTCGAGGACGACCTGATGCGCCTCTTCGGTTCGGAGCGGATCGCGAACGCCATGGAGAAGTGGGGGGCGGAAGAGGGTGAGGTAATCACCCACGGCCTCGTGACCAAGTCCATCGAGCGGGCGCAGAGGCGGGTGGAGGGGAACAACTTCGAAGCCCGGAAGCGGCTCCTCGACTACGACGACGTGATGAACCAGCAGCGCGAGGTCATCTACGACCTCCGCCTCTTCGCGCTGGAAGGTGGCGAGGAGCTGAAGGGCGAGCTGTGGGAGATGGTGGACACCGCGGTTCGCGAGGTGGTGGCCGAGTTCACCGACCCGGAGCTCCGGGCGGAGTCGTGGGACTTCGCCGGGCTACGGCGGAGGCTCCTCACCGACTTCTTCCTCCAGGTCACGGCCCTCCCCGAGCGGGAGGAGGACCCGGCCGACTTCGTCGATGAGGACGAGGTACTCGAGTCGGTGATCCCCGCGGCCCGGGCGCAGTTCGAGCGGAAGATGGACGAGTTCGGGGAATATGCCGAGCGGATCCAGAGCTGGCTCCTCCTGTCGGTCATCGATGACAAGTGGAAGGACCACCTCTACGACCTGGACTCGCTCAAGGCGTCGATCTCCTTCCGCGGCTGGGGCCAGAAGGATCCCCTGATCGAGTACAAGAAGGAGGCCTACGACATGTTCGTGGACCTCATGAAGGACATCCGGAAGACCCTCACCTCGCTCCTGTACCGGGCGCAGGTCGGGGCGCCGCAGCCCCGACCCCGGGCGCCGCAGCGGCTGGCGTACTCCGGTCCCACCGAGCCGGGCACCTCGGGTGCCGTGGGTGCGGGGGATGCACGGGGGGCCGGCCCGGCGGCCGGGCGGGGGGCGCGCCTCGATCCCGTCGGCGTGGCGGCGACCGCGCGCGCGGACGCCGGAGGTGCGGGGGTGGGGGCCGCCGGTCTCCCGGTGGGGATGGGACAGGGGCCGGACCCGTCTCAGCTCCAGACGAACCGGGGCGACGCCGGGCGGCCCCAGGAGCCAGCGACTGCGCCCGACGAACCGGGCCGGAACGACCCATGCCCCTGCGGGAGCGGGAAGAAGTACAAGAAGTGCCACGGCAAGGGAGGCTGAGTACGGCTCACCCCTGCCAGGGGCGTACGACCGGGCGCTGATCCATCGCTGACGGTCCGGGTGCGAGGCTCCGGGGATGCCCGACCCTACCCCGGACCCCCAGCCCGATTCCGCACCCGGCCCGCCCGATGCCCCCGGCCGAACGCGCCCTCGTTCGCCGCGCACGCCCCCGGGGGACTCGTCCCCCTGGATCCCCCCGGCACAGCGCTCGAGCGCGGCACTCCTGGCCCGGGTGATGGGGCTCCGGGGGCCCGAAGGGCTCGAGGCGGCCCGCCGGCTCCTGGAGATGGTCGGGGGCCGGGTG
>JBJHCE010000197.1:0-5472 GCA_050485865.1 Gemmatimonadales bacterium | reverse complement strand
AGGGCGCCACGGATCCGGCGGCGCACCAGGAGAAGGGGGGCACCCAGCGGGGAGGGAGGGCGCCTCCGCCGAAGAGGTTCGAGCCGGCGCCCACCACGGTCCCCGTGTTCAGGAGGGTGCCGATCCCGGTCTTCACGTGGTCGCCCAGGAGGACGCCCACCTTGAGCATCCCCGAGTCCACGGTTTCGTCGGCGTTCCGGTGCACGCGGACGGTCCCGTAGGTGTTCTTGAGGTCGGAGTTCGTGGTGAGGGCGCCCAGGTTCACCCAGCGACCCACCACCGCGTGGCCCAGGTACCCGTCGTGGGCCTTGTTCGTGAAGGCCCCGATGACCGAGGCCTCGATCTCGCCCCGGAGCCGGCAGGTGTGCCCCGTGGAAATGCTCGAGAAGACCCCGCCCAGGAGCCGGGTCCGGGACCCCACGTATGCCGGCCCCTCGAGGCGGGTGTGGGCGCGGATCTCCACCCCCCGGGCCAGGTGGATGGGGCCGCTGCGGGTGTCGAGGTGGACGTGGGGGTCGATGGTGACCTCGTCCTCGACGGTGATCGGGTGGGCGCCGGTGCGGAAGACGCCGGGGGGAAGGGTGTCGACGGGGCGCCCGCCTCCGGGAATGGCCTCCGCGAGGTCGCGGGCGAGGCGGTCTCCGTTCGCGGCCATGAGGTGCCACGGGGTGGGAAGGAGGAGGCCTGCCAGGCGGACGCGCAGGGGGGCGTCGCCTCCGGGCGACCGGCCGGGGCCCGGAGCTCCCCCCGGCTCCGGCGGCGGGGAAGGGGGCCATCCGGGGGGAAGGACCCACCCCACGGTGGCGGGGAGCGCGCCGGCGTCGACGGGGTCGCCGGGAATCCCCGGGTCCGCCTCCAGGCGGAGGGGCCGGTCCGGTGCCTCCCCGCTCCGGCGGGCGAGGGCCGGGATGTCCAGGGGGGCTTCGGGAACGAAGCGAGGATCCAGGAGGAGGGTGGGGGTGGACCCGCCGGTGGTGGGCGTCGCCTCGGCCCGGAACCCGGTGGCGGCCTCGATCCGGTCCCGGAGGGTCCGGGTCCCGAAGAGAAGGTCGCCGGGTTCCCGGGTCTCGCCGAAGGGGGACCAGGCGCCCGGGGGGAGGGCCGCGGAGCGGAAGAGGACGAGTCTCACGAGGACGCGGCTCCGTCGCCCCGGGCAAGGGCTTCGGGGAGATGGTGAACCAGCGTCTTCCAGTCGGCGCTCCGGCTTCGGGGCGCCACGAGGGTGACGCCTCCGGACCGGACCACGACGAGGTCGTCCACCCCGAAGAGCACCACCGGTCCTTCCTCGCTCCACACCACGTTCCGATGGGCCTCCACCGCCACGAGCGTGCCCTCGGAAACGTTCCCCTCCTCGTCCGTCGGGCGGCCCCGGGCGAGGGCATCCCAGCTTCCCACGTCGTCCCAGGCGAAGCCGGCTTCGAGCATTCCCACCCGGGTGCTCCGCTCGAGGACCGCCTCGTCCACCGAAACGGGGGTCACCGCCGCGAAGTAGCCCTCGTCGTCCCCGGCGTCCAGGAGGGGGAGGTGGGGGGCGATCTCGGGGGCGAGCAGGCGGATCTCCTCGAGGAAGCGCCGAACGGGCCAGAGGAAGATCCCGGAGTTCCAGAAGAGCCCCTCGGCGAGGTAGCGGGTGGCCCGCTCCAGGTCGGGCTTCTCCACGAAGGCGTCGACACGGAAGGCCCGGGTGGGGACCCTGGCCCCCTGGATCGGGTCACCGGGGCGGATCCAGCCGAACCCGGTCTCGGGGCGATCGGGGCGGATCCCCACGGTGAGGAGGATGTCCTCGTCGCGGGCGATCCGGGCACCGTCGCGAACGAGCTCCACGAACGCATCCTCCGGCTCGATCCGGTGATCCGCGTGGAGGGAGACCATGATGGCCTCCGGGTCTTCCCGGTGGATCCGGTGCGCGGCCCAGGCCAGGACCGGGGCGGTTCCACGGGCCCGGGGCTCCACCCAGAAGGCGCCCTCCGGGAGGGGAGGGAGTCCGGCCCGGAGGGGGGCGGACAGGGGGGCCGGGGCCAGGAGGCGGATCCGGTCGTCGTCGACGAGGGCCCGGGCCCGGGCGAGGGCGTCGGCCACGAGGGGGCGGTCCGTGGCCAGCGGGAGGAGCTGCTTCGGGCGCGCCGGGGTGCTCGCGGGCCAGAAGCGGGTGCCGATCCCGCCGGCGAGGATCACCACGCGCAGGGGAGGGAGGTCAGCGTTCGGCAAGGATCTGGTCCACCCGGTTCAGGAATTTCTTCGGTGAGAAGGGCTTCGTGATGAAGTCGGCCGCCCCCAGGCGAAAGGCCTCCTCCCGGTCCGCGTCCTGCCCCTTCGCCGTGAGGATGACCACGGGGGTGTTCCGGCGGTGGGGGAGCTCCCGGAGCTCGGCCAGGAGCTCGAGTCCCGTGGCCTCCGGCATCATGATGTCCATGAGCACCAGGTCGTACGGAACGGCTCCTTCCAGGAAGGCCCGGGCCTGGCTCCCATCCACGGCCACGTCGAGCTGGAATCCCGATTCCTCCAGGAGGGTCACGAGGATGCGCCGGATGTGGGGCTCATCCTCGGCCACCAGGAGTCGGAGGGAGCCGGCGGGGCGGAGGTTCGGCGGGGCGTCGGCCATCGGCGTGCAATCCGTGGGCGCGGGTTCGCGGGGGCGGACTTCCGGGCGCGGGCCTGGACCCGGCCGGTTCGGGGGCCGGGACGAGGCCCCGCTCGCACCCCCCCCGATCCGGGCGGCGGGAACCTACCGGCCCGGGGGTGTAAAGTCAAGGAATCCGGGGGGTTTCGGGGTTGACATGCCATGCGCCTCCCGGGTAGCCTTCAAGGTTCGTCGAGCGCCTCCCTCCTCCCTCCACGACGCCCTCCCCCGACTGCCTGTGCCACACCCAAAGCCGCCGCGCTTCCGCGCCGTCCTCGTGCTTCTCGTCGTTCTCGCCTCCGTCGCCGCGTGCGGGGAGGATCCGTTCCTCCTGCGCTGGACCGAGAACCCCCGGGAGGTCCTCCTCTACTCTCTCGAGCGCGAGGAGCTCAACCGGCCCACCGCCTTCGACGTGTCCACGGGGGCCCGGATCGTCGTCGAGAGCGCCACGGCCGCGGGGCAGTGGGATTTCGCCCTGGATACCCGCGAGGGGGAGCTCGTCTTCCTCCCGCCCCGGTCCCTGGGGGTTCAGTCCCGCGCCGCCCTCTTCCCCATTCCCGGCGCCCGCTTCAGCGATGTGCGTGAGGCACCTTCGGACACGACGCTCTACATCAGCCGGGATCCGGTGCCGGTTCAGCTGGGAACGGTCTACGTGGTGCGCACCCGGCAGCAGTCCGGAAGCTTCGGGGAACTCTGCACCTATTACGGCAAGGTCCAGCCCCTGGAGATCGACGTGGAGGGGGGAACGCTCCGCTTCCTCTTCGATGCGAACCCGGTCTGCAGCGACCGGGCCCTCGTTCCCCCGGGATCCTGAGGGATGCTCGACCTGAAGGCGCTGAGGAGCGACCCGGACAGGGTGCGCTCCGCCCTGGCCCGTCGGGGATCCGCCGAGGTGGCCGGGGTCGTCGACCGGGTCCTCGATCTCGACGAGGTGCGCCGGGCCGCCATCACCGAGTCCGATGCCCTCAAGGCCGAGCGGAACGAGGTCTCCCGCGAGGTGGGCACGATCAAGCGGGCCGGTGGCGACGCGGAGGCGCTGATCCTCCGGATGCGGGCGGTGGGCGACCGGATCGCGGAGCTCGATGCCGTGGTGGCGGATGCGGACGCCCGGATCGGCGACCTCCTCCTCCGCACCCCGAACCTCCCCCACCCGTCGGTTCCGGCGGGGGGCGAGGACGCGAACGAGCTCCTGCGGAGCTGGGGGGATCCGGTGCGCCATCCCTTCCCGGCCCTCCCGCACTGGGAGCTCGGGGAGCGGCTCGGGCTCCTTGACCTGCCGCGAGGCGCGAAGATCTCCGGTTCGGGGTTCCCGGTGCTCCGCGGCGCCGGCGCCCGGCTCCAGCGCGTCCTCATCGACTGGATGCTCGACATCCACGTGCGCGAACACGGGTACGAGGAGCTCCGCGTCCCCTACCTGGTCACCCGCGAGACCCTCACGGGAACGGGCCAGCTCCCGAAGTTCGAGGAAGAGTCCTACCTGGCGGAGCGCGACGACCTCTGGCTCATTCCCACCGCCGAGGTGCCGGTCACGAACCTTCACCGCGACGAGCTCCTCGCGCCCGACGACCTCCCCCTGCGCTACACGGCCTACTCCCCCTGTTTCCGCCGCGAGGCCGGGGCGGCGGGGAAGGACACCCGGGGGCTCCTCCGGGTGCACCAGTTCGACAAGGTGGAGCTCGTCCGCTACGAGCGCCCGGAGCGCTCCCTCGAGGCCCTCGAGGAACTCACCGCCGAGGCGGAGTCGATCCTCCAGCGCCTGGGGCTCGCGTACCGGGTCGTCCGCCTCGCCTCCGGCGACCTGGGGTTCTCGGCGGCCATGACCTACGACCTTGAGGTCTGGGCTCCCGGCGTCGAGCGATGGCTCGAGGTCTCGTCGTGCTCCACCTTCGGCGACTTCCAGGCGCGCCGCGCGAACCTCCGCTTCCGGCCCGAGCCCGGTGCCAAGCCGGAGTTCCTGCACACGCTGAACGGGTCCGCCCTCGCCCTCCCGCGCCTCCTCGTCGCCCTCGTCGAGACGGGGCAGGAGGAGGATGGCGGGGTCCGGATTCCGGAGGCGCTCCGGGACCGGTTCGGCGCCGACCGCCTCGAGCCCTGACCGGCCCTCGGGGACCCGGGCGATGATCCGGCTCCGGTGGTCCCTGGTGCTTGCCGTGGCCTTCCTGGCCATTCTCGGGTGGTACCTGGTCTACACCGAGCAGGTGGTCGGGGCCTTCCGGTCGGAGATCTCGACCCTCACCCGGATGTTCGCCGAGGTCCAGGCGGGGCTTGCGGACCCGGACCCGACCCGGGCGAACCTGGCCCTCGTGCGCCTCCAGGAGATCATTCTCGAGTCCGGGGTCCCTCTCGTCCTCTCGAGCCGGGGCGACACGATCCTTTCGGCGGTGAACCTCCCCTTCGAAGCGGACCTGGCCACGCCCGAGGGACAGGAGCGGGTCCGGGCCTACACCCGGCGCCTCGAGCTCCGGAATCCGCCGGTGGGCGACCCCGAGATCGGGCGCATCCACTTCGGGGACCCCCCGGAACTCCAGCGCCTCCGGTGGATCCCCTGGCTCCAGGTGGCAGGCCTCTTCCTGACCCTTCTCGTGGGGGTGCTCGTGGTGCGGGCCCAGCGACGAGCCGAGGCCGACCGGGCCTGGACCGCCATGGCCCGGGAGCTCGCCCACCAGCTCGGGACCCCCATCTCCTCCCTCCAGGGGTGGCTCGAGGTCCTCCGCCTCCCCGGGGCGGATCGCCCCCGCGAACTGGGCGACGAGGCGATCGCCGTGGAGATCGGCGAGGACGTGGAACGCCTCGAGCGGGTAAGCCGGCGCTTCGAACTGATCGGGCGCCGTACCCCCCTCGCCCCCGTCGCC
>JBJHCE010000196.1:0-5478 GCA_050485865.1 Gemmatimonadales bacterium | reverse complement strand
AGCCGGATCCAGCACGCCGTTCCGGTCTTCTCCTTCGAGGGCCTGGTCCTCGAGCCCACCGCCACCGAGGGGCTCTTCCTCGTCACGAGCGGCGAGGCCCGCCACGAGATGTCCATGAACCTGGCCCTTCCATCGGACGTGGCCGGGCTCGGGGTACAGTTCGAGCGCTTCGTCCTCTCCCCCGAGGGCGGGCGGGCGAGCGGGCGCGTCTTTCTCCCCTTCACCCCCCACGGCACCCCGAGCCAGGACATCGTGTTCGGCGGGGGGGCGGGAGGCCAGGCACCGGGTCCGCTTCCGGGCGGCTTTACCGTAGTGCAGGGCGTCCAGATCGGCGGCCTTCCCCCCGGGTCGGGCGGGGGTGCCACCCTCGCCTTCGGGGGGAGTCCGGTGGTCACGGGCCCGGGCTACCAGGGGCTCATGACCGGGGTCATCCTGGGGGGGCTGGACATCACCCTCCCCCCGCCCGGTCCCACCGGGATGCTGAACTTCTCGGACGCGCCCCTGGGTCCCGACGGCAACTTCGTCGTGACCGGCTTCGCGAACATCGACGCCTACGACATCGGGCAGACCGGGGTCCGGTTCGACGCCCAGCAGGGGATCGAGGTGGTCGTCGACCTCTCCCGCGTCGAGAACCCGAACCAGCAGGCCCTCGAGTCGGCGTACCTGGCATGGCAGCCCCCGCAGGGGCAGCCGCAGGTGGTGATCCAGATGAACGCGGGGCTCGGCGCCGGGGGCGGAATGAACTTCGCCGAGGCCGGAAGCCCGCCCCCGATCCCCCACACGAGCCCCCACTGGATGGGGGTGCTCTTCCTGGATGCGGAGATCTCCGCTCCCGGAATCGGGATCTCGGGGGCCCATTCGCACGTGGCCTGGATCACCCAGGGGTTCCAGACCCTGATCGCCCGGTCGTACGCCGAGGGGGCGGGCGAAATGATCGAGGCGCACGGGTGGGACATGCAGCTCCTGAGCGCAGCGCTCGGGGTCCGGAACTCGATCCTTGTGGAGGCGGCGGCGCTCGCCGACGCCTACCTCCCCCTCTTCGGGGTCACCATGCGCGTGAGCCTCAAGCAGACGCACGGGGGCTCGCCCCACATGAAGGCCGTGGCCCCCGTGTCGAACATCTACGGGCGCACCGCGATCATCGGCGAAGGAGGCGCCTTCTTCTGGCACCAGGGCGAGCTCAAGCTCGGCTTCACCGACGCGCTCTGGGCCTTCAACGGGAACCTGAACGCCCCGCAGCCCCAGCAGCAGTCCGGGCAGGGACTCCACCCCTTCCAGACCGTGGGCGGGTTTGCACTGGGAGGGGTCGACAGCACCATCGACTTCCTGAAGGCCAACTACCAGCGGAAGTTCCACCTCCAGTTCCTGACGCTCAGGGCGAACGGCGACGCCGACCTCTACGGCACGAACGAACGGAGCCTGGGCACGATCCCCACCCTGAACTTCCTGAACTACCCGTTCCTCTCAGGGGGTGCCTGGGTCTCGGTGGAGCGGACCGGGGCGAGCTACGTGCTCGGGCTCCGGGGGAACCTGGAGCTCGCGTCGAACCTGGGCGGGGTGAATGCCCGGGCCCGATACGCGGTGCAGAGCGGCCAGGAGACGAGCTGGGAGTTCCTTGCCGAGCTCGCCGCCGACGTGAACGTGGTCACCCTGGACCTCGCGGTGGCCGGGTCGGTGGATCTCCAGACCCGCGACCTCTTCTTCGCCGCGAGCGGGGGGTTCACCATCGAGGAGGTGCTGAGCTTCGAGGCGAATGGCGCCTTCGGCCGCCAGGGCTCCACCCGGTACTGGTTCCTCCAGGCCTCGGTGGATCTCCAGGGGATCCCCATCATCGAGACCGGCGCGGTGGCCTTCTACGCCTTCCAGGGGGGAATGGCCCACAACCTCACCGCCCAGGTGTCCGGAAACTGCAACATCACGAACGCCCAGACCTTTGCCCTGAACGCGAACCAGTGCGTGAACCCGAACGTCCCCTGGGCCTTCATGGCGGGGACCGTGCTCGCCCCGTCGGAGGCCTACGGGGGCGCCTACACGGCCCACGTCGACGGAATGCTCGTGATCTCGGGGGCCGGAAGTGTCGACATTCTCGGGCAGGCCTGGTTCCTCCGGACCTTCAGCCAGGGGTACGGGGCCGGCGCCCCGCCCCAGGCCGCCGCCCACGTGGGGATCAACAAGAACCGCTTCGTCATGACGGCGTGCGTCGGTCCCTCGGGATCGAGCCAGGGGGCTCCGGCGAGCGCCCAGACCATCGACTGCGCCGGGCTCCAGCCCCTGCGCTACCCGGCCTCGCCGGCGGTCCTCGAGATCCGGGGGTGGGCGGGACTCCTCCTCGACTGGAGCCAGAACCGGTACTACCTGGCGGTGGGGCACTACGGAAACCGGGTCGAGGTGAAGCTCTTCGGCCTCGCCTACCGGTCCGGCTACATGATCCTCGGGTACGGCCCGAGCCTCCCGGGGGGGTGGCTCCCCCCCCTCGCCGGGGGATCGGTGGGGTTCTACGCGGGCCGGCTGGGGGCGTACCAGTGGAGCTGGTCCTACTCGTGGAGCGGGCTCTGCCAGAACAACTCGGTCTGGCTCTCCGCCCAGCTCGGAAGCGAGTGGAACTTCTTCCTCGAGCTCGACCCCTTCGCCCTCCAGGCCGACGTGCTCTACTGGGTGAACGTGGGGGTCGGGGCGAGCATCTGCGGCGTGTCGGGTTCGATCCGGGTGGCGGGGCACCTGGGGGGCGGGGTCTACGTCTCGGCGGCCCACGGTGCCATTTCGGGCACCTTCGGGGGACACGTCAGGGTCTGCGGCAAGAACAAGTGCGTGAACCTCATCAAGATCCCCGACGTGAACGTCAACGTCACCGTCTGGCAGGGGTAGGAGGTACGGGATGCGGAGCGAACGAATCGTCCTCGCGGCAGCCCTTGGCCTGGCCCTGTTCGGGCTCTCGGCCGGGACACCCGCCGGGGCCATGGGCCCGGCCCCGGAACAGGACACGGGCGGCCTCTTCGCCGTGGCCACCGAAACCGGGGTCCTCCTGCGGTGGACCCTCCCCGACAACCGGCTTCCCGACGGCCCCTTCACGGTGGAACGGACGGCCCCCGACGGAACGGTGGACCGCTTCGAGGTCCCCACGCCCCTCCCCCGCGAGGTGGCGCTCGCCGAGGGGATCGTCGACGGCGAAACGTACGACGAGGTGGTCGGGATCCTCGGGCCCCTCCCCCCCACCGATGACCCCGACGAGGCCGAGGCCCGGGAAATGAACCGGGCCATGGTGGCCCTCGGGAGCTTCGTTCGCCCGGGGTGGGCCAGGCTCCTGGGAACGATCCACGCCGACGAGAACCTCCCGGTGGGAACCACCTGGCAGTACCGGGTCCTGGCCACGGTGGACGGCCAGGAGGTGGAGCTCGGATCCGACGAGGCCACCGTGGGCGACGTGGAGCCCCCGCCGATCCCCACGGGGCTCGCGGGCGAGGCCGACGAAACCGGGATCCGGCTCACCTGGGAACTCCCGGAAGAGGGGTTCGTGGTGGCGTACCGGGTCTACCGGGTGGATGCCGCGGGCACCGAGGAGAACCTCGTTCCGGACGGGCTCTTCGTGGCCCCGGAGCCGCACCCGGAAACGGGCGAGCTCATGATTCCCGAGGTCCTCCTCCGCGACACCGAGGTGGAGGTGAACGCCACCTACAGCTACCAGGTCACGGCGATCACCCTCTTCGGAATCGAGACCCCCCGGTCCGAGGCGGTGGAGGTGTTCTTTCCGGACCCGACCCCCATTGACCTGCCGGGAATCACCGGGGTGGACGTCCGCGACCTCGAGATCGAGCTCTTCTGGGCCCCGGCGGAGGATGCGCGGATCACGGGCTTCGGGGTGGTGCGGGCCCTGGACCCGGAAGAGGAGGATCCGGAGCTCCTGACTCCCGACCCCCTCCCGGCGGGCGCCACCCGGTGGACCGACACGGGCGTCCAGGGCGGGGAGAGCTACTACTACGGCCTCGTGGCGTACGACGCCTTCGGGGGCGTGCACGGCCCCGGGTTCCTCCGGGCCACCCGGGGGGCGAACCTCACGCCCCCCTCCGCCCCCACCGGGCTCGCCCTCGAGGCCACCGAGGAGTCCCTCCTCCTCAGCTGGAATGCCCCGCCGGAAACCGACCTCCGGGGGTACCAGGTCCTCCTGGTCCGGGAGGACGCGGGATTGGACGAGCCCACCCACGTCCTCGTGACGGAGCGCTTCATCGAGGAGACCACCTACGAGCTTCCGGTGCCGCCCGGCACCCTCGACGAGCTCGTGGTGGTGGTCCGGGCGGTGAACACGAGCTTCGTCGAGGGGGCGTACTCGGAGCCGGTGCGGGGGCGGATCATCGACGTCGTGCCCCCTGCCCCGCCGATCCTGGACGGGATCCGGGCCGAGGAGGGGCAGGTGGTCCTCTCGTGGGGGTTCACCTCGGATCCGGACGTGGTGACCTACCGGGTGCTTCGCCTGGTGCAGGGGGAAGACGACTTCACCCCCATCCGCGAGGAACTCACCCCGGACGTGACCGGGATCACCGACACCGACGTGGTGGCGGGGCTCCAGCACGTCTACACGGTGGAGGCCATCGACGCGAGCGGAAACGTTTCGGAGCGGGCGGCCCCCCTGGCCGCGACCCCCTTCCGCCTCACCCGCCCCGCGGCACCCCAGGGACTCGTGGCCGCGCTCGACGACGAGGGCGGGGTCACGATCCGGTGGACCGCCCCCCCGGAAGGCGCCGGGATCCTCTTCCACGTGGTGGAGCGGACTACCCGCACCGGCGACTGGGCCCAGGTGGGCGACCCCCTGCTTGGCACCGTCACGTCCTTCACCGACCCCGGGGGCGGCGCGGGCACCCTCTACCGGGTCTACGCCATCGACACGGCGGGGAACCGGAGCGACGCCTCGGCCGAGGTACGGGTGGAGGGGTAGGGCGGGCGCGGGCGTCTCGGCAGGCTTGACGAACCCCCGGCCGTGAACCGGTATTGGCGGGATCGACGCGGGGGACCGCGGGCGCCGAACGGCCCCCGCGCCCTGCATCCCCGGCCGCCGGAGGCACCAGGTCCCATGCCCGAATCCCGACCCGAAGAAGCGAAGCGTCGCTACCCCGTAGTGCCCGTGGTCGCCGCGATCCTGGGGGCGATCGTCCTGGGCGTCAGCCTCGGCGGTGCCGGGCGCGGGGACTCCGAGCCCCGGCCCACCGGCCACGCCGCCCACGCCGCCGATGCCGCCGCCGCCGCTGCCACCGAAGACGATGCCGCCCGGATCCGCGCGATCCTCGAGGACCAGTACGAGGCGCTCATCGCCATGGATGCGGGGCGGTACGCCTCCCATCTCCACCCGGACGCCACCTGGGAGAACGCCCTGGGGGACCGCTACGAGGGGAGGGACGCGGTCCGGGAGTTCAGCGAGCGGGTCGCCGCCACCATGGAGGGGGCGCGCTACGACGGGTGGGAGGTCTCCATTGCCTTCGTGACGCCGGA
>JBJHCE010000195.1:0-5506 GCA_050485865.1 Gemmatimonadales bacterium | reverse complement strand
GCCTCCCCATCGATCTCGGGTGCACCGCCCGTGGAGCCAGGTCGGATCTGGACCCATGACCAGAACGGCTCCCCATCGATCGTCGGGCCCCGATCCCCGTTCGGGTTCACGAACATTCGTACCCTCCTGCCGCCCGCAGTCCGCTCGGATCCCCCCGGTTCGAGGATCATGATGTGGGCGATGTACCGTCCCGATCCATCCGGTGCGGGTTCCACGCGAACGCGGACCAGGTGGGTTACGTCCTCGGCCATCGTGCATTGAGCGGCGGCCGGCGGACAGGACAGTGCGTCCGCACGGGCGATCACCCCGAGCGACGACGCGATCCGCCCAGCAGAGGCGAGGTTCCTGGCCGAGTCCGCGTGAATCTGGACATTCGGGATCTCGAGCACCGTACCGCTTCCGGGTTCCAATCCGAACCTCGAGAGGGACCACTCGATGGCCAACACCGCGACCGTTTCGTGCGAATCGGCGCTCTGTGCCTGGGCCGGAACGATGCCCGTCCCCGGGAACATCAGGAGCGCGGCAATGCAAGCCACAGTCGGCGTTCGGGACGGCCGGACCTGACGGCTCGAACTCATGCAACCTCCTTCGTTCGTGGGAGAAAGTCAGGCCACGCCACGATCCTGCGCACCCTGACGGTACCCCTGCCCATTCTGGTCGTTGGGCAGGGGTACCGTCAACTCACCCGGTTCCGTGCGGATAACCGGGGCCGAGCGGTCGCCTGGGCGCGGGGCCCTCCCGCGACCGGACCCGCTCCGTCCCGGGGTGCCCGAGGGGGAGGTGGCCCTCCGGCCGCGGGCTCCATAGCTTGGCCTGTGCGGCGCCTCCGCACGCCGCCGGATCCGACCCACTGTCCCGACCCCGGTCGCCGATGCCTCTCCCGAAACCCCTCGCGAGCGCCTTTCGCACGAGCCCGAGCTCGAGCCCGAGCCCGATTCCGAGCGGGCCGCCCAGCTCCGCGCGGCTCGTCTCCGGGATGCGAGGCTCCCGGGCCGCAGGGGTGCTCATGGCCCTGCTCCTCCCCTTTCTCGGGGCCTGTGCCGCGACCACCGGGGGGGCGGCCCACCCCGGGATCGATCCCGCCGCCCGCGCTCCCGCGGGGGGCGGCGCGCCTGGAGCGCTGACGGGGGGAGGAGCGCCGGAAGTCCGAACCCCGGGCCTCCCGCCGGAAGGGATCCGGATCCACACCGGCTCGGGGGAGCCGGCAAGCTGGGACGCCCTACTGGAGGCGGCGCGGGGGGCCAGGGTCGTGCTCCTGGGAGAGCTCCACGACGACGTGGTGGGGCACCAGGTGCGCCATGCCCTGGTGGAGGCCCTTGCCGGTGGGACGGCGGTGGGGGGCGAGGGCGCCTGCGCGCCCCACGTGGTCTCCCTCGAGATGCTCGAGACCGACGTGCAGCTCGTGGTGGACGAGTACCAGGCCGGGCTCATCACCGCCGAGCATTTCCGCCGGGCCGCGCGCCCCTGGGACAACCACGCCCGGGACTACGAGCCCTACCTCGAGGTGGGGCGGGCCTGCGGGTTTCCGGTGGTGGCGGCGAACCCCCCGCGGCGCTACGTGAACCGGGTGGCACGGCTCGGGAGCGGGGCGCTCGATGACCTGGCACCCGAGGCCCTCGCCACCCTTCCGCCCCTTCCGGTGGCGCCCCCCTCGGAGCGGTACCGCGCCCAGTGGAACGCCCTCATGGGAGGGGCGGGGCACGGCGCGCCACCGGCCCACGGGGGCGGAGGCGACCCGGTGCTCGAGGCCCAGAACCTCTGGGACGCGGGGATGGCCTGGGCCGTGGCCGAGGCTGCCCGGGCGCACCCCGAGGCCCGGGTCGTCCACGTGGCGGGGGCGTTCCACGTGCAGGACCGGACCGGGATCGCCGAGCACCTGGATCGCTACCTCCCCGGGGTGACGATGCTCGTGGTCGTGGCGTACCCCGTCGCGGACGGGGTGCCCTTCGACCCTGAGGCACACGGGGGGAAGGGCGACTTCGTGGTGCTCACCCGGCGCTGATTCCCCGGCGGGTCACCCCCCGAGTCCCAGGTCGAAGGTCCCCCCGGTGAGGACCAGGGGCGCCGTGGCCCCGGTGCCGGGCTGCGGAGGGAGGGTGAAGGAGAAGGTCCCCTGGATCCGCTGCGGCGTGGCCGCGGTGACCGAGAGGGTGCCCGAAGCTCCGGCAAGGCCACCGTTCCAGCAGCACCCGGGACCGGTGAGGGAGCCTCCCACCGGCGCGCTGACCTGCACAGACGCGACCCGCATCGCACCGGATCCCCCGAGGGGGTAGGTCCCCACCCCGGCAAACCCCGTGAGCGCCACGGTGAGCTGGTGCCGGGTGTTGCTCGCCCCGAAGGAGAAGGTCCCCGACCCCAGGGGCCCCGTCGAGGACACGGTGGCCGCGTGCCAGGCCACGCCACCGAAGGAGGCGGTCACCCGGTTCCGGCTCCGCTCCGGTACGGGGCCGCCTGCGACCACCACGGAGACCGGCACGTCCACGGTCCCGCCGGTCACGGTCCGGGTGCCGGTGGCGCCCCCCGAGGTGGCCTCGGCCACGAAGCTGAAGGTCGCCACGAGGCGGGTGGTGGAAAGCGTGGTGATGGTGATGCTTCCGGCCTCTCCGCTCAGTGGCGTGAGCCATCCACCCGTCGGATCGGCCACGATGGCCGTGCCTCCCGAGACGTTGGCACCCGTCCCCAGGGGGTAGGTGCCCGGCCCGGGAACGTTCATCAGCGTCAGGGAAATGGAGCGCAGCGTTCCCCCGGCCTGGGAGGTCCCGGTGACCACGTACCCCCCGGGCCCGGTGGTCTGGGCCGGGGAGGTGAGGGGCCCGCTTCCGCTCTGCCACTGGACCCCCTCGATCACGGCGGTCATCCCTCCTCCGCCCGTGCCTCCACCCCCTCCCGGTCCGGGGTCGCCGCCCGGCCCCGCCGGGTCCCCGCCTCCGCATCCCGGGACAAGAAGAAGCACGAGGCCCAGGGGGAGGGCGGCTCGGAAAAAGGGAGGGGAGCGCATGGCGGAGTCATCCGGGGCCCGACCGCCCGGAGCGGGGCGTTCGCGGGGGCCCGGCGCCGGAAGGGGAGGCGCAGCGGGACCCATGGGGGGAACCAGGCCCGGTTGCGTTCCCCCGACCCTGATCAATGCGCAATCGCGGGGTGGCGACGGTCATGGGGCCGGGGTCGATCGTTGGCGGGGCGAAACATCCCATGCGCACCAGGCGTAGGGCAGGGGAAGACCGCAGCCTCCCCACCCTCACGGAGTCCCCCATGTCCCTCCGGCGGCCCGTCCCCTCCGCGCGCGTCCCCTTCCCGCACGTCCGCCGGCCGTGGAACGCCCTGCCCGCAGCACTCCTCCTCGCCGCGTGCACTTCGGGAGACCGGGTCGCCCTCGAGGAGCTCTTCGATCAGCCGGAGGAGATCGACCGGAATGCGGTCGAGATCCTCGGCACCTCCGACGACCTCACCAGGGTGGTCGACCTGGAACTCGCCGCCGATGGCACGGTCTGGCTTCTCAACTCCGCACCGCCGTTTTTCGTGTCGCTGGACCCCGACGGACGGGAACGGGAGACGGGCGGGCGGCGTGGGGGCGGTCCCGGCGAGTTCGGGAACCCCACCGCGCTCGTGCGCATCGGTTCGGGCGTGTGGGCCTGGGATGCGCAGCGGAGTGCCCTGGTCAGGCTGAGCGGGCCCGGTGGGCTGGGAGCGGGGGCGGGGATCGAGAGCGTGCCGGTCCGCGACGACGCCGGTGCGCCGACCCGCACGGCGAGCTTCAGCGAGCAGATGCTCGTGGGGGCGCGTGCGTGGGTGGAACCCCGGGGGGAGGGCGTGATGCTGGCGCGCCTCCAGGGTACCACCTGGACGAACGCGCTCCGACTCTGGGAAGCGGAGTTCGTGGCTGTCGAATGGACGGACGGGGAGGCCGGGGTGGCCCCTGTCTTCAACGCCGCCGAGCACCTTGCCGCGCCCGGTGAGGAGTACCCGGGTGCCGAGTTCTACCTCCCCTTTCCCCTCTGGAGCGGCTGTCCCGACGGGACACTCGTGGGGTACGATCCGGTGCGGAATGCCCTGGTCCAGGTGGACGAAGGTGGGGCTCCCCTAGGGTCCTTCGATCTTCCCCCTGCCCGCGAGATCGAGGCGACGCCGGAGCGGCTCTTCGACGACCTTCTCCCGCAGATGCTTGCCACGGCACCGTCGGGGGAGGCTCCGCCCATCGACGAGCTGAGGGCCGGCTTCGCCGAGGAGTTCGAACAGGTCCGGGACCAGCTGGGCCCGGTCATGCCCGAGTACCGCGAGCTCGCATGTTCGGGGGGGGCATCCGGGGCGCGTGCGTGGTTGCACCTCCTCGACGTGGGGAACAGCACGGTCGCCGGTGGGGCCCGCTGGCTCCGGATGTCGCTTTCCGATGAGCCGGAGTTCAGGGTCTTCCGGATGCCCGACGGGTTCCGCCCCCTCCGCTTCGAAGACGAGGTGCTCTGGGGGGTGCACCACGACGCCCTCGAGGTCCCGCACGTGGCCCGGGTGAGGGTGCCATGAACCGCGCGCCGGCGTGCCGACCGACCCTCCCTGCCGTGGGAGCGATCCTCCTGGCCTTCGGTTGCAGCCCCGCTCCCGAGGCTTCGGAGGAGCCGGGCGGCGCGGTGACGATCCGTGACTCCTGCGGTGAGCCCTGGTCGATCCGGACGACCCTCGAGACCCGGATCGGAGGGGCCGACGACCCGGGTGCCCTCGAAGGCGTGCCGAGCTGGATCGGCCGGGACAGCCTGGGGCGCGTATGGATCGCCTTCACCGCGCCTCCGATCCAGCTCCGCGATGCGAACGGGGCGCTCCTCGCCGAGGTCGGGCGGGAGGGCCAGGGACCCGGGGAGTTCCGGGGGATCCGTGAGGGGTCCGTCGGGGCGGGAGACACGGTCCATGTCTTCGACCGGTCGAACCAGAGGCTGACCATGCTCTCCGGAGACCTCGAGGTGATCCGGGAAGTCCCCCTCGAGGTTCGCCCCTGGGGCGGGATCGTGCGCCTCGAGTCCGGCACCTGGGTCATGAACGACATCCAGACCGGGCCCGGCCGCGAGGGCTACCCCCTGCACGCGGTGGATCCGGAGGGGCGACTTCGCGGATCGTTCGGGGCGGAGGTCCCCACGGCGGGGACCGGCTTTCAGCTCGGCAGCGCCCGGTCGCTCGCGGCCGCACCCGGCGACCGCGTCTGGGCCGCGCACCGCACCCAGTACCGGCTCGAGCTCTGGGACACGGAGAACGGCCTGCACCGCACCCTGGTCCGGCGGGTGGACTGGTTCGAGCCCCGGTACGAATCCGAGCGCCTTCCTCCCCGGACTCCCCCGGGGCCGACGCTCACCGGGATCCACCTGGGTGCCGACGGGACTCTCTGGACCCGGACCGGGCTCCCGCGGGACGACTACCAGGACTTCCTGGAGGAGGTGGAGCCGGGGGTCTGGTACCCGCGGGAGCCGGTGAACGACGCCTTTCGCGTCCGGGTCGAGGCCATCGACCCGGAGCGGGCCTGCGTCCT
>JBJHCE010000194.1:0-5508 GCA_050485865.1 Gemmatimonadales bacterium | reverse complement strand
TCGAGGGTCCCCGTCCGGACCGCCGGATCCAGGGGGAGTGCCCGATCGAGGGCGATCCCCGGGTCCTGCGCCACCAGGGCGGCGTCCGGGGTGACCGGGAGGAGGAGGCCCCCGGCCACGAGGGCCAGGACGAGAGGTCGGGAGCGAGCCCGGCGAACGCGCGCGATCAGGAGGGAAGACGTCATTGGACTCACCCGGAAAGGTCTCGGTCGGAGGGAGGCGGCATGGCGACACGCCACCGCTACGAGAAAGCTAGGCCAAGCCCCGGTTCGGACAAGCACTTTCGTTCCCGATCGGGCTCTTCGTAGCTTCCCTCCCTACGGATCGTGACTCCGGTCCCTTCGATTGATCGAACGACCTCGCCCCCACCCAGGTCCGCCGTGTCCCGTCAACCCGCCACCCTCGTCCCCCTCGTCGTCGCCGCCCTCCTGGGCCTCCCGCCTTCGGGGGCCCAGGCCCAGAGGTGCCTCGGGGGGCCGGGCTCCGCCGGACAGGCATCGCTGGGGGCCGCAGTCCTCACGAGCTCGTCGGCCCGGGGCGAGGAATTTCGCGGGTGGCTGAACCCGGTCCTCCCCCTCGTGCTGGGTGCGCGGGTCGGGCGGCTCCTCTACGAGGGCGAGGAGGAGCCCGCCTTCACCACCACCGCCATCCTCGGGTTCGAGATCCCCGGAAACGGCTTCACGCTATGCCCGATCTTCGGGATCGGGTACGAGAACCGGACCGAGACGTTCGACGGCACGCCGGTGTCGATCTCGCTCTTCCGGGTGCCGCTGGGGCTCTCGGCGGGGCAATGGATCCCCCTCGGGGCCGAGACCGCGCTGATCCCGAACGGCCGACTGGGCGCCCTCTGGGTCCGGGAGTCGGGATCCTTCGAGGGTGGAGGTCCGCTGGGGGCGAGCCCCTCCGAGTCCGAGCTCTTCGTGGGACTCGGCGCCACCCTCTCGTGGCGCGCGATCTACCTCGAGGGTGACCTGGAATGGGTCACGGGCGCGGGCCGCGGTGCCGTCCTTTCCGGTGGGCTCGGGGTGGTGTTCCGGGGGTTCTGAAACGCATCACCCACCGCGTGCTGCCCCCCCCGCTTCGGGTTCGTTCGGGCCCGAGATCGGAACCATGATGTGGGCATACGGGGTTCCCTTCCACATGACCCAGGGTCCGCCGTTCCGGGGGTCCGTCGGGATCCCGTCCAGCATGGTGGGATCGGGGACGAGGATCATCAGGTGGGGTCCCGCGACGACCCAGTCGTTGTCCGGCGTGGGGCCCTCGGCCCACGGGTCGGTGTTGCTCGACCCCGAGTCACCCCGGAGCATGTAGCCGATCCCGATGCGGTCGACGACGGGCCTCGTCCGCTCCATGTACGCCGCCATCCACGCCGTCCAGGTGCGATCGAGGCACATGGCCGCGATGACGTCGGGACCCATGTCGGGGTAACAGGTCCATCCGTTGGAACCGCGCCGGAGCACGTTCCCGTCCCAGGAACGGACGGTGGCCTGGGACGAGATCGAGAGCGGCGCGGCGCCGAGCGCCTGCTCGATGAGGCGCCCGGAGGTCCCGGTCTGGGCGGCGAGCTCCGCGCCGGCGCCGAGGGCCAGTACGGACGCCCCGACGAGGGGAATTCCGATCCGGCGAAGAAGAGGGATGCGGGTCTTCATGGGTCCTCCTGGTGATCGAGGGGGATGATGCCACCGGGGCTGGAAAGGTGGCGGGAGGGCACCGCCCCGCCTTCGTCCGGATCCCGCCCGATTCCCGTTCGGCTCCGCCCCGGCGATGAAGTTCCTTGCATCGGCGCCTCGTGGGTGACAAGCTTTCCCCCGGGACCTTCCCGCGGGGGCGGCGGATCACCGCTCCCGCGGGATGCGGCCCGAACGCAGGAGGCTTCCCATGGCGACCCTGCGGGTGCTGGGCGGCGCCCTCCTCGAGGGCCCCTGCGGGCCCCTGGACGGGCCCGTGGCGCAGCGCCGCCAGCTCGCGCTCCTTTCCGTGCTCGTGGTTCACCGGGGAACCCCGGTGAGCCGGGACCGGGCCGTGGCCCTTCTTTGTCCGGATTCCACGACCCGCGCCGCACGACGTTCGCTCTCCGACGCGCTCCATCGGATCCGGGAGGCCCTCGGGCCGGGTACGATCCGCGCCCTCGGCGACGCCCTGCTGCTGGACCCCTCCGCGCTCCCGAGCGACCTCGACGCCTTCGAGTGCGCCCTCGCCCGGGGCGCCCTCGCCGACGCCGTGCATGCGAACCCGGGGCCCTTCCTCGAGGGGTTTCACCTGCCGGGGAGTCGCGAGTTCGAGCACTGGATGGAGCGGGAGCGCCTCCGTCTCGAGGAGGCGGCGCTCGGGGCCATGGTGTCGCTGGCCCGCGAGGCGGAGGACCGCGAGGACCGGGAGGCGTCGGCGCACTGGTGGCGTCGGGCCGCGCTCCGGGACCCCCTCGACTCGAGCATTGCCGCGGGGGCGATCCGGGCGCTCCGACGAAGCGGACACCCCGCCGCCGCTCGCCGGCTCGAGGCGGATCACCTCGCCCTCCTCCACGAGGAATTCGGCGCGGAGGCGGCGCAGGAGGGCGCGGAGGTGCTGGCGGTTGCGGTGCAGGCACCCCGGTCGCCCGGGCGGGGTGGCGGCACGAGGCCGGGGGCCCCATGATCCCCGGATCCACCCCCTCCCGGAGGTTTCCATGCGCCCCTCGCTCCTCGCCGCCCTCCTCCCCCTGGCCCTGGCCACCCCGCCCGTGGGCGGCGCCGGGGTGCCGGAGACCCTGGCCCCCGCCCCCACCGAAGCCCCCCGGGTCGGCCCCGAGGCGGCCGGCGTCCCCTTCGCATCCCTCCTGGAACTCCCCCGGAGCGCGGACCGGGGATTCGGATTCGCCCAGGACCCCCACGTTCACGCAGGCCGGGTGGTGTTCTCGCTCCGGGGCGACCTCTGGACGGTGGCGACCGATGGCTCGGACCCACGGCAGCTCACCCGCCACGAGGCGCGGGACACGGGGCCCCGCTACTCCCCCGACGGCCGGTGGATCGCCTTCACGAGCAACCGGCTCGGAAACGCCGACGTCTGGGTGATCCCCGCCGAGGGGGGTGAGCCGCGGCAGCTCACGATGCATTCCGGGGGCGACGTGGTGGTGACCTGGACCCCCGATTCCCGGCGGGTCGTCTTCCGCTCGGGGCGGGGGTACCTGCAGTGGCACCAGGAGCTCTGGAGCGTCTCCCTGGACGGGGATCTCCCGGTGCGCCTCCCGCTGGGGTCGGCCATCGACGGGAGCTTCGCCCCCGACGGGTCGTTCATCGCCTTCAACCGGAACCGGACCGGGGCGCCCAAGCGGAACTACCGGGGGAGCACGGCGGGCTCGATCTGGGTGGCGGACCTGGCGGCGGCCGAGGACTCGGAGCTCCCCGCCTTCGCCCAGCTCACGAACACCGACCTCGAGGCCTCCCAGTCCCACGCGAACGACGCGGTCCCCATGGTGGGCGCCGACGGTTGGATCTACTTCAAGTCCGAGCGCGACGGGATCTACAACCTCTGGCGCGTGGCGCCCTCGGGGGGGGATGCGGAGCAGGTGACCTTCCACGAGCGAGGGGGCGTCCAGTTCCCCTCGATGGGGACCGACGGCCGGACCATCGCCTACGCGAACGACTTCGAGCTATGGCTCCACGAGGTCGGCTCGGGCGAGCCCCGGGTGGTGCCGGTGGAGCTCGGGTGGACGATCCGGACGAACCAGGTGGAGTTCGTGTCGGTGTCGAACCAGGCGGACCATTTCGCGCCCTCGCCCGACGGGGCGTACCTCGTGGTGGACCGGCGGGGCGAGATCTTCATCGTTCCCGCCGAGCCGGGGGTGGGAGAGATCACCCGGGTCACCGATTCGGCGTGGCGGCAGCGGGGCGGCCTCTACGCCCCCGACGGGCGGACGGTGGCGTACCTCTCGGACGCGTCGGGAGACGACGAGATCTGGCTCTACACCCCTGCCACGGCCGAGCACCGGCAGCTCACCCGGCAGGCCACCCGGAAGTCCATGGATTTCTGGTCCCCCGACGGGCGGTGGATCCATTTCCGGGCCGAAACGACCCTCTACCGGGTGCGGGTCGACACCGGGGCCATCGAGACGGTGGCGGAGCACCGCTCCGGGGGGTACACCCCGACCCACCTCACCCCCGACGGGGACTGGCTCGTGGCCCACCGGGCGAACGACCTGGGGAACGTGGACGTGCACCTGCGGCGGATCGCCGACGGCCGGAGCTGGAACCTGACGGACCACCCGTCCCGGAGCTGGAACGGGACCCTCACCCCCGACGGGCGGCACCTCCTCTTCCTCTCGAACCGGGCCGGGGGCACGACGCAGCTCTTCCGCGTGGCCCTCGCCCGCCCCACCGAGGACCCCGACGACCCGCGGGTGCGGGAGCGGGAGCGCCTCGCCCGGGGCGAGGGCGGCGACCGGGAGGGGGATGCACCCGGGGGGGCAGGGGTGGCGGAGCCGGACGTGGAGGACATTGCCCGGCGGGCCCGGCAGCTCACGACCCGCGATGCCGCGGTGACGTCGTATTTCCTTTCGCGAGATGGGGGGACCATCTACTACGTGAGCGGCGCCGGGCAGAACCGGTCGCTCCGGGCCATGGCCCTCGACGGCACCGGCGATCGGCAGATCGCCGAAGGGGCCTTCGTGGACCTCCAGGTCACCGGCGACCGGAGAGCCGTCTTCTTCCGCGAGGGCGACCGGATCCACCGCCTGGTTCTCCAGTCCAGGGAGCGCACCCCGGTGGCCTTCCAGTACTCCTTCGTCGTGGACAAGCGGGACGAGTGGCGGCAGATGTTCGACGAGCTCTACCGGCACTGGAAGTACGCGTACGTGGAAGAGGAGATGTTCGGGCTCGACTGGGATGCGGTGCGTGCCCGCTACGAGCCGATGGTGGAGCGGATCGGCGAGACGGAGGACTTCTACCGCCTGGGCCTCGAGATGCTGCACGAGGTGCCCTCGAGCCACTCGGGGATCTCGCCGCCCCCGTCGGGCGGGGGAGGCGGCGGGGGGAACAGCACCCGGCACCTGGGCTTCCACGTGGAACCCGAGGCCGGGGGACTCCGGGTGGCCCACGTCTACCGCGACGGCCCCGCCGACCGGATCTGGCTCGACGTGGCCGAGGGCGACTTCCTCGTGGCCATCGAGGGAACCCCGGTGGATGCCACGACGAACTACTGGACCCTCCTCACGAACCTCGTGAACGAGTACGTGACGGTCCGGGTGGCCGACGCTCCCGACGGCAGGGGTGGCCGGGACCTCCGGATCCGGACGGTGGGGAACACCGCAAACCTGGCCTACGAGGACTGGGTGACCCGGAACCGCGAGTACGTGGACGAGGCCACCGGCGGACGCATCCACTACGCACACATCCGGAGCATGAACCAGGCGTCCCTCGAGCAGTTCCAGCAGGAGCTGGACGAGAACTTCCACCGGGAGGGGATCATCATCGACGTGCGGTACAACGGGGGCGGGAACATCGACCAGCAGCTCATGGACATCCTGCAGCGGCG
>JBJHCE010000193.1:0-5510 GCA_050485865.1 Gemmatimonadales bacterium | reverse complement strand
TGTGGGGGGGGGGGGGGGGGGCCGGGCCGCCCCCGGCCCCCCGCCCCCCGCCCGCCCCCGTCGCATCTCCCCTCAGGAAGCGACCTGGTGCAGGTGCACGTCCCGCTGCGGGTAGGGGATGTTGCACCCTGCGGCCTCGAGCTCCTCCTTGAGCGTCCGGAGGAGGTGCCAGCGAAGCGCCCAGTAGTCGGGGGCATTGCACCACGGCCGGACGATGAAGTCCACCGACGAGTCCCCGAGTTCGGCCACCGCCACCTTGGGCTCGGGGTCGGCGAGGACCCGGTCGTCGCTCCGGAGCACCCGGAGGATCGTCTCCTCCGCCACCTTCAGGTCGTCGTCGTACCCCACGCCCACCACGAGGTCGATGCGGCGGGTGGGGTTCGCCGAGAAGTTCCGGATCGTCTGGCCGTAGACCTGGCCGTTCGGCACGACCACGCGGATGTTGTCGCCGGTGTGAAGGATCGTGGAGAAGATGCTGATTTCCCTGACCGTACCGGCGGTGCCGGCCACCTCCACCCAGTCGCCCACCTGGAAGGGGCGGAAGATGAGGAGCATGACCCCGGCGGCGAAGTTCGCCAGCGTCCCCTGGAGGGCGAGTCCCACCGCGAGGCCCGCAGCACCGAGGACCGCGACGAACTGGGCCGTGGGGACCCCGAAGATCCCGAGGACCGCGATGACCACGAAGGTCATGAGCCCCCAGTAGACGAGCGACGAGACGAAGGGGACGAGGGTCGGGTCGAGCTTCGTCGTCTCGAGGTGCGACCGGAGGGCCGAGCGGATCCGCTTCGCGACCCAGGCCCCGATGACGAGGACCGCCACCGCACCGATGGCGCTCAGCCCGAACTCGGTCACGTAGGTGGTGAGGGTCTGGACGGCCCCGTCCAGGGAGAGAGGGTCGTAGGCAGGGGTGGAGGGCTCCTGCGGGATGGATGCGGCGAGGCTCATGGCACGGAGGTCTCCTTCGGGGGATGGGTCTGGAGCGGACGATTCGGCGCACCCCGGAGCCGGGCCCGGGTTCCCCCGGGAACGGTCCCGGAACACGGGTGGCGAAACGGGGCCAAAGCTGTGAGCTTCACCGACGCGCGACAACATGAACCCGGACGGGGCCGCCGAAGGTGCCCGGTCCCCCAAGGAGGTCCGCCTTGAAAGAGGTCGGCGTGTACGGCTGGGGCATCGTGGCCCCCCGGTCTCCCGATGTCGATGCCTTCGCCCGGAACCTGGAGGGTTCCGAGAGCTGGCTCTCCCCCTTCAACGGCTTCGGGCCGGATCCCTTCCTGGTAGGCGCGCCGCAGTTCGACTTCGAGCGCTACCGCCCCTGGATCGAGGCCCGTTTCCCGGCGAACCGCTTTCCGCAGCTCGTCTCGAAGATGGACCCGACCACGCTCTTCGCCGTGGGGGCCTTCCTCCAGGCGCTCGAGCAGAACGAGGCCATGGAGGAGACCCTCCGGGAGCTCGGAACCGGCGCCCATGTCTACGTGGGGACCGGGCTCGGCGCCCTTCCCACACTTCACGACGCCTCCCTCGGCTTCGCCCGGGCGCAGCGGGACTGGGACCGGTTCTGGGCCGACCCGGCTCGGAACGAGGCGCTGGCCGGGTACCTGGCCGACCCCGAGGGAGGTGCGGCGGAGTTCCCGGACCTTCCCCAGGACCCCGGGGGCATCGAGGACCCGGATGCGGCCCACGACGCCCGCGTCCGGTGGTACGCCTACTGGGCGGCGCGCTCCGGTGCGCTCCGGAACTTCCTGGCCGAACTCACTGAGATCGAAGGGGTTTCGGTGGGAGGCGAGGTGGAGGGGGCCAAGATCAAGCTGCTGAGGGAGAAGGAGCGCAGGCGCCAGAAGCTGATCGAGCGCTGGGGGGCCCCCACACCCCCCTGGAACGCCGTCTCCACGAACGTGCTCTGGAACATCCAGAACACCCCGGCGGCGCAGATCTCCATGCTGGGGCACATCACCGGGCTTGCCTTTGCGCCGGTGGCGGCGTGCTCCACCTTCGGGGTCTGTCTCAAGCTCGCCATGGACGCGATTCGCCGGGGCGAGGCGAAGGCGGTGGTCGTGGGGGCCACGGACCCGCCGCCCCACCCCCTCACGGTGGGGGCGTTCTACGCCGCCCGGGTGCTCTCCGCCGACGGGTCTCCGTCCAGGCCGCTCACCGGAATGCGGGGGACCCACGTGGCCGGGGGCTCGGTGGTGTGGATCGTGGGAGAGCGCTCCTTCATGGAGGGGAAGGGGATGCGCCCCCTCGGAATGGAGCCGGTGGCCGTCGGGGTCTCCTCCGATGCGGACCACATCATCACCCCGTCGCGGGAGGGCCCCACCACGGCGATCCGGCGGGCGCTGGATGACGCGGGGATCCGCGCCGGCGAGCTCGCGAGCTGGGACCTCCACGCCACCGCCACCCCGGGAGACTTCCTCGAGGTCGACACCCTCCGGAAGGTCGTGCCGGAGCAGGTCCTCGTCACCGCCCGGAAGGGGACCTTCGGGCACGGGATGAGCGCCGGCGGGGGATGGGAGCTCACCGCCCAGTACCTGGGGGCCGAGCGGGGGGTGATCTTCCCCACCCCCCTCACCCCCGACGACCTGAACGCCGAGATCGGCGGGGTGCATGGCCGGTGGGTCTTTGGCGAGGCGTGCCCGCTCCCCCGCGCCCCGGTGGGGAAGCTCTCCATGGGGGTGGGCGGGGTGAACGCCTGCGTGGTGTCGAAGCCGCTGTAGCGCAACACCGACGCCACGCACCCCCTCCAGGAGCGCCAAAGGGCCGGCCCGCACCCGCGCGGACCGGCCCTTCGGCTCTTCATGACCCCGGTCACTTCACGAAGAGAAGCTCCCGGTAGCCGGGCCAGGGGCGGAGGTCGTCGGGAAGCACCCGCTCCAGCCGGTCCACCACGTCGCGCACCTTCGACATGGCGGGGATGATGTTTTCCCGCATGTGCACGGCCTTCGAGGCGTAGCTCTCCCCGCCGAGCTCCGCGTTCGCCTCGCGGAGCGCCAGGAGCGCCCCGTCGAGCTCGTCCACGAGCGCCCCGATCTCCTTCGCCACCCGCCCGGGGGCCGAGACCTTGAGCCCCGCCTCCTTCACCCGGCCCGCGGCCTCGGCGAACTCGGAAAGGGCACGCACCGCGGCGGGGAAGGCCATGGTCCCGGCCATTTCCGCCGAGGTCTCCCCCTCGATGTTGATCGCGTGGAAGTACTGCCCGAGCGCGATCTCGTAGCGGGACTCGAGCTCCCGCCGCGACAGCACCTGGTAGCGCTCGAAGAGGCGCGCGTTCTCGTCCCGCACGAGGTAGGGGAGCGCGTCGAGGGTGGTGGGGAGGTTCAGGAGCCCCCGCTCCTCGGCTTCCCGGTGCCAGTTCTCCGAGTAGCCGTCGCCGTTGAAGATGATGTGCCGGATCCCCGGCACCACCTCGGCGAGCACGTTCCCGAGCGCGTCGGAGAGGGAGCGTCCCCCCTCCATCGCCTTCTCGAGCTTCCCCGAGAGCTCGTCCACCGCCTCGGCCACGATCGTGTTCACCACCGTGGCGGCAAAGGAGATCGACTGCGACGCCCCCAGCGCCCGGAACTCGAACTTGTTCCCGGTGAAGGCGAAGGGGCTCGTCCGGTTCCGGTCACCGGCGTGCTTCGGGAGCTTCGGGAGCACCTGCACCCCGAGCCCCAGGATCCCCCCCTGCTTCGAGCTCCTCGCCGAACCGATCTCGGCGATCTGGTCGAAGATGTCGGTGAGCTGGTCGCCCAGGAACACCGACAGGATCGCCGGCGGGGCCTCGTTGGCCCCGAGCCGGTGGTCGTTCCCGGCGTACGCCACCGCCGCCCTCAGGAGGTCCTGGTGCCGCTCCACCGCCACGAGCACGGCGGTGCAGAAGAAGAGGAACTGCATGTTCTCATGCGGCGTCTCACCGGGCTCCAGGAGGTTCGCACGGTCGGTGGCCATGGACCAGTTCAGGTGCTTGCCGCTCCCGTTGATCCCCTGGAAGGGCTTCTCGTGCAGAAGGCACACGAGCCCGTAGTTCCGGGCGATCCGCCGGAGGGTGGACATGATGATCTGCTGGTGGTCGGCGGCCACGTTTGCCTCCTCGTACACCGGCGCCATCTCGAACTGCCCGGGGGCCACCTCGTTGTGCCGCGTCTTGATCGGCACGCCCAGCCGGTAGAGCTCCTCCTCCACTTCCTGCATGTACGCGAGCACCCGGTCCGGAATGGCCCCGAAGTAGTGGTCCTCGAGCTCCTGCCCCTTGGGCGGCTTCGCCCCGAAGAGGGTGCGCCCGGTGGTGAGGAGGTCAGGACGGCGGTAGAAGAACTCCTGGTCCACCAGGAAGAACTCCTGCTCCGGCCCCAGGGTGGCCCGCACCCGAACGGCCTGCTCCCCGAAGAGGGCGAGCGCCCGCTTCACCTGGTTGGTCAGGGCATGGATCGAGCGCAGGAGGGGGATCTTCGTGTCGAGGGCGTCCCCCGCCCACGAGGAGTAGGCGGTGGGCACGCAGAGCGTCGCGCCCCCCGGGCCGTCCACGATGAAGGCCGGCGAGGTGGGATCCCACGCCGTGTACCCCCGGGCCTCGAAGGTCGTCCGGAGCCCGCCCGACGGCAGGGAGGAGGCATCGGGCTCCCCCTGGATCAGCTCCCGCCCGGTGAACTCGGTGATCGCCTTCCCCCCCTCGGCGGGGGAAAGGAAGGAGTCGTGCTTCTCGGCGGTCAGCCCGGTGAGGGGCTGGAACCAGTGGGTATAATGAAGGGCGCCCCGCTCGAGGGCCCACTCCTTCATGGCCACGGCCACCGCGTCGGCCACCCCGGGGTCGAGCTCGTTTCCGGCCTCGATCGTCGTCATCAGGCGCCGGTACGTCTCCTTCGGGAGGCGCGCCTGCATCTCGGCGAATCCGAAGGTGTTCGCGCCGAAGAAGGAGGCGGCGCGGGCGCGCACGTGGCCGCGCCCGTTCTCCTCGGCGGGGGTCCATCCCTTGGCGGCGGTTACGGCTTCGAATCGGGGGGTCACGGGGGGCATCGGGCTTCCTCGGAAGTCGGGTTCGGAAGGTGTGCGACGCCCGAAGCTAGGGGGTGTGTCCCGGGGGGTGAAGGGGTGCGGGCCACTAGTGTTGCTAAAATCTGCTTAACGTAATCATATTACTGTTATGATGCACCGAACCCCGGCCCTCCTCACGCCCCCGGCTGCTTCCGTCGGGCCCTACCCCGTTCCGGGTGCCGCCACGCTCCGGGAACGCCTCCGCACGCCCTGGCCTGCGGCCCACCGGGTGGAAGGTCCCGCCGGGTCCGGAAAGACCATGCTCCTCCGGGAGGCTCTGGCGGGGCGGGGAGGTGTGCTCCACTGGGTGGTACCGCCGCTCGAGGAAGAGGGGCTCCTCGGCGACCTGGAGCGGGTGGCCACCCTGGAGCTCGGCTCCCTTCCCGAGGTCGAGCGCCCGGACCTTCTCCCCATGCCGGGGACGGGGCGGCGGTGGGCGATCCGGATCGAGGGGGTGCTCCGGGCCCTGGCCTCCCGGGCCGCCTTCGAGGGCGAGCCCT
>JBJHCE010000192.1:0-5571 GCA_050485865.1 Gemmatimonadales bacterium | reverse complement strand
GTGGGGGTGAGGAAGATTTCCTGAACCACCAGGAAGTCGAGAGCCGAGAGCGCCGCCGTCACGTGGTGCGTGTTCGGGTCCGACTGCGCCACGTCTTCCGCCAGGATGTACATCCCCTTGAGGGTCCCGGCGAGTGCGGCGTCGAACATGTCGGGGATGCGGAGGCCCAGGTTGGTGGGGGGCTCCACCCCCCACCGGACGCGGTGCTCGGCCCGGGCCTCTTCGTCGGTGACGGGGCGGTAGTCGCTGAAGACGTTGGGAAGCGCACCCACGTCGGAGGCACCCTGCACGTTGTTCTGCCCGCGGATCGGGCTCGTCCCGGCGCCCGGACGACCCAGGTTCCCCGTCATGATCGCCATGTTGATCATGCCGAAGACGGTGTTCGACCCGTGTCCCGCCTCCGTCACCCCGAGCCCCCAGAGGAACTGGGCGGCGCGGGCGTTTCCGTACATGCGGGCCGCCTGGCGGATCAGCTCCGGGTCCACTCCCGAGATCTCCGAGGCCCACTCGGGGGTGCACCCCTCGAGCTCGGCGCGCACCTCCTCGAAGCCGAGGGCGTGGCGGGCCATGAACTCCGCATCCAGGAGATCCTCCTCGATGAGGACATGCTGCATGGCGTTGATCACCGCCACGTTGGATCCGGGCCGGAGGGGAAGATGGAGGTCGGCGAGGCGGGCGAGCTCGGTGTTCCGGGGGTCCAGGACGATGAGCCTGCATCCCTTGAGGACCGCCTGCTTGATCCGGGATCCGAAGACGGGGTGCGCCTCGGTGGGGTTCGCCCCCACCAGGACGATGAGGTCCGAGTGGAAGACGTCCTCGAAGGGGTTCGTCCCCGCCCCCGTGCCGAGGGCCTGGCCCAGCCCGTAGGCCGAGGGGGAGTGGCAGACCCGGGAGCAGTTGTCGATGGAGTTCGTGCCCATGACCACCCGGGCGAACTTCTGCATCAGGAAGTTCTCCTCGTTCGTGCAGCGCGAGGAGCTGATGCCGGCGAAGGCGTCGGGGCCATGGCGGTCGCGGATCTCGGTGAAGCGGGAGCTCACGAGCTCCAGCGCCTCCTCCCACGAGGCCTCGCGGAAGCCCCCGTCGTCGGTGCGGATGAGGGGGGAGGTGAGGCGGTCGTCGGCGTGGGCGAACTGGTGGGCGAAGCGCCCCTTCACGCAGGTGTGCCCCAGGTTCGCCGAGCCCATCCGGTTGGGCTCGATGTTCACGACCTGGCCGTCCTTCACGTTCACGTTCAGGGAGCACCCCACCCCGCAGTACGAACAGGTGGTGGTGACCTGGGTGTCGGGAAGGCCGAAGTCCCGGGTCCCCGGCTCCTCGAGGGCCGCCACCGGGCACTCGAAGACGCACTGGCCGCAGCTCACGCAGCGGGCCTCCTCGAAGCCGGTGTCGTTTCCGGCAATGACCCGGGTGTCGTACCCCCGCCCCTCCATGGCCAGGATGAAGGAGCCCTGCACCTCGTCGCACGCCCGGACGCAGAGGGCGCACCCGATGCACTTGTCCATCTCCAGCTTGATGAAGGGGTGCGCGTCGTCCCTGGGCGGGTTGTGGGTACGCGGGTTCTCGTAGCGGGGGGTGCGGAGCCCCACCTCCTGGGCCAGGTCCTGGAGCTCGCAGCGCCCGTTGGCGGTGCAGTCCAGGCACTCGAGGGGGTGATCCGAGACGATGAGCTCGGTGATGTTCCGCCGGAGCCGGGTGAGGAGGGGGGAGTGGGTCCGGTAGACCGCCCCCTCCGCCACCGGGGTGTGGCACGAGGCCACGGGCTTTCGTCCCTCCACCTCCACAAGGCAGGTCCGGCAGGCCCCGTAGGGCTTCATCCGGTCCGAGTAGCAGAGGGTGGGAACATCGCCTCCGGCCGCCCGGAGCGCCGAGAGAATCGTGCTGCCCCGGGGCACCGTGACCGTCGAGCCGTTCACCGTGACGTTCACGAAGGTCGGGAGGCCATCCGCGGTGGTGATCATGAGCGCACCTCCGAGCTCGCGCCCTTCCCCACCGGGAGCCTGTGTCGATCCAGCTCCTCCGGGAAGTGACGCATCATGCTCTCGATGGGAAGCGGGGTCATCGTGCCCAGGGCGCAGAGCGACCCCAGCTTCATGGTTTCACACAGGTCGTCCAGGAGCGCCAGTCGCTCGTCGGTGACGCCGCCCCGCTCCGGGTCAAGCATCTGGTCGAAGAGTTCCGTACCCCGGACCGACCCGATTCGGCACGGGAAGCACTTCCCGCAGCTCTCCACCGCACAGAAATGCATGAGGCCGCGGCAGATCTCCACGAGGTCGTGGTCCTCCGTGAAGACGACGATGCCGGCGTGGCCGAGAATCCCGCCCACCTGGTCCAGCGCCTCGAAGTCCAGCGGGGTGTCCAGATGGGCCTCCGGGAGGATCCCTCCCAGCGGGCCGCCCACCTGGACCGCCTTGAACCGCTTGCCGCCGGCCATTCCTCCGGCCTTCTCGAAGAGGAGTTCCCGGAGGGTGATGCCGAGCTCCACCTCGTACAGACCGGGGCGGGCCACGGCGGTGTTCAGGCTCACGAGCTTGGTTCCCCTGGACTTTCCGTGCCCCAGGGCCGCGTAGGCGTCGCCCCCGTGCTCCACGATCCAGGGAAGGTTGTGGAGCGTCTCGGTGTTGTTCACCGCGGTGGGGTAGCCCCGGAGCCCCTGCACCGCCGGGTAGGGGGGCTTGTAGCTCACGAGGGCCGGCACCCCTTCGAGCGACCGGAGGAGGCTCGTCTCCTCGCCGCAGATATAGGCCCCCTGCCCCTTCACCAGGTGGACCTCGCAGCCGAAGTCGCTCCCCAGGATCCCCTCGCCGATGAGCCCGGCCTCCCGGGCCTCCTCGATGGCCCGGGCCAGGATCCGGTGGGCCCGGGGGTACTCGAAGCGGAGGTAGATGTAGGCATCCCGGGCGCCGCAGGCGTAGGCGGCGAGAAGGAGCCCCTCGAGCTGGGTGTGGGGATCCCGCTCCACCAGTTCCTTGTCGATGTAGGATCCCGCGTCCCCCTCGTCGCAGTTGTCCACCACGTAGCGCCGGCCGCTTCCGTCGGGCACCGGGGCCTCGGCCACCGTCCGGAGCTTGAGCCCCGTGGGAAAGCCCGCACCCCCTCGTCCGCGGAGGGCGCTCCGCTCCACCTCCTGGATGACCTGGTCCGGAGTCATCTCGCGGAGGGCCTTTTCCAGCGTACCATAAATGCCCGCCTCCCGCGCATCCCCGAGGGCCACCACATCCCGGTCGAAGTGCCGAAGGAGAATGCACGGCTCCCCTTCGCCAGGGAGGATGACGGGGTTCCGGGGCTCCTCGAGCCCCACGGGAGTGCCGTCGCGGAGGTGGGCCAGGAGCCGGGCCTCGGGAGAGGGTCCGGAGGCCTCGCCCATGGAGAGCGGGAGCCCGTCCACCATGACATTGGGTCCAAGCCCGCAGTAGCCCAGGCAGGCCACGTGCTCGAGGCGGATCCCCGCGTCGGAGGTCTGGCCCGGGTCCACCTCGAGGGCCTCGGAGAGGCGGCGAACGAGGGCGTCGCATCCACCATGGGGCGCAGCGCGGCAGGCTTCGCCGTTGCAGACCTTCACGACGTGACGTGCCGGCGTGGCGTGCCCGGTCTCCTCGTAGAACTTGGCCGTGGACCGGACGTGGGCGAGGGGGAGGTTGAACTGCAAGGCAAGCGCCTCGATGTCGCCGTCGTCCACGAAGCCCTTGGCCTCGTGGATCACGGCGAGCTTGTCGTAGACCGTCGTGCCCTGGCCCAGGAAGCGGTTCTGGAGCGCGATGAGGTTTTCGGACATGGATCGAGACGTCTCCGCCTGCCTTGGGGTCGTCCGGCGCCGCATCCCGTGTAACGGGAGCGCGCGTCGCACCTTTCGAGGATTGCGGGGAGAAGGTGCGACACCGGGGCGGGGACGGCAAGGCGCAAGACCCTTGCCCCAGTGCCCCGGACCGTACGACCATCCCCCCGACATCGGCACCTCGAGCCCTTCCCCCCACCTCGCCCGGGACCCCGCCTGATGCAGGAGAGCGTCTTCATCGACGTGGTTCTTCCCGTCGCCCTGGTCATCATCATGGTCGGGCTGGGTATGTCTCTCTCGCTCAGGGACTTTCGTCGGGTCATCGTCTTTCCGAGGGCGGTCCTGGTAGGGCTCGCGAGCCAGCTCATCGTGCTGCCCGTCGTGGGCTTCGGGCTGGCAATCCTCTTCGGCCTTCCCCCGGTGTGGGCGGTGGGGCTCATGCTGATCGCGGCCTGTCCGGGAGGGCCCACCTCGAACCTCATCACCTTCGTCGCGCGGGGGGACACGGCGCTTTCCATCACCCTCACCGCCCTCTCGAGCGCCGTGACCGTGGTCACGATCCCGGTCGTCCTCGCGCTGTCGATGGGGCACTTCGGGATGCAGGCCGACGCGGTCCGCTCTCCGATGGCCGAGATCGTCCTCCAGATCGTGGCCATCACGGGGGTACCGGTCATGACCGGGCTCGTCGTGCGCCACTTCCGCCCCCGCCTGGCGGACCGTCTGAGGAGGACGGTCCGGGGCGCCTCGGCGATCATCTTCCTGGGCGTGCTCGCCGTGGTGATCATCGACCAGCGCCAGGTGCTCTTCGACCACTTCTGGGCGCTCAGCGGGGTCACGGGTGCGCTGAACGTGACCACCATGGTCCTCGGGTTCCTCGCGGCGCGCTTCTTCGCCCTCGTTCCCAGACAGGCGGTGACGATTGCCATCGAGTCCGGGATCCAGAACGGGACCCTCGCGATCGTCATTGCCATGTCGATCGTGGGCGTGGCGGAGATGGCCGTCCCGGCCGGGGTCTACAGCCTCCTGATGTTCGTTTCGGGAGGCGCGCTCATGGGGTACTTCGGGGTGGTGCGGCCGCCGGAGGGCGGATTTCCCGGGTAGCGGGCCTTTCCCCGCCGGTGATAGCTTGCGTCGGACACCGTGGGGCGCCTGGCGGCATCCCATCCCACAGGAGACCGGAGGACCCATGACCGGACGAACGCGAGGGGCGACGGCCCTTCTCCCCGTGCTGGCCCTGACCCTGGCCGCCCTGGCCTCGTTCCGGCCCGGGGCCCCTGCTCCGGCGGCGGAAGACGAATTCGCGGAGCTCGCCCGCCGCGCCCTTGCCCCCCTGGACGGCACCCTCGCCGTGGCCGGCCTCCAGGACACTGTGGAGGTGATCCGCGACCGCTGGGGGGTGCCCCACATCTACGCCCGGAACACCGACGACCTCTTCTTCGCCCAGGGGTTCGTGCATGGCCAGGACCGGCTCTGGCAGATGGACCTCTACCGGCGCATGTACGAGGGCCGGATGGCGGAGATCATGGGCGCGGAGTACGTCGCCCACGACCGCCTGGCCCGCCTGGTCCGCTACCGCGGGCCCATGGACGACCGGGAGTGGACCACGTACCACCCGGACGGGCGCCCTGTCTTCGAGGCCTTCGCGAACGGGGTAAACGCGTGGATCGAGGAGGCGGGCGAAAACCTCCCGGTCGAGTTCGTGCTCACCGGGCTTCGTCCGGGGCCGTGGAGCCCGGAGGTCTCGGTGCTCAGGACCCAGACCGCCATGCCCCTGGGCGATGCCCGCGCCGAGCTGA
>JBJHCE010000191.1:0-5590 GCA_050485865.1 Gemmatimonadales bacterium | reverse complement strand
GAGGCGTTCCAGGTCACGCCCCGGGTGCGGAGCCCCTCGCCGTAGCCGACCTGGTACCCCAGGCCATGGAGGGTCCCTTCGTCCGAGGCCATGTGCACGAGGGCGAGCCGGTTGTACCGGAGCTGCCCGAGCCGCTCCGCCGCGCCGGGAGCCACGGGCCCCAGGAGATCGGCGGCGGCTCCCGCCGGAACCGTGATCACGACCCGCTCGTAGTGACGCTCCTTGCCCTCGGACGTGGTCACGACCCACGACCCGGGGGGACCGCCCGGCCGGAGCGCGACTGCTGCCATGCCCATCCGGAGGCGGGCCCCGGCACGGGCCGCCATGGCGTCGGTGAACTCCTGCATCCCCTCGTGGAACGAGACGGCGGCGGACGCCTGCGTGCGGTTCATTCGCCCGCGGAGGAAGCCCCCCAGGATGCTCCGGGACACCCCGAAGCTCCCCATGGTCTCGGCCAGGGAGTGGCGCACGTACATCTCGCCCGGGTTCGAGCCGTAGAGGCCGCCGAAGAGGGGGCCCATGACCCCCTCGTAGGCCTCGCGCCCGAACTTCCGCGTGAGGAAGGCGCCCACGGTCTCGTCGCGACGGTAGGGCCCGGTGAAGGGCTCGGCGAGGAGGCGGAGCTTGCCGCCGAGGGTGAGGAGGTCGGTCAGGAGGAGGTCCACCGGGCGGAACGGGACCGGCCGGAGACGCCCCCGGCGAAACACGTAGAGCGGAAGGTCGGGGGAGACCCGGATGATCCGGTCCTCGAGCCCGAGGAGGCGGATCATCTCGGCCACCGGGGGGGAGACCCGGGTCCGCTGGGGGCCGAAGTCCAGGAGGCGACCGTCCACCCGGGCGCTCCGGATGACCCCGCCGGGACGCTCCGATCCCTCCAGGATTTCGTACTCCACCCCCCGCGCCTCCAGGAAGACGCCGAGCGAAAGACCGCTGATGCCGGCGCCGAGAATGCCGATCATGGAGTCGGGGGTGGGCGGACGAAGGGAAGGGTTGGGGGTGAAGGCAGCCCCGTGGGCGAGCCCTTGAATTTCCCCCGGTGGAGACGCGGGATCAAGGTGCAACCCTGGCCGGGGGAAGCAGCGCCTCGACCCCTTCCTCCCGCGTGAGGGCCACGACGATCCAGAGGCTCCCGCCATAGTTCGCCACCCCCTCGGAGATCCCGTGGCGGCGGAGCATGGCGTCGTTCGCCCGGTCGGCCACCTGGCGCACCGGGCCCTGGATCCTGCGGGCGCGCTCGACGATGGCGTTCACGTCGCGCTGCACCCCGGGGAGCCGGGCCTCGACCAGGGCGAGGGTCGCCTCGGGGTTGCGGCGCCCGAGGGCGGCGAGGGCCTGGCGCTGGAGGAAGAGGGCGCCGGAATAGCGGGCCACCGGGTCCGCCATGTGGAGGCTCGCGAGGTAGGCCAGGGCGTTCGCGTCGGACTCCCGGGCCACCCCCCGCTGGTGGGCCGTCTCGTGGAGGGCGGTGTGGAGGAGGGACGCGCCGGGAAGGTCGTCCATGACCGTGGCCTCGCCGGTCCACGGCACGTAGATCCCGGCCACTCCGAGCCAGCGTAGCACGGAGGTCAGGAGGAGGGGCTTCGGCGCCGGGCGGTCCAGGGCCATGGCTGGGGGGAGGTTCCACCGCTCCTGCAGGTGGGCCCAGGCGTCGCCGGCGTCGCGGCGGAAGTCCCCCCTCAGGTCGCGCCGCCCCGGGGCCGGGGTGGGGACACCGGCGTCCCCGCTGCCGTGAATCTCCTGGTAGAGGGCGTTCGTCCGCGCCACGAGGGCCTCGGCGAGTTCTCGGAGCTCGGCATCGGCCACCGCACCCGTGGGCGCGAGCCCCAGCCGGGCCTCGAGTCCCGGGCGGGTGTACTGGAGGCCCCACAGAAGCTGGAACGCGGCGAAGAGGAGGGCCGCCATCCGGACCCCCTTCAGGGCGGCGCGGGCGGCGGCGTGGGCGGCGGCGCGGCCCCGGCCCCCGCGCGTACCCCCACGGCGCGCTTCGAGCACCCCCCCCACCGGAAGGGCGAGGGCCCAGGCGGCAAGGGCGACGGCGGCGAGCTCCGCCACGGGAAGGGGAACCACACCGGTGACCTGCTGGAGGATGCGCACGACCCCGGGATGGGCCCCGGAGGCGAGCATCCGCTCCGCACCCTCCGGGTGTGCCGAAAGCCGGAGGAACAGGAGCCAGCTTCCGGCGGCCACCCCCACGAGGGCGACGGTGCTTCGCCAGGGGAGGGGAGCCGGGCGGGCCGTCAGCGCAACCGGCGGTACCACTCGATCCACGCCCGATTCCAGTCCGCGCCTGCCCGGGGAAGCGCCAGGGATTCCTCGATCTCGTGGATCTCCCGTGGCGCGGGGGAGATCCACTCGACCCCGTCTTCCGTCACGATGTAGTCGTCCTCGATCCGGACCCCGATCCCGCTGTAGCGCTCGAAGGCCGGGCGGATCGCCTCGATGATGCGGCGGTTCTCCGGAGTGTCCGGGATCACCTCGGTGAGGAGGTTCGGACGGACGTAGATGCCCGGCTCGATGCTGATCACCGCGCCGGGCTCGAGGGGGTCGGGCGCCGGATCATGGACGTCGAGCCCGATCCCGTGGCCAAGCCCGTGCATGTAGAAGAGCTGGAGCTGGGGCTGACGCCCGCCGGTCCGGGTCTCGTAGGTGGCCGTCGGGGACTCGATGAGGCCGAGCGCGGCAAGCCCCTCGGCGAGGATCCGGGAGGCTTCGGCGTTCATGGCGCCCATGCGGGCACCGGGGCCGGCCATGGCCTCGGCGGCGGCCTGGGCATCCAGCACGAGCTGGTAGATCGCGCGCTGCGCCTCGTTGAAGCGGCCGTTCACCGGGTAGGTCCGGGTCACGTCGGCGGCGTACCCGCCGTAGCTTGCCCCGATGTCCACCACGACCACGTCGCCGTCCTCCATGAACCGGTCGTTCGCGTTGTAGTGGAGGATCGTGGAGTTCGGCCCCGATCCGACGATGGAGGCGAAGGCCGGGCGCTCGGCGCCGTACCGCCGGAAGACGGCCTCGAGGGCCGCCTGGATCTCGAACTCGTTTCGTCCCGGGGCCAGGTGGGCCCGGACCTGGTGGTGGGCCTCCACCGTGATCGCCACCGAGCGCCGCAGGAGCTCGAGTTCAGCCTCGGACTTGACGGCCCTGAGCGCGTTCACCTGGGCGTTCACCGGACGGATCGAGACCCCGTCGCGGTCGCCCACGAGCCGGAGGACGCGCTGCGTCACGTCGTTCTGCACGGTGGCCCCCGGCTGGAAGGGGCCCACCACCCGCACCTCGGAGTGGTGGGCCAGGAGGGAGTCCAGGACGTGCTGGAGATCGGACACCGGGCGCCCTGGAATTCCCGTGGCGTCGAGGGACCCGGCCGGACCCATCCGGAGCCCCTCCCAGGTTTCCCGGCCCGGGTCCCGGGGGTTCACGAAGAGGGTCTCGTGGATCCGGCCCCCTTCCACGACCATGACGAGCGCGGCGTCGGTCTCGGTGAACCCCGTGAGGTACCGGAAGAGGGAGTTCTGGAAGAACGGGATGTAGTCCTGGGGTGGGGCGGCGCTCCCCACCGCGAGGATGAGCCCGTCACCCAGCCGGTCGGCGAGGGCCGCCCGACGGTCCGCATGCTCGACCGGGGTGACCTGCGCCGAGGCAGGCGCATGGAAAGCGAGGAAAAGGGCAACGAGGAGGCCGGCGGCGGCGCGGGGGAGTCCGGTTCGAGACATCACGGGGTGCGGGGCTGGGGTGCGGGGCTGGGGTGCATGTCGGGTGTACGTTCGCGGCCCGGCCCGGGGTCCCGCTCGGGGACCCACCTCCCGGGGGCCAGTGTATTCTGGCGCCTGAGACGGATCGGGGATACCCTTTCCGGTCCCGTTCCCCCGCTCCATGGAGTGCGCATGTCGCCTGTTCCCTCGATCTGGATGCTGGCCCTGGCCCTCGTCGTGGGGCTTCCCGAAGCGCCCGCGGCGCCCGCGCCCGCCCCGGCCCACGTTCTCGCGGACGCTCAGGTCGATACCCTCGGGGCCCGCGACCGCATCGACGCCGAGGCCCTCCTGGAAGCCATCCGCACCCTGGCCCACGACTCGATGGAAGGGCGCCGGACCGGAACCCCCGGAGGCGAACGGGCCCGCCGCTACCTGATCGACGCCTTCGACGCCCACGGGTTCGCCCCGGTGGCCGGGGCCCGGACCCGCCCGTTCACCTTCACCCCCCGCGGGAGCGAGAATCCGGTCGAGGGGCTGAACATCCTGGGGCTGGTTCCGGGAACGGTGCACCCGGAGCGCTACATCGTGGTGACCGCGCACTACGATCACCTGGGGATCCGGAATGGCGAGATCTACAACGGCGCCGACGACAACGCCTCGGGTACGGCGGCGATCCTGACCCTGGGGCGGTGGCTCCGGGAGCACCCGCTCCGCCACTCGGTCGTCCTCGTGGCCTTCGATGCCGAGGAAATGGGGCTCCAGGGGGCCCGGGCCTTCGTTTCCGACCCCCCGGTGCCCCTCGACCGGATCGTCATGAACGTGAACCTGGACATGGTGAGCCGGAACACGGAAGACGAGCTCTACGCCGTGGGCACGTACCATTACCCCTTCCTCGTCCCCCTCGTGGAGGATGCGGCGGCCCGGTCCCGGATCTCGCTCCTGATGGGACATGACCGCCCGGACCTCCCTCCGGGCGACGACTGGACGATGTCGTCGGACCACGGTCCCTTCCACCAGGCGGGGATCCCCTTCCTCTACTTCGGGGTCGAGGACCACCCCGGGTACCACAACCCCGCCGACGTGTTCGAGGACATCACGCCCGGGTTCTACGTGGAGGCGGTGGAGACGATCCTGGACATGCTCCTCCTGATCGACCGGAGCGGCGAGCGGATCCTGGAGGCCCGGAACCTGGGGAGCTGAAGCCCGCAGTCCTGCCCCACCATGCTCGAGGCCTTCCCCTGAGAGGCGCCGGCCGCGATGATGGCCCCCACCCTCCGTGCATCCGCCATCCAGGGTCCCGCCATGTCCGACCGCCCCCCGATCCGACCCGACTCCGACATCCGCATCCGCCCCCTCACCGCCGCTGACACCGAGGTCTACCTCGACCTGGTGGACGCCCACGCGGACTTCGAGAACATGGACCGCCCCACCCCGGAGGCCCGGGAGCGGCTCGTGCGCGACGCCCTGGCCGACCCGCCCCGGTACCGGGCCTACCTGGCCACCATCGACGGAAAGGACGTGGGCTACTGCATCACCTACCTGGCCTACTCCTCGTTCCTGGCCCGCCCCACCTTCTTCCTCGAGGACATCTTCGTCTTCTCGGCGTACCGGGGCAGGGGATTCGGGGGCACGATGTTCGCGTACCTGGTCCGGGAAGCGGTGCGCCTCGAATGCGGGCGCATGGAATGGATGGTCCAGGAGTGGAACGAGGGCGCCATCCGCTTCTACGAGCGCCGGGGCGCCGAGGAGCTCTCCGAGTGGCGCGCGTACCGGATCGACCAGGAGCAGCTGAAGCGGCTGGCGGGGGACGGGAGCCGGTAGCGCGTCCAGGCAGTGAGATGCGGCCCAGGTGGCGTTGACCCGGATACGCGGCGATGCCCGCTGGGCCCCATCCCCGCCGGGAG
>JBJHCE010000190.1:0-5609 GCA_050485865.1 Gemmatimonadales bacterium | reverse complement strand
TCTCTACCGTGGATCGCGCTCCCGGGACTCCCGGATGGCCGCGACGATGTCCTCGAGCGTCACCGAGGTATCGATGCCCGGAACGTCGAGCGGCGAGGCGTCCGAGCGGACGGGCCGCACCGCGAACCCGCTTCCGTCATGGGTCATGCCTCCAGGACCTGGCTCTCGGTCTCCCCAGGCGCACGGGGATCTGGCGAAAGGACATGAGCGCCATCGCCGCCTGGTTCCGGTCGAGTCGCTTCCGCTTGAAGAGCGGGGACAGGCCGTTTCCCACTTCCCGGGGAAGCGTCGGCGCCGACAGCAGCTCCACTCCCCGGGGTCCGTGGTCAAGTTCTCGAGACCGATCACCCCACCAGAACCCGCATCACGAGCCACGCACCCACGAGGCTCACGAGTCCGATGGAGACGAGGTTCATGACGAGCCCCGCCCGGGCCATGCGGGGGATCGTGACCTCGTCGGAGGCGAAGACGATGGCGTTCGGGGGGGTGGCGACCGGAAGCATGAAGGCCATGGAGGCGGAAAGCGCCGCGGTGGCCATGAGAAGGATCGGGTCCACCCCGAGGGCGAGGCCGGCGCCCGCCAGGATCGGCATGGCCATCGTGGCGGTGGCGGTGTTCGAGGTGAGCTCGGTGAGGAAGATGAAGAGGGTGGCCACCGCCGCCACGAGGACGAGGGCGGGGACGGCGCCGAGCCCGGTGACCCCGCTTCCGATCCAGGCGGCGAGCCCCGAGCTCTCCATGGCCCGGGCCAGCGAGAGCCCGCCGCCGAACAGGATGAGGACCCCCCAGGGGAGGCGGGCGGTGTCCTCCCACCGCAGGGCGAACTCCCCCCGGCGCCAGTTCACCGGGATCACGAAGAGGAGCAGCGCACCCAGGATCGCGATCGTGGCGTCGCCCACGAGTGGGAAGTAGGTCTCGATGCCGGGAAGGGTGAAGGCCCCGAGGTCCTTCTCGTCGCGGAGGACCCAGGCGCACGCCGTGAGGACGAAGATGACCGCCACGGTCCGCTCCCCCCGGCTCGCGGGGCCGAGGGCCCGGCGCTCCCCTTCGATCACCTTCCCCGCATCTCCCACGAGGGTACCGGGAGGATGGAGGACCCCCACGAGGAGGAGCCACGCCGCCGGGAGCATGAGGGCCGCCAGGGGGACCCCTACCTGCATCCACTCGACGAAGCCGATCCGGCGGCCCAGGAGCTCGTCGGCAGCACCGGCGAGGATCGCGTTCGGCGGGGTCCCGATGAGGGTGGCGACCCCCCCGATGGAGGCGCCCCAGGCGATGCCGAGCATGAGGGCGATCCCGAAGTCGAAGCGGCCTTCCGGCGCCGGGGCGAGGGAGGGCGGGCGGAGGAGGGCCACGACGGCGAGGCCGATGGGGAGCATCATGGCCGCGGTCGCGGTGTTCGAGATCCACATGGAGAGGAAGGCCGAGGCCAGCATGAAGCCGAGGACGAGGCTCCGGGGGCCCGTGCCCACCCGGGCCATGATCCCCAGCGCGATGCGGCGGTGGAGCCCCCAGCGCTCCATGCCGAGGGCCAGGAGGAAGCCGCCCAGGAAGAGGAAGATCAGCGGGTTCGCGTAGGGGCCCGCGGCCTGGGGCATGTCGAGGATGCCGAGGGCGGGAAAGAGGGCGAGGGGGAGGAGCGAGGTGGCCGGGATCGGAAGCGCCTCGGTCATCCACCAGGTGGCCATGAGGAGGGCCACGGCGGCGGTGCGCCATCCGGCGGGGTCGAGCCCTTCCGGAGATGGGAGGGCGAGGACGAGGGCGAAGAGGAGGATCCCCCCGACGAAACCGGCGCGGCGGGGGAGGGGCCAGGGGGATTCAGCGCGCGGGGGGCGGCCGGACGGGGCGGCGGGACCTGCGCCGGGTCTGGCTTCGGGGTCACTCGTCATTACTTGTAATGACATGCATTGTCGGAGGGTGCCATGGCAGGTAGATTCCCACGGCGCGCGCCTCCGCGCAACTTTCGGGGGTCGCCGTGCCCTCGTCCTCCAGCCCCGGATCGCCCATGGACCCCGAGCTTCGACCCGGCATTCCGCGCCACGAGCAGATCTCCGACTGGCTCCGCGGGGAGATCGAGTCCGGGCGCCTTCCGCCCGACACGCAGGTCCCCTCCGAGAACGAGCTCTGCGAGCGTTTCGGGGTGAGCCGGGTCACGACCCGGCGGGCGCTCCAGACGCTGGAGGCAGCGGGGCTCATCTACCGGAGGCAGGGGCTCGGGTCGTTCGTCGCCGACCGGCGCGTGCCCCACGGGCTCGTGCGCCTCACCGACTTCGCGCAGGATGTCGGGCGCGCCGGGCTCGAGGCGACTTCGAAGGTGCTCCGGCGGGCCAACGAGCCCGCGCCCCCCGAGGTGGCGGACCGCCTGGGGGTGGAGGCGGGAAGCCCGGTGCTTCGCCTCGACCGGCTCCGGCTGGGCGACGGGGAGCCCCTGGCCCTCGACCGGACCTGGCTCGCGCCCTACCACGCGCAGCTCCTCGAGGGACACGACCTGGCCCACGCCACGATCTACCGGGTGCTCGAGGAGGAGTACGGGATTCCGGTCCTGTCGGGGCGCTACCGGATCACTGCGGGACCCGCCGACACCGAGGTGGCCCTTCACCTCTGCGTGGCCCGGGGCGAGCCGCTTCTCGTGATCGAGCGGACGAGCCGGACGGTGGGGGCGCGGCCCGTGTATTTCCAGCGCCGCTTCTACCGGAGCGACCGGATGGCCTACGAGCTCGAGCTCGCGAGGGACCCGGCGCGGGCGGGGTCCGCGTCGGGGGAGGATGGAGGGGCGATGCCGCTTCGGGAATTCGAGGCGGTGATCTCGGCGTCGGGGGAGTCGTCGCGCGGGTCGTCGCGGACGTCCTCATCCGAGGGAGCTGCCGGGGGCGACTGACCCCCTGCGCCGGCCCGGGCCTGGTCCAGGCGTTCCGCCGCTGCCACCGCATCCTCCACCTCGTGGTGGAAGCGGGCGCTTCCGAGGCGCCTTGCGATCCCCCCCCGGGCCAGGAGCCTGCGCACCGGGGCCCGAACCCCGGAGAGCCAGGGCTCGATCCCGAGCTCGTCCAGGTCGGAGAGGATTTCGCCCACGGCGTGGAGTGCCGTCGAGTCAACCTCGGGCACCGCCCGGAAGTCGAGGACGAGGTGCCGGGGCGCCGGCGGGGTGAGCGCCGCCAGGCGCACCCGCTCCCGCACGAACTCGGCGTTCGCGAAGGAGAGCCCCCCGTCGATCCGGAAGACGGTAATTCCCGGAAGCTCCGCCGCCGTCGGGTGGTGCCGGGTGTCGAGCCAGGTCCCGGAGTCGGGCATGCGGCCGCACACCGCCACCGGGGGGCGGGAGTTCTGGTAGACCAGCGCCGCGAGGGAGGCCAGGACCCCCACCACGATCCCCTCCTCGATCCCCACGAGGAGGGTGGCGGCGAAGGTGACCCCCATGAGCGCCAGGTCTCGCCGGTCCACCTTCCAGAGATGCACCGCTTCCCGCCAGTTCACGAGGCTCGACACCGCAACGAGGACAATGGCCGCGAGGGCCGCGTTCGGGAGATGGCGGAAGAGCCCGGTGAGGAAGAGGAGGGTGAGCCCCACGATCCCCGCGGCCACGAGGGTCGCCACCGTGGTCCGTGATCCCGCCTGGTCGTTCACCGCCGTGCGCGAGAACCCGCCGGTGGTGGGAAAGGCCCGGAAGACGGCGCCCACCAGGTTCGCGAGGCCGAGCGCCACGAGCTCCCGGTTCGCGTCGACGGGGTAGCGGTAGCGGGTGGCGTAGACCTTGGCCACCGCGATCGACTCCATGAACCCCACGAGCGCGATCGTGAGCGCCACCGGACCGAGGGCCAACGCGGCGGAGAGGTCCAGGTGCGAGAGGATCCCGCCCCCGGGGACCACCGGGGCCGGGAGCCCGCCGGGGATCTCGCCCACGATCCGCACCCCCGCTCCCTCGAGTCCGAGGAAGGCCACGACGGGGGTGGCCACCGCCACCAGGACCAGGGCGCCGGGAAGGGACCGCTTCCAGCGACGGAGCCCCACCAGGAGCCCGATCCCCCCCACCCCGAGAAGAAGGGTCGGGAGGTGGACCTCCCGCCACGTCTCCGCGAGCCCCAGGAGCACCACGTGCACGTGGTTGGAAGAGGGGAGGTCCACGCCCAGGAGGTGCCGGAGCTGGCTGGCCCCGATGATGAGCGCCGCCGCACTCGTGAAGCCGGCCAGCACCGGGTGGGAGAGGAGCGCCGTGACGAACCCGAAGCGGAGGAGCCCGAGCCCGAGCTGGATCACCCCCACCATGAAGGCCAGGAGGAGGGCCAGCGCCACGTACCGCTCCGGGTCCCCGGCGGCGAGGGGCGCCACCCCCGCCGCCACGAGGAGCGAGACCATGGCCACCGGGCCCACCGCGAGCTGCCGCGAAGTCCCGAAGAAGGCGTAGACGACGAGGGGGACCAGGGAGGCGTAGAGCCCGTAGATCGGGGGCATCCCCGCGATCAGGGCGTACGCCATTCCCTGCGGGATCAGCATCACGCCCACCGTGAGTCCCGCCCAGAGGTCCGAGCGGAAGGTGCTCCGGTCGTACCCTTCGAGCTGCCCCGCGAGGGGGAAGATCCGCTGGAGGAAGGTCACGGGTGGGTGGCGTTGAGGCTCGTGCGCGCCCGGGCTCAGACCGCCGCGGGCTCGCCGGCGGGGACCCCACCCACGGCCACCTCGCCGAGTTCCCGCCACCGGTCGAAGTGTCCGTTCACGAAAGCCACATCGAACCCTTCCGCTGCGAGGAACGCCGCCGCCGCCGCCGAGCGCCCCCCGGACTGGCAGTGCACGAGGAGCTTCCGGTCCGGGGGAATGCGTCCCGGATCGCGGGCGTAGGAGGGGAGCCGCGTATAGGACGCCTGGATCGACCCCGGAATGTGCCCCGCCTCGTACTCGGCGGCGAAGCGGACGTCCAGGACCACCGTATCCGGATCATCCTTTCGCCGGGCCACCTCGTCGAATCCGATCTCCTCGATGGAGGCGGCCTTCCCCCCGCGGTCGAAGTAGCGGGTGAGGGTCTCGGGGGTGGCGAAGCCCTGGATCCGGTCGTAGCCGATCCGCACGAGGTCGCGCACCGCCTCCTCGACCCCGGCCTCCTCCACCACCAGGACCAGGGGGCGCGTCTCGTCCTCGACGAGGGAGCCCACCACGGTGTTGAAGCTCTTGTTGAGGGGGGCGTGGAGCGCCCCGGGAAGGTGCCGGGTCATGAATCCCGACCGGTCGAGACGGGTGTCCAGGACCAGGGCCTCGCCCCGGTCCACCACCTGCTCGAGTTCCACCACGGTGAGGCGCTCCGGACGGGGAAGGGACCCCAGGATCGGGACCCCGTGGTTGTTGTCGCGCTTCATCCGGGCGAAGTAGCTCTGCGGCTCGGGCTGCCCGGCCAGGATCGCCCGGACGAAGGCCTCCTCCCCGTCTTCCGCCGCCGCGAGTGACGGGTTGTAGAGCTTCTCGTACCCGACGGTGGTCTGGGGCACGGCCCCGAGCGCCTTTCCGCAGGTGGAGCCGGCGCCGTGGGCGGGCCACACCTGGGCGTAGTCCGGAAGCTCCCGGAAGCGGGGAAGGCTCCGGAAGAGCTGCCTGGCCGAGGGTTCCTGCACCCCGTGCATCCC
>JBJHCE010000189.1:0-5622 GCA_050485865.1 Gemmatimonadales bacterium | reverse complement strand
GGGCTCTCCTTTCGCGGGAGCTGGACCGAGGTGGTCCGGCAGATGCGTGACGAGGCCGGGTTCCGGCACGAGCCGCTCCAGCAGTTCATGAAGCGCCTCACCGAAGGGTGGCACGAGCGGGCCGGTGTCGAGATCCCCTCCACCAATCCCGAGGCATTCCTCCGGGGCGCTGCCGAGGCCGGCCTCATCCGTCTCCGGATCCTCGACTGACCCGATCCCGCTGAACCCGCACACCCAACGCCAAGAGGGACCATGGCGCTCGACCGACGCATCGCGGACCGCTTCTTCCAGGTCCTGATCGAGGAGATCCGGGACCACCGCCCGGAGTACCTCGCCGCCCCCTTCACCGTGGCCGAGATCTACCAGTCCCTCGTGCCGTACCGGAGCCACCGGGACCGGATCGGGGTGGAGCTGAACGGGGACTACGAGGAGGCCCTCCTCCACCTGCTGGGGAGCGAATCCGGCTACCTGGTGCTGGACTCGGACCCCGCAGCGGCACGCATCCGGAAGGAACTCCAGGCGAAGAACCCGAACACCGGCATCTACCGGGAGTTCGCCGCCGTGACGGTCCGTATCGCGCCGGGGCGCGCGGGGGATGCGATGGAGGCCGCCCCCCAGGAGCTCCTGGGCCTCGCCACGGCGCCCGCCCACGAGGCCGAGGACGACGAGGGGAACCCGACCGAGGCGCCGCGGGTGGAGGAGCGGGAGCCGATCCAGGCCCCTGCGGCCGCGCCTGCCGCTGCCCAGTTCGCCAGTGCCGCGACGGCCGGAGCCGGCGACCCCTGCCCCGAGTGCGCCCTCCCCCTTCCCGACCGGGAGAATCTCCGCTTCTGCCCCCACTGTGGCACGAACCTGCACGTCACGGCCTGCGCGTCGTGCGGCGAGGAGCTCGAGCGAAGCTGGGCCTTCTGCGTCGCGTGCGGCGCCCGCGCCGGGGGGTGAGCCAGGGGCTGACCCCGGGGGCGGCGGTGGTCGCACCCCGTCGGATCGCGCCGTGGGCCGCCCTGGCCTGCGCAGTTTTCCTCGGGATCGGAGCATGCCTCCGGGACGCCCCGCCCCCTACGGACCCGGCCCTGGCCGAGGCGCTGGGGCTCCCGCCCTCGACGCCGATCCATCGCCTGGACCTGGTGGACCGGGACGGCCGGATCGGCGTCTTTCCCGGCGACCTCGAGATCCGGCCCGGGAGCGTCGTCCAGTTCGTGACGCGGGATCGGCGCGTCTACTCGGTCCACTTCGAGGCTGATTCCATCGGCGCTCCGGGGCGGGCCTTTCTGGAAGAAACCGCCCAGGGGAGCTCGCCCCCGCTCGTGGAGGCGGGGGCCCGGTTCGTGGTCACCTTCGCGGGAGCGCCCGAGGGCGCATATCCCTTCCGGGTCGAGGGGCAGGGAGCCGTGGCCCGGGGGCGCATCGTCGTGGCCCCCCGATGAACCCGCCCGCCCGAGCCGCGGGCGGTGGCGTGGATCGCTGCCGGCCCGTATACTCGGGGCGCCCCCGAGACGCCCGAATCCCGCGATCCGCCGGAACCCTTCGCATCCCGGAGACCCTTCCCTCGCATGACTGACCGAAAGAACCTGGGGCAGGTGCTCCAGCAGCTCGGACGCGTGTCCGACGAGGACCAGGAGCGCGCCCTCGCCTACCAGCGTGCCCACGGCGGCTACTTCGGCGAGGCCCTCGTCGCCCTGGGGATCATCACGCAGGGGGAGCTCGAGTTCGGCCTCGCGGCCCAGTTCAACCTCCCCTACGTCTTTCCCGACCCGGAGTCCATCGACGAGGACGCGGCGGCGCTCGTGAGCCCGGAATGGGCGCTCGCAAACCTGACGCTTCCCATTGCCCGCTCCGACGAGACGCTGAGCGTGGTGGTGGACTCGCCGCTCAAGCCCGACGTGGTGCAGGAGCTCGAGGCGCGGACCGGGCTCGCGATCGAGCTCGCGATCGCGTCGCCGGTGCGGATCCGGGAGCTCATCCGCCACGTGTTCGGCGGGGACGACGAAGAGGGGACCGAGCTCCGGCCCGCCACCGGGGTCGACGACTTTCTGGACGAGGTGCTCGCCTCGGGGGCGATGCGCTTCGGGATCTCGCTCCGGGCCCGGAAGGTCCTCGGGTGGTGGGAGGAGCGGGGGCGCACGGTGCGGCGGCACCTCACCTCGGGGTGGCCCGGCGCCCTCGAGCGGCGGCTCCGCCCGGGGCTCGCCGAGTTCGGGAGCGACGCCGACGAGCACCGGGACGCCCGCCTCGAATGGGGAGGCTCGGAGCTCGGGGTGGCGGTGCGCCGGGTGGCCTCGGAGACGGGCGAGGAGCTCCTGATCGAGCTCCGGCGAGCCGAGGAGGACCCGGTGGCCTTCGATCCGCCGCCTCCCTCGGTGCTCGACGAGATCAGGCTCCTGGCCCGGTCCGGGTCGGGGCGCTTCCTGGTCGAGACGAAGCCCGGGGCGCTCGCGGCCGAGATCGTGCCGCACCTTCCCCGAGTGCTGCTGGGTGCGCATGCCCGGTCGGTGCACCTCCACGGGGGTGGCGAGGCTCCGTCTGCCTTCAGCCTCCCGGTGCCGGAGGACGCGGAGGAGGCGGTGCGCTACCTCGGGCGGCTCCAGGCCTTCCGGCTGGATGCGGCCACGGCGGTCCTCCACGCGTGGCCCGCCGGGGTCGCCGAGGCGGTGGCCCGCTCTGCCGGCGCTGTCCTTGCGGTCCTTCCCGAGGGGGTCGACGAGGCCCGGGCGCGGGAGGCCGGGTTCGGTTGGACCCTCGAGGTGGCCCGGGAGGAGGGTTCCAGGCTCCAGTGGTCTGTGCGGCCCCTCGGAGGGGGCCGGTAGTCCCCGCAGCGTTCCTCCGCTCCGCATCCACGTTCCCCCAAGAACCGGCTCATGGCTCAGATCGACCAGTTCCTGAAGGTGCTCGCCGAGCAGGGCGGCTCCGACCTCCACCTGACCACCGGCTCCCCGCCCCTGATGCGTCTCCACGGGCACCTGCAGCCCTTCAAGTTCCGGGAGTTGTCGGCGAAGGACATGGAGACGCTGGTCTACGAGATCATGGAAGAGGAATGGCGCATGCGGTTCCTCGACACCATGGATTTCGACTTCGCCTACGAGATCGCGGGGCTCGCCCGCTTCCGGGTGAACGTCTTCTGGCAGCGGAAGGGGATGGGAGCCGTCTTCCGGACCATCCCCTCCAAGATCCTCACCGCCGACGACCTGGGGCTCTCCGAAGCGGTCCGGAACTTCTGCATGATGTCGAAGGGGCTCGTCCTCGTGACCGGGCCCACCGGGTCGGGGAAATCCACCACCCTCGCCGCCATGGTGGACCTCATCAACGAGAGCCGGCACGACCACATCCTCACGATCGAGGATCCCATCGAGTTCACGCATCCGAACAAGAAGTGCCTCGTGAACCAGCGGGAGATCGGGACGAACACGAAGAGCTTTGCCGCCGCCCTCCGCGCTGCGCTCCGCGAGGACCCCGACGTGATCCTCGTGGGCGAGATGCGGGACCGGGAGACGATCGAGCTCGGGATCACCGCGGCGGAGACCGGGCACCTGGTGTTCGGAACCCTCCACACGAACTCGGCTCCGAAGACGGTGGACCGGATCATCGACGTCTTCCCCGCCGACCAGCAGGAGCAGATCCGCTCCATGCTCGCCGAGTCGCTGAAGGGGGTGGTGTCGCAGGTTCTCCTCCGGAAGAAGGGAGGAAAGGGGCGGGTGGCCGCCCAGGAGATCATGGTGGGGACGCCCGCGGTCTCGAACCTGATCCGCGAGAACAAGCTGCACCAGATTCCCTCCATGATCCAGACGGGAAAGAAGGACGGAATGCAGCTCCTGGACCAGCACATCATGGAGCACTTCATGTCCGGGAACGTGGACGCGAAGGAGGCCTACATGAAGGCCGCGAACAAGGCGCTCTTCCGGCCCCACCTCCAGGGCGAGGTGCCGAAGGACGAGTTCGTGTGACCGCCCCGGGGCCCGCCGCTCCACCGGCCCGCGTGGGGGTCGTGGGGTGCGGCCTCATGGGGAGCGGGATCGTCGAGGTCTCGGCGCGGGCCGGGATCGAGGTGGTGGCGGTGGAGGTGGACACCGGCGCGCTGGAGCGAGGCCGGGAGCGGGTGGAGGGATCCCTGGCCCGGGGGGTGAAGCGGGAGAAGCTTTCGGATGCCGAGGCCGGCGCTGCCCTCGGGCGGATCCGGTGGAGCACGAAGCTCGGCGACCTCGGGGGGTGCGCCCTCGTGGTGGAGGCGGTGGTCGAGGACGCCCGGGTGAAGACGCAGCTCTTCCGGGAGCTCGCCGGCGCCGTGGGGCCCCAGGTCGTGCTCGCCACGAACACGAGTTCCCTTCCCGTGGCCGAGCTTGCCGGGGTCACCGAGGGGCCCGAGCGGGTGCTCGGGCTTCACTTCTTCAACCCGGTTCCGGTGATGGCCCTCGTGGAGGTGATCACGACGCCCCTGACCTCGGAACGGGCCCGGGGGGTGGCCCTGGCGTACGTGGAGGCCCTCGGAAAGGAAGGGATCCCCGTGCCCGACCTTCCGGGGTTCGTGGTGAACCGGCTCCTCGTGCCCTACCTGATGGACGCGATCCGCGAGGTGGAGCGGGGGCTCGCCCCCATCGACGCCATGGACCGGGCCATGGTCCTCGGGTGCGGTCACCCCATGGGACCCCTCGCCCTCTGTGACTTCGTGGGGAACGACACCCTGCTCCGGATCGGGGAGATCCTCTTCCGCGAGTACGGGGAGGCGCGCTTTGCCCCGCCGCCCCTTCTCAGGCGGATGGTGGCCCTCGGGCGCACGGGGCGGAAGTCGGGAAAGGGGTTCTACGACTGGGGCGGAGCGGAGCCGGTGCCGCTGGCGCTCTGAGGGCTCGGGTCCGGGCGCCCAGCGCCCCGACGCGCCGGGCCCCAACGCACCGAGCCCCCCGCCCTCGGAGAGGACGGGGGGCTCGGGTCTACCGGAAGTGGGTCCGGCGAGAACCGGTCAGCGGCGGGGCCGGTCGTCCCGGCGAACGCGGCGACGCTCGCGACGGATCGCTGCCTCCCGCTTCCGCTTGCGCTGGGCGCTGGGCTTCTCGTAGAAGCGGCGCTTCCGGAGCTCCGAGTAGAGCCCGGAGCGCTGGACCTTCCGCTTGAACTTGCGGAGCGCCCGCTCGAGGTTCTCGCCCTCCTGCACGATCACTTCCAAGGGTATCACCGTCCTTCGGGTTTTGGACACACAAAAAACAGAGGGTCAGAACTCCTACTATAGCCGCCGCGGCCCGGCATCTCAAGGGTCATGCGATGCCACGGGGCAAGGGGGGATCAGTCCACCCCTTCCGCTCCCTCGCGATGCAGGGCGTGGGCGTAGCTCCGGTAGACCTCGGGGTGGGCAAGGTAGTCTTCCGCCCACTGCTCGAAGGGGGGGAGGGGAAGGAGGCGCTCCAGGTTCTCGACCACCATCATCGCGAACTGGAGGCGGTCGCGGGTGCTGAAGTCGAACGACCGTCCATCCAGGATCCGGCTCACCGCCTCCTGGAAATGGGCGGGCTCCACGAGGGTGATCAGGTGCACCACCTGGTCGATCCGGTAGGAATCGTAGAGCGAGCGGAGTTCCGCCAGCGTCCGGTCCGCGTCGGGGAGCTCGTCCCACGCCCCGTCCCGGTCCCCTGC
>JBJHCE010000188.1:0-5627 GCA_050485865.1 Gemmatimonadales bacterium | reverse complement strand
GCCCGAAGTCTTCCGATCCGCCTGACCCGGACCCTTCCGTGACCCAGCCTTCAAACCCCGTCCACCCGTCCTCTCCCCTCGACGAGACCCATGATCCGGAGCGTCGCTCCTGGGTCCCGTCGGCGAACGACGCGGGCACGGACTTCCCCGTCCAGAACCTCCCCTTCGGCGTGTTCCGGCGCCGCGCCACCGACGACTGGCCCCGGATCGGGATCGCCATCGGGGACCAGGTCCTGGACGTGGCCGAGGCGCTGGACGCGGGACTCCTCGAGGGGGAGGCGGCGGAGGCCTGCGATGCCCCGGACCTGAACGCCCTCCTCTCCCTCGATGCCGAGGCATGGACGGGGCTCCGGCGACGGGTGAGCGCGCTCCTCTCCGCAGGGAACGGAGGGACGGCGCCTTCCGACCCGGAAACCCGGGAGCGGATTCTCGTGGCCCAGGATGCGGTGGACATGCTCCTTCCCGTGGAAGTGGGGGACTACACCGACTTCTACGCCTCCATCCACCACGCGACGAACGTCGGGAGCATGTTCCGCCCGGACAACCCACTCCTCCCGAACTACAAGTGGATTCCCATCGGGTACCATGGCCGGGCGTCCTCGGTGGTGGTGAGCGGCACCCCCATCGTGCGCCCGTCGGGGCAGCGGAAGGCCCCGGATGCGGAGGCTCCCGACGTGGGACCGAGCCGCCTCCTGGACTACGAGCTCGAGGTGGGGTGCATCGTGGGGACGGGGAACGAGCTCGGCGAGGCGATCCCCCTGTCCGACGCGGAGCGACACATCTTCGGGCTCTGCCTCCTGAACGACTGGTCCGCCCGGGACCTGCAGGCCTGGGAGTACCAGCCGCTCGGGCCCTTCCTGGCCAAGAGCTTCGCCTCGACGATCTCGCCCTGGATCGTGACCCGGGACGCCCTGGCCCCCTACCGGATCCCGGCGTACCGGCGGCCCGAGGGCGACCCCGCCCCCCTGCCCTACCTCTCCGCCAGGGCGGACCGGGAGGCCGGCGGGTTCGACCTGGCGCTCGAGGTGCATCTCCTCACCCCCGCCATGCGGGAGCGGGGCGACGCCCCCTTCCGGGTCAGCCGCGGGAGCTTCCGGGACATGTACTGGACGCTCGCCCAGATGCTCTGCCACCATGCGTCGAACGGGTGCAACCTCAGACCCGGCGACCTCCTGGGAAGCGGTACGGTGAGCGGCATGGAGAAGGAAGCGCGGGGGTGCCTCCTGGAACGCACCTGGCGGGGGTCGGAACCCGTCGAGCTTCCCTCGGGGGAGACGCGGAAGTTCCTGGAGGACGGAGACGAGGTGATGCTCCGCGGATGGTGCGAGGCTCCGGGGCGCCCCCGGATCGGGTTCGGCTCCTGCGCCGGGGTCGTGACGGGCTGAGCCTCAGCGTGCAGCCAGGAGCACCCCGAGCACGATGAAGCCCGCCGCCACGATGGCCCTCCGGTAGGACCAGGCCCGGCCGTCGCGGGCGGCGGACCCCAGGGTCCAGATCAGGATCGACCCGCACGGGTTGCTCGAGAAGAGCCCCGGGTTCGTGGAGCCACGGTAGACCTCCACCCCCTCGACGTCACCCATCCCCACCATGTCGTCGATCCGGACACCCGGACCCATGTTCACCCCGTCCATGACCACGTCCGGGGGGCAGTCCCCGCGGAAGATGACGATGGGGCTCGTGGGTGAGCCACGGTAGTCCAGCGTCGTGGCGGGGATCCTCCGGAAGAGGTCCGTCGGCATGAAGACCCCCATTTCCCGAAGTTCGTCGCCGGTGTAGATGTTCCCGAGCCCGCGGAGCTGGCGCTCGTAGAAGCCCCGTTCCTGGAGCCACGGGTTCCGGCGGACCGAAACGACGAAGCCCTCGAGTTCGAGGGCCTCGGGGGCGATCCGCACCGAGAGTGTGAAGGGAGGGGACCCGTCGATCACCACCGAGTCCTCGAGGGTCCGGTACCCCAGGGTGGAGACCGTGAGTCGCCAGGCCCCGATCGGCACGTTCAGGAAGTAGAACGCGCCGACCTCGTCCGTGAGGGTCGTCAACACCTGTCGCTCCTCGCCCTCGGGTACCGTCCCCTGCCACTGGAGGCGCACCGTGGCCTGGGGGACCGGGGCCTCCTGGGACCGATCGAAAACGGTCCCCACCACGACGATGCCCTCCTGCGCGGCAGCCGCATCGGGATGCGCACCCACGAGCGCGAGGAGCGCGAGGACCGCCAGCAACAGCTGGCGCGGGTTTCCGAAGGCCTTCATCGGACGGTGCCTGCTCCTCGGTTCGGGACAGCTGCGACGGGGCTAGAACCTGCGCACCCCGATGGTTCGGAAATCTTCCTCGACCTGCTCTGCGATGCCCCGGGCGTAGGCCAGGAACATGTCGGTGTTCGCCGTTGAGATCCACGGGCCCCCGTCCTGGCTCCGTGCACGGTTCTCCACCACGATCGTGAAGGCGAACTGCTCTCCGAGCTCCGAAGGTGCGCGGAGCCGGCCCACCAGGATGATCCGGGACTCCGCCTCGACGATTCCGAGGGCCCGCTCGTCCTCGAAGGGGGGGCGTACCCGCCACCGGCTCTCCATCCGGAAGTTCGGGGACTCGTCCACCCGGTCCAGCTCGTACTGGTTGAACCCCAGGATCCGCTCGAAGATCTCCCGGGCATTGGACTCGGTCCCGCCACCCACGTCCTTCCGATAGATGGCCGAACCCCCGGTGGAGGCGCACGCCGGAAGGATGACGACGAGAAGAAGGAGGAGAAACCCCAGGGGGGCGGTTGTTCGATGGTTCATTCGGCTGGTCTGCTTGTATGAGGATTGCACGGGGGCCGGGAGCACTCCGGGGCCAGCAGGCTGATGCCCACTGGCCCCGGAAGGTTAAACCCCCTGTTCACCGAGTCGGTCCAGGGGAACCGCTCCCGTCAGACGATCGGCGGGCCGGCGGCGCCGGGGCCACCGATTCCTCCGAACTCGTAGATCTCGAGCCGCATCTGGGGCAGGTAGCGCCCGGGGATCGGAAGGTGGTAGGCCTGCCCCTCGGCAAGCATGCCGAAGCCCCGGTAGTCCAGCCAGGCCCGCATCGCGTCGTGGGAGTACATTTCCACCGCGCGCTCGTACCGGATCGCGTGGAGGAGATCTCCGCACGCCCCGGAGCGGAACCTCGGCACGCAGTCCGCGGACTGGGGCACGCCGGCAGCCGTCACCGGCGGGAGGTTCGTCGGGTAGGTCACGCCCCGGATCGTGTAGCCCCGGGTGCGGCTCACGTTCACGAGGTCCGCCGCCTCCTGGTGCCGGTTGAGGTAGTACAGCGCCTCGGCCCGGTACAGTCGGTTCTCGTCGGCGGTGGCAATGTTCGCCACCCCGCTCGTGTGGTTCCCCATGGCGGCCCAGGTCCGCTTCCGGTACAGGTACCGGGAGCGGAGGTACGTGCCCGCCGAGACCGAGGTGTTGACCCCGGTGGTGAAGATGAAGTACGCCCCGTCATGGTCCGCGCTCTCCACCCCGCCTCCCGGCGTCTGGAACCGGAGGTCCGGAGAGTCGATCAGGAAGTAGTCCCGGTCGTCGAGGGGCGTGGCGAGCCACTCCTGGTAGCGTCCGGAGACGTCGGCCATGCCGAGGATGTGGTTCCCCACCCGGTACGTGTTCGCGTTCGTGCCGGCCACGTGCCCGACCCGCTGGAGGTAGGCCGAGGTGATGACCCCGCTGGCCAGCTGGACGTCGAGGTCGAAGTCCAGGCCACGCTCGGTGTGATAGAGGACCTTGTCCCAGTCCACCGCCGCCCGCTCCTCGGGGGTGCGGGCGTTGTAGATCAGGAGTCGCGCGATCATCGTGTGCGCGAACTGGGCGAGCTGCTGGTTGTTGTACTGACGGCCGTTGATGAAGTTGACCGGGGTGGTCCAGTCGTCGCCCGTTTCCATCCGCTCGATGGCCAGCTCGATGGAGTTGATGGCGATGGCCATTCCCTCCTGGTATGGCTTGAGCCGGGGGACCTCCCAGACGGCGGGGTCGATGTTCGTGACCGGGTCGTCCTCGCGCACGATGGGCGCCACGTCGTGGGACATGGCGTAGTAGCCGAGGTTGATCCCCTGCCACAGTCGGGCGTACGCGTACGTCCGGTCCGTCCGGTCGATGGTCTCGCCCCCGTCCTCGTCGGGCACGGTGATCCGCATGTTCCGCTCGAGCATCACGCGGAGCGCGTCGTTCGTGTTCGCCGCTCCCGAGGCGAAGTTGTCCCAGGTTGCCCGGGGAATCCAGATCGGGTTGTCCTCGGCGCCGTTCGGCATCCGGACCCGGGGCACCGCCGCCGGAATGAAGCCGCGCACGATGAGGCTCCGGCTCGTCTCGTCGGCGGCGTCGGGGAAGTAGTTGTAGACATCGCCGCGGCCGTGGAGGTTCGTCCACCAGATGTTGAACGAGCTTCGCACCACCGCCTCGATGGCGTCGGGCGTGGCCAGGACCCGCTCCGTATTGGGCAGGTTCTGGTTCGTGACTTCCAGGTCCTGGCACGCCGCGACCCCCAGGAGGGCCGCGACTGCCAGGTACCGGGTAACGTTGGTCTTCATGAAAGGACTCCGCTCGGAGATCAGAAAGTGATGTCGAAGGTCGCCGTGAACGTCCGGGTGAGCGGGTAGCCGATTCCGTCGACGCGCTGCGTCTGGCTTCCGCCCTCCACGTTGAACCCGCTGTAGTTCGTGAGCGTCCAGAGGTTACGACCGTTCAGACCCACGGCGATGCTCTCCGGGGCGGCGCCACCGAAGAGGCGGCTCAGCTGGTCCCGGTTGAACCGGTAGCGGAGCGAGAGCTCGCTCAGCTTCAGGTAGGTGGCGTCCTCGAGGTAGTCGCCCGTCCAGTTGTTCCCGTTGTAGAGACCCCGGGTGTAGTAGAAGGACGTCTTCATGTGCTCCGGCGCCTTCCCGGTCTGGTCCACGTCGCCGTGGCGGCGCGCACCGTACATCCAGTGGCGGACGTCGTTGTAGACGTGGCCGCCGAGCTGGCCCCGGAAGGCGGTGTAGATCGAGAGCCCGCGGTACGTCACGTTGTTCGTGAACCCGAAGTTCAGGTCGGGGATCGAGGTCCCCACGTACGGACGGTCGAAGGAGCCGGTCTCGTCGCGGATCGCGAAGGGCTCACCCCAGTAGTAGGTGAAGCCGCCGCGGGCGAGGGTCGTGCCCCAGCAGGTGGCCGTGGCCCGGCAGAGGCCGGTCTCGAGGCCGTCACGCCAGGAGGCACCCTCGTGGGAGCCCACCCAGACCACGTATCCCTCGTCGTTCAGCTGGAACTGGTCCCGGATCTCCTGGAGCCAGGAGGGGAGGTCGTCCAGGCTCTTCGTGAGCGACGTCATGTAGAAGTCGCCCATCTGGCTTCCTTCACAGACCCACTGGTTTCCGCCGGTGAACCCGGCCTGGGTCCCGACGTAGCAGGAGCGGTTCCAGTAGGTGATCTCGTTGCGCGAACGGTCCATGACGAGGGACAGGTTCCAGGTCAGGTCCCGGGTACGGATCGGGAAGGCCTGGATGGTCGCCTCGATGGTGTTTCCGGCAATGGTGGCGCCGTTACCGCGCACGTTCGAGAAGCCGGAGATGTTGATCGCCGGCAGGGTGATGACCTGGTCGCGCGAGGTCTGGAACGCGTAGACGAGCTCCAGCG
>JBJHCE010000187.1:0-5656 GCA_050485865.1 Gemmatimonadales bacterium | reverse complement strand
CTGGCGCTCCACGTGGAGGCGTGGGGAGGCCGACCCGAGGAAGGCCGGAAGCCAGGGCCCGAGTGCGAGGACCACCCGCTCCGCCTCGACACCTCCCGGAAGGATGACTCTCCCCCCTGCCCCGACCGTCGCCTCCGCATCCCGGAACACCCGGGCCCCATGGGCCTCGGCGGAACGGAGGGCCGCTTCGATCGCCCCTTCCGGGTGGAGGACCCCCGCCCCCTCCTCGTGGACCACCGCGTCTTCCGGAGCGGGGGCGAGCCCCGGAAAGGCCCGGGCGGCCTCCTCCGCCAAGAGGAGCCGGTGCGGGACCCCGTGCGCCCGGGCCGAGGCCAGGGTGCCGGGAATGACCGTGCCCCCGGGCGGGCCCACCATGAGGGCGCCGGTGCGGCGAAAGAGGCGGGCCCCCGATTCCTCCTCGAGGGCATGCCACCCCTCGAGTGCCTGCCGCACCAGGGGCACGTACAGGGGATGCTCGAAGTAGGCCTCCCGCAGGATCCGGGTACGCCCGTGCGAGGAGCCGAAGGGGTGAGGGGGGTCCAGGCGGTCGAACCCCGCCACCCTCAGTCCCCGGCGGGCCAGGGCCCGGAGGGCAAAGGCGCCGAGGCCGCCGAGTCCCACGACGGCGGCGTCGAGGACGGGGACGTGGCGGGGGGTCAAGGTCAGCCGAGCTGCATGGGCGTGTGCGGGATCCCGTCTTCCAGGTATCCCGGGCCGTCGGGCTCGAACCCCAGCCGCCGGTAGAAGGGAATGGCGTAGTCCTGCGCGCCGATCCGGATCGGTACGCCGGAGCTCCACCGGGCGCGCACTTCCCGGATCGCCACCTCCATGAGACGGAGCCCCGCGCCGGACCCACGGACCCGGGCCGAGGTGATCACCCGGCCGATGGAGGCGGCATCCGGGTGGGAATCGGGGTAGGCCGTGCCCGGGGCGAGGAGGCGGGCGTAGGCCTCCAGGGCACCCCCCGGGGCCTCGCCCAGAAGGTGGAGGGATCCGGCGTCCTTCCCGTCCAGGTCCTGGTAGGGGCAGTCCTGCTCGACAATGAAGACCTCGACCCTCAGGTGCATGATTCGGTAGAGTTCATGCACGCCCAGTTCGTCGAACGAAGCGACCCGGAAGGAGAGATCCGTCATGCCGCCTTTCACCCACCGCGCGCCTCCGGGTTCCCGGAGCGCCCTTCTCATCGTGCCCGCGGGGTTTCTCCTGCTCGTGGGACTCCTGGTTCCGGAGCTCGCCTCGGCGCAGGCGGCAGGCGGACCCACCCCCGCGGCGCACCTGGGGGCGCCCGCCGGGGAGGAGCGGCTCCGGCTTCTCCTCGATGCCCGCCTCCGGTTCGAGGAGGGGCGGGACGGGGCCTTCGTGGACGATGCCCGGGCCCTCACCGGCCGGGTCCGGGCCGGCTTCGCCACCGGGCGGTGGGACGGGGTGGCCCTTCTGTTTGAAGTCGATGCCACGCGGTCGCTTGGAGTATCGGACTTCAACTCCGGGGTGAATGGGCGCACGGAGTTCCCCCTGGTCCCGGATCCCGACTCCCGGCGGGTGAACCGGCTGCACCTCTCGTGGCGGGGCGGCGGGGGCGAGGAGATCACGGTGGGACGGCAGCGGGTGATCCACGACGACCAACGCTTCGTCGGAAACGTGGGCTTCCGTCAGAACGAACAGACCCTCGATGCCCTCCGTCTCCGCCTCGGGAGCCCCGAAGGGCTCTCGGCCGAGTACACGTGGGGGTGGCAGGTGAACCGACCCTCCGGGAGCGAGAGCCCCGGCGCCAGGGAGCACGCGTCCCTCCACCTCGTGCGGGCCTCGTACCCCCTGCTCGGGGGGACCCTCACGGGCTTCGCCTACTGGATGGCCTTCGACGAACGCCTTGCCGGGGACTCGAACCGGACGCTCGGGGCCCGCTGGGAGGTGGAGCGCCCCATGGCTCCCGGGCTCCGGGCTCGTTTCGCCTTCGCCGGGGCCACGCAGGAGGAGCACGGAGAGAACCCCGACACCTTCTCGCTCGGGTACGGGCGCGTTGACGCCGGCCTCCTCCTCCCCGCCTCCGGATGGAGCGCGACCTGGACCCTCGAGGCGCTGGGGAGCGACGGCTCCCGGGGGTTCACCACCCCCCTGGCCACCCGGCGGAGCTTCCAGGGGTTTGCCGGGGCCTTTCCCTCGACGCCTCCGTCGGGAATCGATGACCGGCGAATCGAGGTGGCCTGGGCCCGGCCGGTGGCCTCCGGTCCTCCCCCCATCCGGGCCTTCGTCCGGCGCCACACCTTCGAGGCCCGGGAGGGGGAGGTGGCCGGGGAGGAGCTCGGGACCGAGTGGAACGTGGGCGCCCGCGCCATGCTCACCCCCCGGGTGGCCCTCGTCGTGGAGGGAGCGGACTTCACCCCGGGGGCCGCCTTCGCAGGCGGAGGGAGCGTGGATCCGGCCTGGACCCGGACGCACCGGAGGCTCTGGGTGGCCCTCGAGTACGTGCGGCCCTGACGCCCCGACCCGGGGGGCTGTCACTCCAGCGGGAGGGAGAGCTGTGGACCCCCCGGCCCGGGAACGCGGGGGGGCGGAAGGGGCCTTCGGAAGGCATCGGACGACAGGGCGAGGGTGCGCCGCTCGAGTCCGGCCCTTCGGGAAGCCACCCGGAAGAGGGCACCGATCTGCTCGGCGTGGGGCCCCGTGCCCTTCATCCTGGCGCCGTAGGTGGAATCGTTCAGCTTCCCGCCCCTTGCGTCGCGGATCCGGGCCAGGACCCGGTCGGCCCGCTCCGGAACGTGCTCCCGGAGCCAGTCCTGGAAGAGCTCCTTCACCCCAAAGGGGAGGCGCAGGAGCACCATGCCGGCCGCCGACGCACCGGCCCCGGCGGCGGCCTCCAGGATCTCCGGGATCTCGTGTTCGGTGAGCCCCGGGATCACCGGGGCCACGTTCACCGCCACCGGGACGCCGGCCTCGGCGAGCCCGCGGATCGCGTCCAGCCGGTGCTCCGGGGGGGAGGCCCGGGGCTCGAGGGCCCGCTGGAGGCGCCGGTCGAGGGTCGTGATCGAGACCGTCACGTGGGCGGCGCTCCGCCGGGCGAGGGAGGCCAGGAGCTCCGCATCCCGGAGTACCAGGCGACTCTTCGTGATGAGCGCCACGGGGTGGCCGGCCTCCTCCAGGACCTCCAGGCACCGGCGCACGATCCCGAGCTTCCGCTCCACCGGCTGGTAGGGGTCCGTGACCCCGGAAAGGACGAGGGGCACGGGCTGCCACCGGGGGTGGGCGATCCCCGCCCGCAGGAGCTCCGGGGCGTCCTCCTTGACGAGGATCCGGCTCTCGAAGTCGAGCCCCGCCGAGAAGCCCAGGTACTCGTGGGTGGGGCGGGCGTAGCAGTACGTGCACCCGTGCTCGCATCCCCGGTAGGGGTTCAGGCTCCAGTCGAAGCCCACGTCCGGGCTCCGGTTCCGGGTAAGGACGCCCCGGGCCGGGTCCTTGAGGTAGAGGGTGCGGCGTCCGCCGGCCTCGGCCGCCGCCTCCTCGTCGTCGAGCTCCACCGAGAGGCGCTCGAACCGGTTCGGCGGGTCGTGGGCGGCGCCCCGGCCGCGGAGGATCGGGAGGGAGCGGGAGGCGGACATTCCTGCCGTACCCCGATGGCAGGCTTGTGTTTCGGTGTATGTTCGGGTTTGCTCACGAGGAAGCGCCGCAGGTGCGAAATCCCGCCGGACGCCCCATTCTTCCGCAGCACGTCACGAGCAGTTCCTTCCCGCACCCTCGATCCCCGGCGAACGCTCGATGAACGCTCCGGACCCCGCGCCACCGCACGTTCCCCCCAACGTCCCCCGTCGTCCGGTGACCGGGCTTCCGCCCGCGGGGAGAAACGAGATCGGGGCCTGGGCGGTCTACGAGTTCGCGAGCAACGCCTTCAACACGCTCGTCATCACCTTCATCTTCAGCCGCTACTTCCAGTCGGTTGTGGTGGGACCGGAGGTGGACGGGACGGTGCTCTGGACCCGGGCGGTGAACCTCTCCGCCATCATCGTGGCGCTGGCCATGCCCGTCCTGGGGGCGGCGGCGGACTTCTCGGGGCGGAAGAAGGAGTTCCTGGCCTGGACCACCATCGGCACCGTCCTCTTCACGGTGGCCCTCTTCTTCGTCGGGCCGGGGATGGTCCTCGAGGGCTTCCTGATCTTCGTGGCCGCGAACATCCTCTTCGAGGCGGCGGCGGTCTTCTACAACGGCTTCCTCCCCGAGCTCACGAGCGCCCGGAAGATGGGGCGGATCTCGGGGATCGGGTGGGCCTCCGGGTACGCAGGGGGGCTCATCTGCCTGATCCTGGCCCTCTGGATCATGGGGAACGTCTCGGACGACGACTACCTGAACGTCCGCTCGACGATGCTTCTCGCGGCGGCATGGTACGCGATCTTCGCCGTCCCCCTCTTCCTGGTGGTTCGGGAGCGCCAGAAGCGGAAGTCCGTGGCCCCGAAGATCTGGCTCGTGGCCGGGGTCCGGCGGGTGCGGCGCACCTTCGCCGAGCTCCGCACCTACCGGCAGGTGGCCCGCCTCCTCCTGGCCCGCCTCGTCTACAATGACGGCCTCGTCGTGATCTTCAGCTTCGCCGCGATCTACCTGGGCGAGGTCTACGACATGACCTTCGACGAGATCATCGTGATCGCGATCGCGCTGAACGTGGCCGCCGGGATCGGGGCCGTGACCTTCGGCTTCGTGAACGACCGGGTAGGGGCGCGCCCCACCATTGCCTTCACCCTCGTGGTCCTCACCTTCGCCACCCTCCTCGGGGCGTGGGCCCCCACCGTGGGGATCTTCTGGGTGGCGGCCATGATCGTGGGGCTCATGGTCGGGCCGAACCAGTCGGCGAGCCGGGCCATGCTCGCCACCTTCACCCCGAACCGGAAGCAGGGGGAGTTCTTCGGGTTCTTCGCCTTCTCGGGGAAGCTCGCCTCGGTGGCCGGGCCCCTGGCCTACGGGATCGTGCTCCAGCTTTCGGGGAGCCAGCGGATCGCCATGGCCTCCATCGTGGGCTTCTTCATCGTGGGATTCCTCCTCCTCATGTGGGTGGACGAGGAAGAGGGGATCGCCATGGCCGCGGAGCTCACGAAGACGGACTCGGCCCCGGGAACCTGACGGGCCCCCGCCTGAACGGGGCGCCCGGCTACCGGAAGGGGGGCGGGACCCCCGGCCCCTCGCCGGTCACGAGCCCCACGATCCGTGCGAAGGCCGGGACATCGGAGAGCTCGAGCTCACCCATGCGGAGGGTCCACCCTTCCCTGCCCTCGACCGGGTGGACCGTCACCGTCCAGACGAAGCAATCGGAGCAGACCCGGGTGGCGGGGATCCCCGGTCCGGGCTCGGGACGGGCGGCGGAGAGCGCCTCGAGGGCAGCGCGCTCGTCGCTCGAGAAGCGGGGGAGCGCCTCCTCCACCCCGGACATTCCTTCCACCCGCCGCACCGATCCATCGGCGGCCACCATCCAGCGAACCGGGATCCCGGCGAAGCCCCCGCTCCGCTCCACGGTGAACCAGGGTGTCGCCGCCGGACCCTCCTCGACCTGCCCGGCCACGGCCACCGGCGCGCCGAGCCCCATCGCGACCGCCCAAAGCGCGACCGGGATCAGGGTGAGGCGGCGGACCGGGTGCACCTGCATGGAAACTCCGGTTCAGTTCCCCCCGCGCCGTGCCCG
>JBJHCE010000186.1:0-5661 GCA_050485865.1 Gemmatimonadales bacterium | reverse complement strand
CTGGACATCCTCTTCCCCCGGCTGGCCCACGGCGGAGAGGTGGTGCTCGCCGGCTTCTACCACGACCCGGTGCGTTTCGCCTTCCCCCCCGCCTTTCTTCGGGAGGCCCGGATCCGGGTCGCCGCCGAGTGGCGCCCGGCAGACCTCCGCGAGGTGCTCGCGCTCGTGGGAGAGGACCGGCTCTCGCTCGAGGGCCTCGTGACCCACCGCGCCTTCGCCGCCGGTGCCCCGGAAGCCTACCGCACCGCCTTCGACGACCCCGCCTGTGTCAAGATGATCCTCGACTGGAGAGGGACCGCATGATCGCCCCCACGAATCCCCCGCCCGATCCCGCCGCCGAGCCCCCCGGCCCCGGGGAGACCCAGATCATCGCGATCTACGGGAAGGGGGGAATCGGAAAGAGCTTCACCCTCGCGAACCTCTCGTACATGATGGCGCAGCAGGGGAAGCGCGTTCTCCTGATCGGGTGCGACCCGAAGTCCGACACCACCTCCCTCCTCTTCGGCGGAAAGGCGGTCCCCACGATCATCGAGACCTCGTCCCGGAAGCGGCTCGCCGGCGAGGAGGTGGCCATCGGCGACGTCTGCTTCATCCGTGACGGGGTCTTCGCCATGGAGCTCGGCGGCCCGGAGGTGGGGCGCGGATGCGGCGGCCGGGGGATCATCCACGGCTTCGAGCTCCTGGAAAAGCTCGGCTTTCACGACTGGGGCTTCGACTACGTGCTCCTCGACTTCCTGGGCGACGTGGTCTGCGGGGGCTTCGGCCTTCCCATTGCCCGCGACATGTGCCAGAAGGTCATCGTCGTGGGATCCAATGACCTCCAGTCGCTCTACGTGGCGAACAACGTCTGCTCCGCCGTCGAGTACTTCCGGAAGATGGGCGGCAACGTGGGCGTGGCCGGCCTCGTGATCAACAAGGACGACGGCACCGGCGAGGCCCAGGCCTTCGCGGACGCGGTGGGGATCCCGGTCCTCGCGGCGATCCCCCAGGACGACGACATCCGGCGCAAGTCCGCGAACTACGAGATCGTGGGCCGCCCCGGAGGCCGCTGGGCGCCCCTCTTCGAGGAGCTGGGGCAGGGGGTGGCGGAAGCGCCGCCGGTGCGTCCGAAGCCCCTCACGCACGAAGGGCTCCTGGACCTCTTCAAGGGCGAGGACGTGGGGCGCAGCGTGGTCCTCACGCCGGCCACCCCCGCCGACATGCACGGGGGCGAGATCGTCACCCGCGCATCGCTCGAAATCGTCTACGAGGGAGTGTAGGGGATGCACGGTCGTCCGGCTCCCGTTTCGCTCCCGGTACTCGCAGGAGCCCCGCCCGCCGAGGCCGGCGGCGCCGGGGGTACTCCCGCGGGCTCCTGCCACGGGGGGCGGGAACGGCTCCTGGCCGCCGAGGCGGCGGAGGGGAAGTCCACGGTGCTCCAGGAGCTCGTGGCGGACTACCCGATGGGACCCCACGACCAGCCCCAGGGAATGTGCCCGGCCTTCGGGTCGCTCCGGGTCGGACTCCGGATGCGCCGTACCGCCACCGTGCTCTCGGGCTCGGCCTGCTGCGTGTACGGACTCACCTTCACCGCGCATTTCTACGGGGCGCGGCGCACGGTGGGCTACGTCCCCTTCAACTCCGAGTCCCTCGTGACCGGGGCGCTCTTCGAAGACATCAGGGCGGCCATGGAGGAGCTGGCCGACCCCGAGCGCTACGACACGATCGTGATGACGAACCTCTGCATTCCGACGGCCTCCGGGGTCCCCCTGGACCTCCTGCCGAAGGAGATCAACGGGGTGCGGATCGTGGGGATCGACGTCCCGGGCTTCGGGGTCCCCACCCACGCCGAGGCGAAGGACGTCCTGGCCGGGGCCATGCTCCGCTACGCCCGGACCGAGGCCGAGGCGGGCCCGGTGGCCCGCCCCGACGGACTCGTGACGGATCGCCCGACCCTGACCCTCCTGGGCGAGCTCTTTCCCGCCGACCCCATGGTCCTGGGGGGACTCCTCGAGCCCATGGGCGTGGCGGTGGGCACCGTGGTTCCGCCCCGGGAGTGGCGGGAACTCTACAAGGCCCTCGACGCCTCGCTCGTGGCGGCGGTGCACCCGTTCTACGTGCGCTCCGTGCGCGAGTTCGAGGCCGCGGGGCGCCCCGTGGTGGGGTCGGCCCCGGTGGGTGCCGAGGGAACCGCCGCCTGGCTCGCCTCCGTCGGGGAGGCGCTGGGAATCGACCCCGCGAAGACCGGGGCCGCCGTGGACCGGGCCGTGGGCGCGACCCGGGGAGCGCTCTCGAAGCAGCACATCTCCGGGCGGATCGTGGTTTCGGGGTACGAGGGCTCGGAGCTTCTCGTGGCCCGCCTCCTGGTCGAGGCCGGGGCGGAGGTTCCCTACGTGGGCACCGCCCTCCCCCGCTCCAGGTGGAGCGACCCGGACCGGGAGTGGCTCGAGGCGAAGGGGGTTCATGTCCAGTACCGGGCCTCCCTCGAGCAGGACCGGGCCGCCGCCCGCGATGTGAACCCCGACCTCGTGCTCGGCACGACGCCCGCGGTGCAGTCGGCGAAGGAGGAGGGGACCCCTGCCCTCTACTTCACGAACCTGATCTCGGCGCGTCCGATCTTCGGGCCCGCCGGAGCCGGGGGGATCGCCGAGGTCATCGGGGGCGCCATGGCGGGCCGGGAGCGCCTCTCCCGCATGCGCTCCTTCTTCGAGGGCGTGGGTTCGGGACACGCGACCGGGTACGGCCACGACGGGGTTCCGGAGCGGAAGCTCTCGGCAAGGGAGCGGAACGCGAAGGCACGGGGGGGCGAGGCCGTGACCGGCGACGACCGGAAGGCCGCGAAGGCCCCCGCCGGCGGCATCGGCTCCGGGCGGACCGCGGCCGCGAAGGTGGAGGGGGCGGTCTGATGCTCGTCCTGGACCACGACCGCGCCGGGGGATACTGGGGATCGGTCTACGCCTTCACGGCGATCCGTGGGCTCCAGGTCGTGATCGACGGGCCGGTGGGGTGCGAGAACCTTCCGGTGACTTCGGTCCTCCACTACACCGACGCCCTTCCGCCCCACGAGCTCCCGATCACGGTGACCGGGCTCGGCGAGGACGAACTCTCCATGACCGGAACCGAGGACGCGCTCCGGCGGTCCCGGGCCACCCTCGACCCCGAAATGCCCGCCGTGGTGGTCACCGGAAGCATTGCCGAGATGATCGGGGGCGGGGTGGTGCCCGAGGGAACGAACCTCCTCCGGTTCCTCCCGCGGACCATCGACGAGGACCAGTGGCAGAGCGCCGACCGGGCCATCTACTGGCTCTGGACCGAGTTCGGGCAGAAGAAGGCGCGCACCCGGAAGAAGCGGGAGTCGGACCGCCCCCTCGTGAACCTCATCGGGCCCATCTACGGCACCTTCAACATGCCGTCGGACCTCCACGAGATGAGGCGCCTCGTGGAAGGGGTGGGGTGCGAGGTGAACATGGTCTTCCCCCTGGGAAGCCACATCGACGACGTGGCGAAGCTCGCCGATGCCGACCTGAACGTGTGCCTCTACCGGGAGTTCGGGCGGAAGCTCTGCGAGGAGATGGAGATCCCGTACCTCCAGGCCCCCATCGGGATGTCCTCGACCACCCGGTTCCTGAGGGCCCTGGGCGAGGCGGTGGGGATCGACCCCGAGCCCTTCATCGAGAAGGAAAGGCATTCGACGCTGAAGCCGATCTGGGACCTCTACCGGAGCGTCACCCAGGACTTCTTCGCAACCTCGTCGTACGCGGTGGTGGCGAACGAGACCTACACCCGGGGGCTCTCGAACTACTTCGACGAGGACCTGGGGATGCCCTGCACCCTGGCCCGGGCACGTCGCGCCGGCGAGAAGACGGACCACGGCGAGATCCGCGAGGCGCTCCAGGCGAGGCCCCCCCTCCTCCTTTTCGGCAGCTACAACGAGCGGATGTACGCCGCGGAAGCGGGGCTCCGGGTGCAGTACATCCCGGCCTCCTTCCCGGGGGCCCTCGTGCGGCGTCACGTGGGGACCCCCTTCATGGGCTACTCGGGGGCGGTCTACCTGGTGCAGGAGGTCTCGAACGCCCTCTTCGACGCCCTCTTCCACATCCTCCCCCTCGGGACGCGTCTCGACGAGGGGGCCGCCGCCACCCCGGCGCGGGGGGGCGAAGGGGCCGAAAGCCTCCCCTGGGAGGAGGGGGCCCGGGAGACCCTGGAGACGATCCTCGCCGACTTCGCGCCCCTCGTTCGCATCTCCGTTGCGAAGAGGCTCCGCGATGCAGCCGAGGCGGCCACCCGGGGGGCCGGAGAGCCCCGGGTCACCGAGGAAAGGGTCCGCGCGGCCCGGGAGGGGCTCCATGCAGCCTGAGCCCGCTTGCCGCGCATCCACCCTCGAACCCCACGAGGGGCGGTCCGGATTCCGGGAGCCGGAGGTGCCATGGCGCCTTCCGCGCACCCGTGGACCGGGTCGCCTCTGCAACCGGTCCCTCGGGACCGTGCAGGACCGGGTCGGGAGTCGGCGCAGGCGCGCCCTCCCGGGAACGGGAGTCCGCGCTCGATGCCGGGTCTCCCGCGCCACTCGATACCCGCGCCCGGTGGCGGGGGCGGAGGAGTCGTGCGTTTCCCCGACGCGCGGCACGCTCCGGACCCACGTGCGTCACCTGACCCCACACCACAGGAGGTAGCCATGTCGCAACACGATCGATCGGGGAGTCTGTCCGGGCTGACGGAGAACGAGGCGAAGGAATTTCATGGCGTGTTCATGAAGTCCTTCATGCTCTTCACCCTCGTGGCCATCGTCGCCCACGTCCTCGCCTGGATGTGGCGTCCCTGGGGCGTCTAGGCCCCCGAACCCTGGAGAATCGCATGTACAGGATCTGGTTGATCTTCGATCCCAGGCGGACGCTCATTGCCCTCTTCGCGTTCCTGGGCATCCTGGCGTTCACCATCCACTTCATCCTCCTCTCCACCGACAAGTACAACTGGATCAACGGTGGGGGGGGAACCTCGGTAAGCGCGGCGGTCGACATGTCGCCGCTGCCGCCCGGGTACTGACCCGAAACCGGCGCCGAGGTCCCGGGGGGGCAGTTCCGCCCCCCGGGACCCAGCCCGGCGCCTGCCCTCCTCCACCGGGAGCGACACGACGATGGCGATGCTCAGCTTCGAAAGGAAATACCGTACCCGAGGGGGTACGCTGATCGGAGGGGACCTGTTCGACTTCTGGGTCGGTCCCTTCTACGTGGGCTTCTTCGGCGTGGCAACGATCTTCTTCGCCGTGCTGGGGACTGCCCTGTGTGTCTGGGGGGCCGCCATCGGCGAGGGGCTTGCAGGCCAGACCTGGAACCTCTGGCAGATCAGCATTGCCCCGCCACCGCTCGAGTACGGGCTGGGCTTCGCGCCCATGACCGAGGGAGGGCTCTGGCAGGCCATCACCTTCTGCGCCATCGGCGCCTTCGTGAGCTGGGCGCTCCGCCAGGCCGAGATCTCGCGAAAGCTGGGTATGGGCTACCACGTCCCCTGGGCCTACAGCGTGGCGATCCTCGCCTACGTGACCCTGGTCGTGATCCGCCCCGTCCTTCTCGGCGCCTGGGGGCACGGCTTCCCGTACGGAATCATCTCGCACCTCGACTGGGTGTCGAACGTCGGGTACCAGTACCTCCACTTCCACTACAACCCGGCGCACATGATCGCGGT
>JBJHCE010000185.1:0-5688 GCA_050485865.1 Gemmatimonadales bacterium | reverse complement strand
CGCTCTCGCCGTGCAGGGTGGGAAGGGTCGCCACGCGCACGTCCACCTGCCGGTCTCGCATCCTCAGGCGGATCCTTCCGTCCTGGGGGACCCGCCGCTCGGCAATGTCCAGCTCGGCCATGATCTTCAGGCGGCTCACGACCGCCGCCGCGAGCCGCCGCGGGGGGGCGGGCGCCTCCTGCAGGACCCCATCGACCCGGTAGCGGACCCGGAGCCCTCCGACGTACGTCTCCAGGTGCACGTCGGAGGCCCGGGCCTCGAGGGCCTCGAGGAGGAGGAGGTTCACGAGCTTCACCACCGGGGCCTCGTTCGCGAGGGCAACGAGGTCGTCGAGGGCGGCATCGTTGCCCCCCCGGTCTCCCTCCACCGCCACCCCCCACGCCTCGGGCCCGCCCCCTCCCGGCTCCCCCACGCCTCCCATCCCGGCAATGAGATCCTCGGCGGTGAGGGGGTCCTCGCCGTACACCCGGCGAACGGCCTCCACCGCCGCCTCCCGCTCCACCGGAACGACCCGCACCGGGCACCCGGCCAGAAGGGCCAGGTCGTCCAGCACCTGCGGGTCCACCGCCGTCCCCCAGCTTCCGACCAGGAGCACGTCTCCGTCCCGCTCCAGCGGGAGCACCGCGTGGTGCTCGAGGAAGGGCGCCGAGAGGTCGGGCGCGAGGGCCTCGAGCCCGAGGGGCAGGGGATGCACGGGTGCGGGAGGTGCCTCCGCTGGATGCGGGAGGTGTGGGGGATGCGGAGGATGGATGCCGTGCGTCACTCCGTGCCTCCGCCTCCGGTCCCTCCACCCGCAGGCGGCGCTCCTCCACCGCCTCCGCCTCCCACCGGCGGGGTGATGGGGTCGGAGGGGAGGAAGGGCCGGAGCCGGTCCCGTTCCTGCTCGATGTGCTCCCTCAGGCGATCCGCATCCTCGTCCGAAGCGACGATGTAGGGGGTGAGGAAGAGGAAGAGCTCGCTCGTGGCCTCGGCGTCGCGGGTGGTGCCGAAGAGCCGTCCGAGAACGGGGATCTCGGAAAGCCAGGGCACCCCGGTGCGGATCTGCTCCGTCTGTCGGTCCACGAGCCCGCCCAGCACCACGGTCTGTCCGTTCCGTGCCAGGAGCTGGGTCGTGGCCTCGCGGGTGCTGATGATCGGGGCCCCGAACTGGGTCTCGGCGGTGGCGTTCGAGACCTCCTGGGTGACTCCCAGGTTCACGTACCCCTCGTCGTTGATGGTGGGGAGAATGTCGAGCACCGTGCCCACCTCCCGGTACTGCACCACCTGGTCGCGGGCGCCGGTGGGATCGGTGGGAAGGGTACGCGAGGCCGAGATGAAGGGCCGCTGGCTTCCCACCAGGATGCGTGCGGGCTGGTTGTTCTGCGCGAGCACCACCGGGCGCGAGAGGATGCGCACGTCGCCGGTGGTGGCCAGCGCGTTCAGCGCCACCTGCACGTTCACATCCCCGAACCGGATGGCCCGGAGACCGAAGGCGTCTTCCGCGGCGTCACTCCGGAGCGGGAGCCCTCCCTCGAGGATGTCGCGTTCGCGGGTCCGGTCGCCGCCGTACGAGATACCGACTTCGCGGTCCAGCGACCGCCGGACCTCGGCGATCACCACCTCGATGACCACCTGGAGCGGCCGGAGGTCGAGGGCCATGACCGCCTGCTCGAGGATCGCCCAGTCCGCCGGCGTCGCCCGGATCAGGAGGGAGTTCGTGACCTCTTCGGGAATGATGAGGACCTCGGCGGAGACCCCCTCGACCCCCCGGGCCGAGATCACGATCCCCTGCGGGCTTACCGCGGTCTGCTGTGCGGGCTGCGCCTGCTGGAGTTCGCGGAGCTGCTGGCCCAGGGTGGGGGCCGGGCCCCGGGCGGTGGTCGTGGGCACGGGTCCGCCGAAGAGGGCGGCGAGGGTCGCCCCGAGTTCGGGGGCGCGCTGGTGCCTCAGGCGGTAGATGTAGAGCTGGCGCGGGTCCGGCTCCGCTTCGCCCGAGCCCCGGAACCAGAGAATGGATCCCTCTTCCGTCACCGTGACCCCGTTCGCCCGGGCCAGGGAGCGGATCATGGGAACGAGGGCATCGCGGGAGACCGCCTCGGTGGTCCGGAAGGTGATGGACTTCTGGGGGAGGTCGTGGTAGAGCACCCCCCGGCCCGCGGCCTGGGCCATGGCGGTGAGGGCGAAGGAAATGTCCACGTCCTGGAAGTTCAGGAGGACCCCGTCGTCGCTTCGTTCCACCCCCGGAACCTGGGATTGGAGGCCCGTGGGAAGGAGGAGGGCGAGGGTCGCCGCGAGGATCATGGCGAGCCCCGGGGCGGACCGGGCGGTGGAAACCGTGGGCGCGAGGGCCATCAGCCACCACCTCCGCCGCCACGGGTTGCGGGCTGGCGGATGATCGTCCCGCCCTGGAATCGTATGGTTGCCGGTGGCCCCCCCGCCGTACCCCCGGCCCCTGTCGGAACGGCGATCACCCCGGTCTGGCCGTCGGGCCCCCGGAAGGTGATGCGCCCGTCTTCCACGCGGATCTCGGCGTTCGGCCCGAGGCGGTTCTGGAGCTGCTGGAGCATCTGCTGCATCACCTGCTGCTGGGCCGCCTGCTGCCGGGCCTGCTGCTGCCGCTGTTCGGCCTGGCTCGGCTGCCGGCCACGTCCCCCGCCCTCCTGGGCCACCGCAGGTCCGCTCGGCGAGGGGTCGGCCACCGAGACCCGGTAGTTCCGCCCTCCACCGGTCAGAAGGGCGCTCGTTCCCACCACCTGGGCCACCGTGTAGCCGCCCATCTGCTCGCCCTGGGCCAGGACCCGGGGCGCCTCGCCGTCGAGGGAGAGGATCACGAAGGGGGTGCCCCCGCCCACGCTCGCCACAACCCCGTGGAGCTCGAACCCCGGCACCGGCGGGGGCTCCTGGGGGGGAAGGGGCGGGAGGACCGGGGCCGCCGCCACCCGCTCGCCGGGGAGGCGGTAGCGCTCCGGTGGGGGCATCCGGTCGGGATCGAAGGGGGCCCGCCGGGCGGCCTGCTCCATCACCGCCGGGTCCACCCGCTCCAGCACCGGTCCCTCCGCTCCGGGCTTCTCCCCGGCGGACTGCTCCCCGGCGGGCTGTTCCACGGCGAAGTGCTCCGCGGGAAGGGGGGCGGGGGCAGCGGTCGCCTGCGGGGGGGGAGCGGGGCTCCCCGAGGCCAGGAGGGCGCGAACGGCCACCCCCGCCAGCACCAGCGAGGAGAGGACCACGGCCCCCCCGGCAAGGGCGAGGGGGCGAAGCGACAGGCGCCGCATCTCCTGGAAGGCTCGGCTCATCATGGTAGTGCTCCTGCCTGGGGGTCGGACTGGGTGGGGTCGGAGCCGGGCGCGGCCACGTGGGCCTCGACAACCAGCGTGATCGTGAGGGCCCCCGGGTCCGCGGCGGGGGCAAGGGCAAGCGAGATCACCTCGAGAAGGAGCGGATCGTGCTCCAGGGCGTGGACCAGTGCCAGGGCGCCCTCGAAGTCGCTCTCGGCCCGGAGCGAGAGGCGAAGGGGGTGGAGCCCCGGGGGCGGATCGGTTCCGGGCGGAACGGCCGTGGACCGGGCTTCCACGAGGTGGACGCGGCTCTCCCGCGCCAGCCCCTGCACCACGGAGGTGAGCTCGGCTTCGGCAAGGGCGAGGTTCGGGGCGCGGAGGAGCCGGGTGTCGGCCCGTTCCAGCGCCACGCGGGTTTCCTCCAGCCGGGCGGCCAGGGTGTGCGCCTCGGCCAGGACCTGCCGCTCGCGATCGAAGAGGGCGCGCTCCGCCCTGGCCCGGTCGCGGGTCTCCTCGAGGGAGGCGAGCCAGGGGCGCACCCCGAGCCCCCACCCGAGGAGGGGGAGAAGGATCGCCAGGCCCAGGAGGAGGGCCCGGCGGTCCCGGGTAGAGAGATGGGCGAACCGGTGCATGACGGAGCTCATTTCAGGGCCCTCCGCCTTGGCGGGAGAGGAGCGCGCTCAGGGTGAAGCGCTCCTCGATTCCGGACGTCTCGCCGGAGGCGGGGCTCGCCACCAGGGTGCGCTGGATCGGCCCCTCCACCCGCACCCCGGAAAGGGAGGTGGTCCCGGACAGGCTCCGAAGGGCGTCGCCCGCCCGCCCGCCGACTCCTTCGAGGGCCACCGTGTCGCCGACGATGCGAAGCCCCACCAGGTGCGTCTCGTGGGGAAGGACCATCGAGATCTCGAGGAGGGGGAAGCTCCACCGGGCGGCCCGGGTCTCGACGGTGCGGAGGGAGTGGAGGCGTTCCTCCATGCGGTCGATGGAGTCCCGGAGCACGAGGGCGGGAGCCACCCGGTCGGCGATCGCACCGCGGTCGGCCTGCACGCTCCGAAGCTCTGCGGAAACGCTCCACCCGTGGACGGCGGCGGCGAGGAGAAGGAGCACCGCCGCCACTCCGGCCAGCCGTTGGGCACGCTTCCGGTCGTGGTGCGCCTCCAGCGCGGCCAGGAGCGGCGGGACGAAGGAAAAACGCCGGTCGAGGGCGTGGTCGGGAGGGCCCAGGGCCGCTTCCACCACCCCCATCCGGTCCAGCTCCATTCCCCCCGGGGCGGGTGCCTCGCGGTGGCGGCGCACCTCCACGGGGTAGCCGTCCTCGAGGCGCACCGCGTGGACGCCCCCTTCCGCCGAGGCGACGTGAACCCGGTCGGACCGGGTGTCCCGGGCGTGGGCGATCCACCCGGCGTGGGCCGGGAAGAGGCCCTCGATCCGCCACCCCCGGGCCTCGATCACCCGGGCGAGAGCCTGCGCCAGCGCCTCGGGGACGGCGGCGGCGAATCGGCCCGATCCGCCCCCGTCCGTGCCCCGGTGATGCGGAAGGACGGCCACGGTCATGGGGGCCCGTCCCCCGCCAAGGAAGTGGCGGGAGGCATCGCGCCGGAGTACCGCCCGGGCCTCGGCGCCCGAGAGCGGAGGAAGGGCGATGAACCGCGCCTGCACGAGGGGCGGGAGAAGGGCCACCCGGACCCGGGTGCCCGGCGGGGGACCCGCCGGCGGAGCCCGATCTTCGCCGCCCTCCGGGTCCTCGCCGCCTTCCGCGGGCCCGCTTCCCTGCCAATGCCGGGCCAGTCGGTCCAGCGCTGCACGGAGCGCCGGATCGGGGTCGGAGCCGGGCTCCAGGGGCGGGTCGAGGGGCACACCCCGCTCCGACCCGTCCGGGAGCCGGGCGACGAGCCGGTCGGGGAGGACCGCCAGGTCGAGACGGAAGGCCGCGCTCACGAGTCCACCTCGCGCCAGACCACGAACGCCCCTTCCGGCGTGCGTGTGAGGACGGTCCGGACCCGCGACCGGACCGCGCTCCCCTCCACGGCGCCCTCGGCCAGGACCTCCACCATGGTTGTGACCGCTGTCACCACCCGACCGAAACCGTCCCCGGTCGCCCGAACCGATCGGCGCACGTCGGGGGAAAGCAGGTCGAAAAACTCGAGCGCCAAGGGATACACCCCGGCCTCCCGGAGGAGGAGGATCTCGGAAGCCCCCTCTCTCCCGAGCCCGGGCACGGCGCGGAGCACCGGCTCGGGTGCGGCGTTCAGATTGATGAGCGAGGGGCCCTGGAGGACCGAGACATAGGGGCGGGCGGCCTCGAAGATCTCGGGAGTCACGTGCATGACGTGGGCCAGCTCGTCGACGGAGGTGAAGGGGCGGTTGGGGGGGAGGTATGCCCGGCCCTCGCGGAGGTACTCCTCCCGCTCGGCGCCGCCGATCCTGGGGAGTT
>JBJHCE010000184.1:0-5700 GCA_050485865.1 Gemmatimonadales bacterium | reverse complement strand
CCCACTTCGGCCATTCCGTGGGAGTCGCGCGCGCCGTCTGCGGTGAAGACGAGCTCCGGGGCCGGGAGGTTCGCCCCGAGCTCCGGGTCGTATCCGGAAAGGGGGAAGCGGTAGACGTCGAAGCCGTGGAGGTGGAGGACCGGATGGGGCTCGCCCCCCAGGTTCACCGGGGCGCCGCCGGAGTTCACGAACATGGCGCCCCCCGCCTCGATCCCCCCGCACCCGTTCCCCTTCACCGTCTCGCGGTCGTACTCGGCCACGATCCGCATGGGGGTTGAACGGACATTCACCACGAAGAGCCCCCCGCCCCGGAGGGTGACCCAGGCGAGGCCGCCCTCGTCGTCCAGGACCGGACAGATGGGGGCGTTGTCGGGGCGAAGCTCGGGATCTTCCCGGAGCGCCCCCGACGGGGTCGTGCCCCGGGCCAGATCCAGGGTGGCCCCGGTGTTGTGGACGAAGCTCCCCCCGGCCCAGTCGGTGTCGATCCGCTCCAGGAGCTTGCCGTTCTGGTTTGCCACGAGAACGTGGCGCCCGTCGGCGGTGGGGAAGGCGGCGTGGGCCTGCCGGGCACCGCCGGCCCCTTCCGACATCCGGAAGCAGGCCACGGGCTCGCGGCTCCGGGCGTCCAGGATCGCCACGTGGCCGGTGGCGACGAAGGCCACGGCGGCGTGGGTCCCCTCGTCGTTGAAGAGGAGCATGTGGGGGCGGACCGGGTTCGTCCCGGTCTCCGCCCGGCAGAGGTCGGAGGTGGCGGCGGCGAGGTCGATCCGCTCTGCGGGCTCCGGCGGCACCCCCGGGCCGGTCGCAGCGGCCAGCGGGGCCAGGTCGGCGCCGTCGTAGATGTAGAGCATCCCGCCGAAGTTCCCCTCCCGGTTCGAGTCGGACTGATCGACCATCCAGGCTTCCCACGCGGTGTCGGTGTCGGCGGCGGCGTAGGCCGGCCGGGCGTCGTCTCCGTTCCCGCACCCCGCGGCGAGGATGAGTGCGACAAGGGCCGGCAGGACCCGGGGGGCTCCACGGAACCAGGAAGGGCGGCGACGGGACATGGTACGGGCTCCGGATGGGAGACGGATGGGGTACGGACGGGGCGAGAACTCCCATGATGCCACTTCGTGGCCGGCGGCGGAAGCACCGTGTGCGTACGCCCCTCGCAGGGCTTCGGGGATTGTGGCCGGCGTCGCCGGTGGTGAGCTTCCCGGGATTCCGCCCCCCGTCACGAGAACGCTCTACCGGAAGGATCCCATGTCCATCGAGGAGCTCCGCGGCCGCCTCTCGGAGGTGGACCGCCGCATCGTCGACGCGCTTGCCGAGCGGCAGCGGATCGTGGAGGAGATCGGCGCCGAGAAGCGCCTGGTGGGGCGCCCGCTTCGGGACTTCGCCCGGGAGCGCCAGGTCCTGGACGGGGTCCGGGCCCACGCCGCGGAACACGGCCTCGAACCCGCGCTTGCCGAGGAGGTGGTCCGCCTCCTGATCCGCGCCTCCCTCGAGCACCAGGAGCAGGCCCGGGTCGTGGCCGCACAGGGGGGGAGCGGCCGCCGCGCCCTCGTCCTCGGCGGCGCCGGGAAGATGGGGCGGTGGTTCGCCGACTTCCTCGATGCCCAGGGGTACGCCGTCGACGTGAGTGACCCGGCGGGCCCGGTGGCGGGGTACGGGTTCGTGCCCCCGGAGGGGTGGCAGGCCGAAACCCCCGGGCACGACGTGATCGTGGTGGCCGCCCCCCTCGGCGCCACCTCCGGGATCCTCCGGGCGATCGCGGCCCTGGAGCCTCCCGGCCTCGTCTTCGACGTGGGGTCCCTCAAGTCCCCCCTCGTGGAGGGGCTCGCCGCACTCGCCGAGGCCGGGTGCCGGGTCACCTCGATCCACCCCATGTTCGGCCCCGACACGAAGCTCCTGTCGGGAAAGCACGTGCTCTTCTGCGACGCCGGCCGCCCCGACGCCACCGCCGACGCCCGGGCGCTCTTCCAGTCCACCTCGGCGGAACAGATCGAGATGTCCATCGAGGACCACGACCGCCTCGTGGCCTACGTGCTGGGGCTCTCCCACGCGGTGAACATCGCCTTCTTCACGGCCCTTGCCCGAAGCGGCGAGGCGGCACCGGTCCTCGCGCGGCTCTCGAGCACCACATTCGACGCCCAGCTCGGGGTGGCCTCCAGGGTCGCCGCCGAGAACCCGCACCTCTACTACGAGATCCAGGCGCTGAACGATCACGGCGACACGGCGATCCGCGCGCTGGAGGCGGCGGTGGCCGAGCTTGCCGGAAGCATCCGGGGGCGCGACGAGCCCGCCTTCGTGGAGCTCATGGAGGCGGGGCGGCGTTATCTTGCGACCCGAGGCGGCTGATCCTGCCCCTCGCCCCACCCCCTCCCGCTCCATCATGATCTCGGTTTCGAACCTCGAGAAGTCCTACGGTGACCGCGTCCTCTTCCAGGGTGCGACCTTCCAGCTGAACCCCGGGGAGCGCTACGGCCTCGTGGGCGCGAACGGCTCGGGGAAGACCACCCTCCTGGGGATCCTGGCCGGCGACATGGAGGCCACCTCGGGCACCGTCTCGATTCCGAAGCGGCTCCACGTGGGGGTGCTCCGGCAGGACCAGTTCCTCTACGAGGAGGAGACGGTCCTGAGCGTGGCGCTCATGGGGAACCGCGAGCTCTACGACGCCATGGTCGAGAAGGAGGCGCTCCTCGCCGACACCGCCGCCGGGGGCGCGTTCGACGCCGACCGCTTCGGGGTCCTCGAGGAGACGGTGCAGCGGCTGGACGGCTACACCGCCGAGGCCCGCGCCTCCACGATCCTCGAGGGGCTCGGCATCCCCACCGAGGTCCACCGGAGCCCCATCCGCACCCTCTCGGGCGGCTTCAAGCTCCGGGTGCTCCTGGCGCAGGTCCTGGCCGGCGCCCCCGACGTCCTCTTCCTGGACGAGCCCACGAACCACCTGGACATCCTCTCGATCCGGTGGCTCGAGACCTTCCTGGCGGAGTTCCGGGGGCCCGCGGTGATCATCTCCCACGACATCCGCTTCCTGGACAACGTGGCCACACATATCCTGGACGTGGACTACGAGACGGTGCGTCTCTACCACGGCAACTACTCGGACTTCCAGGTCTCGAAGCTCGAGGAGCGGGAGCGGCGCGAGAAGGACATTGCCGGGCGGGAGAAGGAGATCGCCGACCTCCAGCGCTTCGTGGACCGCTTCAAGGCCAAGGCCTCGAAGGCGCGCCAGGCCCAGAGCAAGGCCAAGGTGATCGAGCGGAGGGCGTCGGAGATCACCGAGCTCGCCCCCTCGTCCCGCCGCTGGCCCACCTTCCGCTTCGAGCCCCGGCGCGACTCCGGCAAGGAGGTGCTGAAGCTCGAGGGGATCCGGAAGGCCTTCGGCGACAACCAGGTCCTGCACGGGGTGGACCTCACGGTGGACCGGGGGGACCGCCTCGCGATCATGGGACCGAACGGGATCGGAAAGTCGACCCTGCTCAAGATCGCCATGGGGCGGCTCGAGGCCGATTCAGGCGAGGTGACCTGGGGGTACGAGACCCACCCCGGCTACTTCGCCCAGGACTACAAGGACCAGTTCGAGAACCGGGCAGGCACCGCCGAATCCTGGCTCTGGGAGGGGTGCCCCGAGAAGGACCGGGGGTACGTCCGGGGGCGGCTCGGGCTCATGCTCTTCTCGGGCGACGACGGGCTCAAGCGGGTGGAGTCGCTCTCGGGCGGCGAGGCGGCGCGCCTCGTCTTCGCGCGGATCGCCCTCGACCGGCCGAACGTCCTCGTGCTCGACGAGCCCACGAACCACCTGGACCTCGAGTCCATCGAGGCGCTGGTGGAAGGGCTCCAGAACTACCCGGGCACGATCATCTTCGTGTCGCACGACCGCTGGTTCGTGGGCGAACTCGCCACCCGCGTGGTGGAGATCAACGCCGACGGGATCCGCGACTACCGGGGCACCTACGACGAGTACGTGGCCTGGTGCGGCGACGACCACCTGGACGTGGCGCAGGTGGTGCTGAGGGCCAAGCGGGAGAAGAAGGAGGCGAACCGCGGAACCGCTCCTTCGGGAGATGCACGGGAGGCCGCCCGGGAAGACGGGGGCCGATCCCCGCGCCGCTCGCCCGGAGGAGCCGTCTCTCCGAGGGAGCTGGAACGGCGGCGCGACGACCTGACCGGACGGATCGAGACCGCCGAGGCCAGGATCGCCGAGATCGACGCCCTCTTCGTCGAGGTCGGCTACTTCGACCGGACCTCTCCCGCCGAGGTGCAGCGCCTCCAGGAGGAACGGGCCCGCCTCATGGACCAGGTGGCGGGGCTCATCGAGCGGTGGGAGGCGGTGGAGGTGGAGCTCGAGGGGGTGCGGTAGCCCCGACGCAGCCTCGACAACGCGTTCCGTCGGTCAGAAGGCGTATCCGATGTTCACGATCCGGATCGTCGGGATGAACCGGAGCATGTCTCCGTCGTCCGTCGTGCCCACAAGCCGCTTCAGCCCGAACCCGATCCCCACGTAGAAGTTGTCGTTCGCCCCCAGGAGCCAGCTCCGGTTGGCGTCGAAGCCGAACCCGAAGAAGGAGCCGTCGGAGGTGGTGCTCGTGAGCCCGGCCTTGGCCCCGAAGGCCCAGCCGTCGAGCGGCGTTCCGCTCGGATAGAAGCGCCAGAACACATCCATGTTGAGGTAGCGGTCGTCACCATCCGAGATCGTGGACCCGCCGAAGCCCGCGGTGCTCGAGGGCGTCACGATCCGTTCGTACTCCGCGTTGAACAGTTCGAGGAGGAGGCCGAAGGGGTTCGCGGAGATCACCTGCCGGGGTGTGGTGTCGCCAGGGACCTGGGCCTCCACCGCGCCGGGGAGCGCAAGGGTGGCCAGGAGAAGCAGGGGGACGAGCCCCATGGAATGGTTTCGCGGGAGACGGTTCCGGGCAGGGGTGCGGGGCATGGGGGAATCCTCCGGGCGAGCGTTTCGGGTGGAGGGACGGCAGGGGAGGCGCGGCCTGTCGGGGCCGGCGCGCTGGAATCTGCGATCGGCCATCGAGCTTCGCCATCCCTCCGGTCGTCTCAGCCGGGCCCCCGGATCCGTTCCCGGATCTACCACCCCACCGACACCCGAAGGCGCTCGGCCCGGGGGTCCAGGGCCAGATCCACCCGGAGGCGGCCGTCCACCCCGGGAAGGCCGGCGCGGAGGCCGATGCCGGGGTGGAGCGCGCCCCGGGGTTCGCCGGCGCCGGCGCCTCCGGGCCACGCCGTGGGGACCCGTTCGAGCCCGTGGACCCCGTCCACGAAGAAGGCGGCACCGAGGGCGACACCGCCCCGGGTGGGCCAGAGTCGCGAGAGCTCGGCGGTCCCGTGGAGCCAGTGTCGACCGGGGGGGAGAAGGGTCATGGTCCCCCCCGGTGCGCCGCGGGCCAGGTGCGTGGCGGCGGGGCCGCCCCCGAAGCGGGGGGCAAGGTCCGCGGGCGCGGCTTCCGACCGGGCGAGGAGGCTCCCGGCGGCCCGAAGTTCGATCCCGGCCCACCCGGGCGCCGGGTGAACCTCGAGACCCAGCTCCCCCGCGCCGGCCCCGCCCCGCCACCGTGACGCGTGGGCCACGAGGGCGAGCCCCGCCGGGCCGTCCAGGCGGGCGCGGAGCCCCGCGCCGGGGCCGGTTTCGACTCCGTCGGGGCCCACCCACCGGTCGAGGCCGATCCACCCCTCGAGCCGGGCTCCGAAGGGGCCCAGTCT
>JBJHCE010000183.1:0-5717 GCA_050485865.1 Gemmatimonadales bacterium | reverse complement strand
AGCCCCCCAGCCGTCGAACTCGGTGACCCCCCGATGGACATGAGCAGGATCGTGAGGAAGTTGGCCGGATCGCCGGCGTCGGCGTAGTCCACCGTGTTGAACCCGGCGGTCCGCGCCGTCACGCTCATGAAAAGGGCGTTCTGGATCCGGGCGACCACCGACAGGTCCTCGAGAACGCCTCTCCACTCGAGGGCCAGAAACGCCCCCCATCCACCCAGGAGAAGGACTCCGGCCGCCATCAGGACAAGCCTGGAGTAGAGCGTGAGCCCAAACCGCTCGCCGGAGCGACGGGCGCGCCACCGCTCCCTCAACTCCTCAAGCGTCAGGAACCCGATCCCTCCGAGCACGATGAGCGTCATGATGGGCCAAAGGACCAGCCCCGTGGTCTGCCACCCTTCGAGAGAGTCCGAGAAGGTGGAGAACCCCGCGTTGCAGAAGGCACTCACGGCCTGGAAGATGGCGTGCCAGGCGGCCTCTGCCGCAGGAAAATGCTGACGGAAAGTCGCGAAGAGCAGGATCGCCCCGACAGCCTCGAGGAGGAGCGTGAGGACGATGATGTCGCGCGTGAGCCGCCGGGCATCCACACGGGGGGCGGAGCTCGGCATGTTCGGGACCACTGACTCGGCGCGAACCGAAAGCTGTCGACCGAGGCTAAGGATGATGAGCGAAGTGATGGTGACCATCCCGATCCCCCCGACCTGGATCAGGAAGAGCAAGAACGCCTGGCCCGCCCAGGTGAAGTGCGTCGCCGTGTCGACCAGGATGAGGCCCGTCACACATACGGCACTCGTGGCCATGAAGAGCGCGTCGATCCATCCCAAGGGCTCGCCACCCGCGTAAAACCCCGGGACGAGCCGAAGTCCCAGCGTGCCCAGAAGGATCATTGCGGCGAACGAGCCGGCGAAGAGGAGAGGGGGCGGAATCTGACGCCATCCGGGAAGTTCCCACCGGGTTCGAAGGGTGCCGGCCACCTACGTCACCCCGCCGGAAGTCGATGGCGACGCCTGCGTCAAGGGGTGCGGAAGACCGCGTGGTCTCGTGAACTGCGAACAACCTTCCGCCATACCTCCGCCTGTGGGGGCGTTCGCGCTCCCGAACGACGCTGCCGCAGCCGCCTGGGAGAAGCCCGTAAGGCCGGAGCAGGGCGTCCCGACCGCGTGCCGGTGAAACCTAGTCCAGCGGGTCCGCCCAGGCCACACGGTGAAGGCACGATCCAAACATCAAGGGTTCATGCGGTAGTCTCGAACCAGGTGGCGATCACGGCGCCGGGGCTGGAAGCCCTGCGACATGGTCCTGGCGCGGTGACCCAGACGGACCGGAGGGTTCAACGGGACCTCCTCTACGAAGCATATCCCAGGCCCGTGCGCGAACCATACGAACCATCCTCTCAGGCGATACGAAGGAGGCCTCAATGTCACAGGGCTGCTCAGGCCGCCCCCGGCCCGGGGTCGAGCCCGAGCATCCTCCTCGTCTCGGCCGGGGTGGCCACGGGGCGACCTGCGGCGGCCGCCAGCCCGGTCGCGCGCCGCACGAGGGCGGCGTTCGAGGGCGCCAGGGTGTGCCGGTCGAGGCGGATGTTGTCCTCGAGCCCGGTCCGCACGTGCCCGCCGAGTTCGAGGGCCCACCCGCACACCTCGTGCTGGTGCCGACCGATTCCGGCGGCTGCCCAGGTGGACCCGGGAAGCACCCGGCCGAGCTCCTCCACGAGGAACCGGAGAAGGTGCCGCCGTGCCGGGAGCGCCCACTGCACACCGAGCACGAACTGGACGTGGAGCGGAGGGTCGAGCGCCCCTTCCGCCACGAGCGCCTCCGCCGCGTGGATCATCGAGAGGTCGAAGATCTCGAGTTCGGGCTTCACCCGGTGGCGCCGCATCGAGTCGGCGAGCACCCGGACGAGGTCGGGGGGGTTCTGATAGACGATCGCCGGGAAGTTCACCGAACCCGGCGTGAGGGAGGCCATGTCGGGCCCGAGGGCGAGCATCCCCCCCCGTTCCGCGGCCCCGCTCCCGGAACGCCCCCCGGTGGAGAACTGCACGACGATCCCCGGACAGAGCCGACGGATCCCTTCCTGGAAGGCGGCGAAGCGATCCGGGTCCGAGGTGGGCGTGCCGTCGCCTTTCCGCACGTGGACATGGACCACGGTCGCGCCGGCCTCGAAGGCCTCGTGCGTGGATTCGAGCTGCTCCGCCAACGAGATCGGAACCGCCGGATTGTGCTCCTTCCGGGGAAGCGATCCGGTTATGGCCACGGTGACCATGACCGGGGCGCCGGAGCTGGGGTCTCCGACGGTCGGGGCGGGCGCGCTCGGGCTCACTTGCGCTCGTACTTCCAGTTGCGCGACTTCCCTTCCGCGATCCATTCCACGGCCGTGGCGATCCGCTTCGCCCGGGTGGCGTCGCGCCTGGCCTCGGCGATCCACTCCGCGTACTCCCTTCGCCGGCTGGGCGCCATGGCCTCGAAGGCCTCGAGCACGTCGGGGCGGGCCTCGAGTGCGGTTCGGAAGTCCTCGTGAAGGGGAACCTCCGGACGCGCCGTGCCCCTCCCGGCTCCGCTCCCGGTGGCGGGCGGCACCTTCACCCCCTCCGCGTTCAGCCGAATGGCCTCCCGGACGAAGCCCCGGATCACCGCATCCGGAGGGAGATCCTCGAGGGATGTGATGCGACCGAACTGCCCCATTGCCTGGCTCCGGAGGGCGGCGTCGGGCACGGGCCCTGCGGCGTCGGCCGCCCCGCCCGCTGCGCCGGCGAAGAGGATCGCCTCCTTCCAGAAGCTGAGGGCGCAGTGCCCCTTGAAGGCCGCCATCCCGCACATGAGCCCCTCGTACTCGAACGAGGGCATCCCCCACTTCACCTGTTCGTCGATCTCGACCCCGGCCTCCGCTGCGGCCTCGTGAACCAGCGTGCGGACATGGTGGAGGATCGGGCGGGCAAAGGGACGCGCCTTCTCGATGTAGGCGTCGATGCGTGGGTTCGGGCTCGTCATGGCCGGGGCCTCCTGCAGGTCACGGGATACCATGAAAACGGAAGCCCCCCCACGGTACACGTGCCGTGGGGGGGCTTCGTTCTGTCGGCGGCCTGAAGGACCGGTTGGTTCAGGAGCCACCCACGTGCGGATGGTTCGGTCCCCCTCGCGCCTTCTCCCTCGCCGAATGAACCCCGGCGGGAGGTCCCCCGAGCTCCGGGGGCTCTCGGTGGAGGCCGACACCCTCTCCACCGCCGGGACGGGCTCCTGCACCCGGCCCGGTACCACCTCTGCAGCGTCCTGCCCGGTGGCCCGGTCTCCAGGGGAAACCACTCTCGAGGCGAACCTCTCGAGCGACTCCGTTCATCCCTGGAGCGTGGCTACAAAGTGCAACGCGACCCCCGGGAGCGCAAGGAAAATCTTCTGCCGGAATCGGTGGGGCGTCGCACGGACCCCGGACCGGCGCGGCGCGGGGCTCGGACGAGCCCGCCCTGTCAGGGTTTCCCCCACACCCTGACGCGGGTTTCCCCCGATGCCGGCGGGGAATCGGTTCGGCGAACCTTCGTCGGGCGGGAGGAATCGAGGTCCGCTCCCGCGTGCACCCCCCCCACCGCCGGCCCCCCGGCGAGGAGCCGTCATGGCCCACGACACCTTCGAGCTCACCCTGACCCGGGACGCGGGCTACCGGTTCGGCGTCCGGTCGGCACGCCCGGGGGCCCCCGCCCTCACCGTCGACGAGCCGCCCCCCCTTGGCGAAGGCGCGGGCGCCACGCCGCTCGAGCTCCTGGGCTCCGCCGTGGGAAGCTGCCTGTCCTCGAGCCTTCTCTTCTGCCTGGCGAAGGCCCGGATCCCGGTGGAGGGGCTCACGACCCGGGTGCAGGGCACCGTCGAGCGAAACGCCGACGGGCGGCTCCGGGTGAGCGGCCTCGACGTGGTCCTCGAGCTCGAGCCCGGCGAGGGGGCCCCGCCCCGCATCGACCGGTGCATCGGGCTCTTCGAGGACTTCTGCACCGTGAGCCGGAGCGTGGGCCAGGGGATCCCGGTTCGGGTCCAGGTCGTGACCCCGGCCGCCGCGGAGGGCGTTCAATGAACCCGGTACGCGTCCTGGACCTCCGCGAGATCCACCCGGAGCATCGGCACCAGGCGATCGTGGAGGCGTTCCGGGCACTCCCTGCCGACGAGTCGCTCATCGTCGTGAACGACCACTACCCGACGAACCTCCCCCGCGTCCTCAGGGCCGCCTTCCCCGAGGGGCACCGGATGGTGTTCCTGAAGGACGGCCCACCGGAGTGGTGGATGCAGATCGGGCGGGTGACGCCCCCCGCGACCGGTGGGAAGGGCGCGCCCCCCGACGAGTGACGGGGAGTCCGCGTACGGCTCAGGGCTCCGCCGGGACCGCGCTCTGCACGTGGTGGAACCAGGCCAGCCAGATCCCCACGAGGACCATGGCCACCGCCTGGTGCGTGACCCCGAGCCACACGGGCACCACGAGGAGGAGGGTCGCCACCCCCAGGAGGTACTGGGCGGCGATCCCCCCGAAGAGGAGGGCGTTCATCCGCCCGGAAAAGGCGTCCGGGCGAGCGGCCCGGGCCCGCCACCAGAACCACCCGGAGGCACCGAGGAGGACCGTACCCAGGAACCGGTGCGTCCACTGCACCGCCGCCGGGTTCTCGACGAGGTTCGCGAGCGCCGGCTCGAGACGAAGGAAGTCGGGCGGGAAGATCCCCCCCGCCATGAGGGGGAAGGTGTTGTACTGGAAGCCGGCCTTGAGCCCGGCCACGAAGGCGCCCCACACGATCTGCACCGCCAGGAGGCTCCCCACCACCCAGAGCCCCGCGAGGAGAAAGCGGCGCACCCCCCCGTCCACGCGCCGGCGCACGTCGGGGAGAGCCAGGTCCCGGGCCAGCCAGACGGCGTAGCCGAAGATCACGAAGGCCAGGCTCAGGTGGGCGGCGAGCCGGTAGTGGCTCACCCGGGGCACGTCCACGAGCCCGCTCCGCACCATGAACCACCCCATGGCGCCCTGCGCCGCCCCGAGCCCGAAGAGGGCCAGGGTCCGCCCGAGGAGGGGGCGCGTGAGGCGGCCCTGCACCCAGAACACGAGGAAGGGGACCAGGAACACGAGGCCGATGGCCCGGGCCACGAGGCGGTGGAGGTACTCCCAGAAGAAGATGAAGCGGAACTCCTCCATGGACATGCCGCGGCGAAGCTCCAGATACTCGGGCGAGGCGCGGTAGGCGTCGAAGGCCTCCTGCCACTGGGCCTCGTTCAGGGGCGGAACCACCCCCATGATCGGCGCCCAGTCCACGATCGAGAGCCCCGACTGGGTGAGCCGGGTGATCCCCCCGATGACGAGGGTGAGAAGGGTCATTCCCGCCACGCTCCAGAGCCAGATCCGGATGGGCCGGCGGTGCGCTTCGGGGATCCCGGCGCGCCAGTCGGAAGCTGGGGGCGGGGCGGAGCCCGGCGGGGGGGCCGGGGGCGGAGTGGTGGTGGCTTCGGCTGGCATGGGGCGGGAACGTTCAGCGGGAACGGGGCCGGACCCTGCGCCCGGTCCGACGCGGCTTCCCCTCCCGCGCCGTGACGAGGTCGGCCACCGACGTTTCGGTGAGGAAGGTCCGGATCTGGTCCCGGACCGGCCCCCACCGGTCGTGCACCGGGCAGGGGCTCGACTCGGAGCATCGGGGGAGCCCCACCGCGCAGGATTCCAGGTCCAGGTTCCCGTCGATGGCCGCCCGGATGTCGAGAAGCCGGAT
>JBJHCE010000182.1:0-5793 GCA_050485865.1 Gemmatimonadales bacterium | reverse complement strand
CCCATGGGCGCCGCCCCCCCCGGCGGGCCCCCCGGGCGGGACACGACGGGCGGACCCCCCGGCGGCCCCCCCGGGAGGGTGGGCCCCGCAGGCGGGTGGCGGACCCCGGGGCCGGACGCATCGTGCCGCGGGGCCTCCCGGCGGGCCCGAGCCCGAGAAGAATTCAGCGTTCGGCACTTCCGGGAACGTCGAGATCGCGAATGATGCCGGAATTCGAGAAGGATTCAGCTCTCGAGCGCGAGTTCCTGGTCGAAAGCTGAATCGTGCTCGGAATCCGGTGCATTTTCGGTATCTCGACCATCCAGGGTGGCTCGAGGGCTGAATCCTTCTCGGTCGCGGCGGGGGGGGCCGCGACGACCCCCGGGTGTCGTCGCCCACGAGGCGCCTCAGGTTCCGGAGCTGGGACCAGGGGTCCACGAGCATCCCGGGCTCCTCCACCTGGCAGGCCGGCAGGGACCGGCGAGCCTCGGGGTCATCCCGAACCTCCTCGTCGGTCACCTGGCCCACGCGCACCACGTTGAGCGACCGGTGGTCCGCGAGGTGGCGGTGCGTCTCCACCCCTGGGCGATCTGCTCGTCCAGCGCCGGGATCCCGGGAAGGTGGTCGAGGAGTGCGCCCGGCCCCGAGACCGGACCTTGGCCCACCGCATGTGGGGCTCGTCCGTACCCCTCACCGCTCCGCGCGTCCGCGCGGTCTGGAGGAGGATCCGAAGGTGCTGGCCCAGTGCGTCGTCGGCGCAGGACGGGTTCCAGGCGGAGAGGGAGGTGTCGAGGCATGGCGCAGGAGCTGGCGAGCGGGGTTGGCAAGGGCCAGGGGGGCATCTGCGCTTCAGCAGGAACCTGGATCCGGGTCAATTCGTCCGGACGCCGGAGCCGCGGGCCCGGAGGGCTGGAGCGACCCGCCTTTCGGCCGCGAGGGCGTCCACGTGGGTCCATTGGGGCTCCTCGCCACGGGCACGGACGAGGTCCGGTCCCAGCCTCACCCCGTGCTTCCGGGGGAGGCGGCTGCTCTTGCAACGGCGCAGGCGTAGGCGTACTCTGGCGGCGACGTTCCGGGGCAGGGACGTTTCGGCCGGAACCGCGGAGCTCCGTCGCGGCCCCGCCTCTACTCCAGCGAGAAGGACCCGCGCATGCCATTCGCCGGTACGATGGACACCGGATGCAGAGCCCTGGTCGTCGGCGGAGCACTCCTTGTTCTGGGCGCCTGCGACGCACCCGGGAGCGGGTCCGGGGAACCGTCACCGGTCGACGAGGCGTGCGCGCGCCCCCCGGCCGTCTCCTTCGGGCCCGGAGACACCGTGGTGCTTCGGGAGGGGGAGCCCCCGTGCCGGATCGTCTTCCGGGAGACCGACATCGTCCTGCACGCCGACCCCAACGGCGCCCGGCCCGACCCCGGAGGGCAGGTGGTGCGAGACAGGCAGGGCCGCTTCTACTCGGCAGGAGCCTCCGGCTTCCCCGCAGTCGTGAGCCACTGGAGCGAGCGGGGCGAGTACCTGCACAGCTTCGGGCGCCCCGGCGAAGGCCCGGGGGAGTTCAGCCCGCGCGGGGCGCTCTCCCTGTTCCTGGACGCCCTCGACCGACTCCACGTGAGAGACGGAGGGCCGAACTGGAGCGTGTTCTCGGCGGACCAGACGTTCCTGCGCCGGGTGCCGGCCACGGTGATGGGGGGGCTCCGTGGCTCCACGGTGATCCTCGATGACGGGCGGGCCCTCACGTCCCGGTCCTCATCCGCGCCGCATTCGCACCACTTCTACGTCGTGGACTCGACGGGGATGCTCGAACGGCGCCTGGCACCCCGGCCCCCCGTGCTCACCGGCCACCCCGTCACCACGGAGCGCCTGATCGCCCACGCAGGGGGCGACACGTTCTGGGCCGGGCCGTCTGTCGACTCGAGGGGACACGGCCCCGACGGGTACACCCTCGAGCACTGGAGCCTCGAGGGCGACCGCCTCCTGACCCTGCACCGCGAGGTCTCATGGTTCCGGCCCATCTGGCCACCACCCGCTCCGCCGCCGGAAGGGGCGCCGATGGAGCGTCCGCCCGTAGGGATGGGATTCCTTCACCTGGATGACACCGGTCTCCTGCTCGTGGGCACCACGGGCCCGTCCGAGGCATGGCGGCCGTACACCTTCCAGGAGTGGTCGGCGCTCAGTCCCGAGGAGCAGGCCCGGAGTTTCGAGGCCCGGATCGAGGTGTTCGATGCACGCGCGGGCGTGCTCCTCGCCTCCCGCGTACTCACCGGCGCGGAGATGGCGGCCCCGCCCTTCGAGGATCTCTTCCCCGGCACCCGCCTCGGCGCGCGACACGAGGTGGCTGAGGGGCTCCTTCCGCGGGTACGGATCGTGGAATACGAACTCGTCGCACGGTAGCGAGTCGGCCCCACCGCGCCCGGCGCGGGGCACGCGGCTCGCCTTCCTCCCTCTCCCGTACTTCATCCCCCCCATCTCCGCCTCTTCCGGCGGGAGGACCCCACACCATGACCACCCGCCGGGAGTTCCTCCGCACCGCTGCCGCCGCAGCCGGCGGCGCCGCGGCGCTCACCGCCACGACCGCCCCCCTTTCCGCCGCGCCGCACCCTCCCGCCCCCCGGGGTGCGAAGGCGGACGCACCCGCCCCGCGGGCGGAAGCCCCGTCCCGCCGCATCCGCCTCCTCATTCTCGGGGGAACGGGCTTCATCGGGCCGTACATGGTCCGCTACGCCCTCGAGCGCGGCCACGAGGTGACGGTCTTCAACCGGGGCCGCTCCGCGCCCGGCATGTTCGACGGGGTCGAGGAGCTCACGGGCGACCGCGAGACCGGGGACCTCTCCGCGCTGCGCGGGCGCCGCTTCGACGCGGTGATCGACAACTCCGCCTCGCGCGCCGACGCCCCCGACTGGGTGCGCGATTCGGCGGGGCTCCTCCGGGACGCGGCGGAGCAGTACCTCTTCATCTCGACGCGGTCGGTCTTCCGCGAGATCAGCCGGGTGCCCGCCACCGTCGACGAGCCCCTCCTCACTCGCGAGAACACCCCGAACTGGAGCGAGGGGCGCCCCTATCCGTACGGCCTCGCGAAGGCGCTCGCCGAGGGGGAGGCCACCGCCGCCTTCGGGGCGCGGACCACCATCGTGCGGCCGGGGCTCATCGTGGGGCCGGACGACGACACCGACCGCTTCACCTACTGGCCCGTGCGGATCGAGCGCGGGGGCGAGATCCTGGCGCCCGGCGACCCGGAGCGCGACCGGGTGCAGGTGATCGACGTGCGGGACCTGTCCGAGTGGGCCGTGCGTCTCTGCGAAGCGCGGACCTACGGGACCTTCATGGGGATCGGCCCCGAGCACGGGCGCTCCATGGCCGAATTCCTGTACGGGATCGCCGCCGTGACCACCGCCCCCCTCTCGTGGACCTGGATCCCGCGGGAGTTCCTGGCGGAGCACGGCTTTCGCCCCTACCAGGAGATGCCCGTCTGGCGCCCCGCTGACCTTCCCGGCTGGGAGGGGTTCGCCCGCTTCGACCTTTCGCGCGAGGTGGCGGCGGGGCTCACCTTCCGGTCGCTGGCCGACACGGCGCAGGCGACGCTCGACTACCACCACGCGCGGCCCGAGGCGCGCCGGGCCCAGCTCCGGGCGGGGGCGAGCGCCGAGCGGGAGGCCGAGGTGCTTGCGGCCTGGAGGGCGCGGGGGAGGGGGTAGGGCGGGGCGGCCGGGGTCGGGCGCGTTCGGGGTGGGCGAGGCGGGCGGGTCGGGCGAGGCGGGCCGCCTTCGCGGTGCGGCGCGCTGCCGGAGTGTACGCGTATACTGTTGGGGGATGCGGCGGGGCCGGCGGGGGCAGGGGGGCGGGCGCCCGGCGGATGGGGTGGGCCGCGTGGGGCCTGGCCGCCCCGGGATGGGGCCGGGGAGGGCGGCGACCCCGTGTGAGGCGGCGGCCCCGTGTGGGGCGGTGACCCCGTGTGGGGCGGCGACCCCGTGTGGGGCGGCGGGCCCAGCGTGCCGTGGTGGGCTCCGGGGGACCGGACCCGGGGGCCATGGTCGCGCACCGAGAAGAATTCAGCTTTCGGCACTTCCGGGAACGTCGAGATCGCCAATGATGCCGGAATTCGAGAAGGATTCAGCCCTCGAGCGCGATCTCCTGGTCGAACGCTGAATCGTGCTCGGAATCCGGTGCGTTTTCGGTATCTCGACCCAGCGGGGTGGCTCGAGTGCTGAATTCTTCTCGCATGGGGCGGTGGGGCGGTGGAGCGGGGGGGCGGTGGAGCGGTGGGGCGGGGAGCTCGGCGGCGAACCGGCCCACACTCCAGAACACGTAAAGGTGCCGCCGGTGCAACCGGCGGCTCGTTTCGTTCCTGCCGTGGAGAAAACCACATAGTGTTGACATTTCAACACCACCCCCGTTAGGCTCGGAGTGTGGTGGGGGAGCCGCCCCGCCCTGATCCCGTGTCCCGAACGGAGCTGGGCCATGATTCCCGAGACGGGTCTGAGCCGCCGCGAGTCCGAGGTGATGGAGATCGTCCACCGGCTGGGGCGGGCCACCGCCGCCGCCGTCCGCGAGGCGATGGAGTCGCCCCCGACCGACGCCGCCGTCCGCTCGACCCTCCGCATCCTCGTGGAGAAGGGGCACCTCGCGTACGGGCAGGACGGGCCCCGCTACGTCTACGCCCCCACCGTACCGAGGTCACAGGCCCGGAGGGAGGCGCTCGAGCGGGTCGTGGAGACCTTTTTCGACGGCTCGACGGAAGGGGTCATGGCCGCGCTCCTCGATGCCCGGGGCCCGCTTCCCCCCGACGAGCGGGAGCGGCTGAAGGCCCTGATCGACCGGGCCGCCCGGGAGGGTCGCTGACATGGGCGGCGTGGAGGCGGGGGCCCTGATCCTCGCCGCCTGGTGGACCGCGTTCCCACCCGCGGAGGCCCTCGTCCTTCTTGTGCGGGTGAGCCTCCTTCTCGGCGGAGCCCTCCTCATGGCGCGGCTCCTGGTGGACGCGCCCGCGGCGTTTCGCCACCGCTACTGGACCGCGGTGCTCGTGGCGGCGCTCCTCCTTCCGGCGCTGCCGCGGGTGGTCCCGGAGGTCACGGTCCCGCTGGGGCCGCTCGGCCCGCTCGCATCGGTGGTTTCGGGGGCGGGGGCGGCGCCGGGCACTCCGGGGGAACCCGTCGGGACGGTGGCGCCGTTCGCTCGAGTCGAAATGGCCGCCCCGGTTCCCCCACCCCCTGGAGCGGAGGCGACTCCGTCCGGCCCCCGCTCCTTCGGCGTGGAGGAGGGGTTCTCCCAGCCGTTCGTCGGCGGGGCACCCACACCCGAGGCCGCCCGGGGGCCCGGGGCACTCGGGCGCACCGGACGGATCCTCGCATGGCTCTTCGTTCTCGGATGGGCGGCCGGCGCCCTTCTGGCCCTGGTGGGGCTGGCGCTCGGAGTGGGTCGGGCCCAGCGCCTTGCCCGCGTGGGCGCTCTGGTCGACTCGGAGGCGCTCGGCGTGGACCTGGCCCACCTGGGGGCGCTCGCGGGGCTCTCCCGGCGGAGGCGCATACGGGTCCGGATCGTCCTTTCCGCGCGGACCGAGGTCCCCATGGCCGGGGGCGTGCTGCGCCCGGTGATCCTCCTTCCCGAGCGGGCGCGGGCCTGGAGCCGCGAGCGGCTGGAGACGGTGCTCCTCCACGAGTTCGTGCACCTCGCGGGGCACGATCCCGCCCGGGTATTCCTCTCCCGGCTCGTCGTGGGCCTCCACTGGTTCAATCCCCTGGCGCGGCGCGTGGCCGACCGGGCGGCGGAAGCGCGCGAGGAGGCGTGCGATGCCCGGGTCCTCGCCCTCGGCCCGCGCCCGT